>CAMLQG010000005.1 GCA_946482075.1 uncultured Erythrobacteraceae bacterium
CTTGTTCGGATCGAAGCTGGGGAGCGAGGCGAGAGCGAGGACTTCGCCCGTGTCCACGTCGAGGATGATCCCGGCCGCCCCCTTGGCGTTCACCGCCAGCATGCCGCGATGCAGCTCGTCCTCCAGCGCGCCCTGGACGCGCATGTCGATCGACAGCGCCGCTGGCTTGCCGCGCAACGCCGGATCCAGCAACTGCTTGTCGAGCACGGATTCCATGCCCACCCGGCCATGCCCGTCATCATCGACATAGCCCAGCACATGGGCTGCCATCATGCCCTGCGGATAGAAGCGGTCGTTCTCTTCCGGGATCTCCAACGCCAATTCGCCGATCCCCAGCACGCGATTGGCCTCCTCCGGCAGGACGCGGCGGCGCAAGTAGCCCTGCTTGCCGCCGGCGAGCCGCCTGGCGAGCTTCGCCTGGTCCATGTCGGGAAAGATACGAACCAGCTCAGCCGCGACCTTTTCCGGGGATTTGACCAGCGGCGATCCGCCATCGTCCAGCGCGGTGGGGTTGAACCAAAGGGCATAGGCCGGGAACGCGCGCGCCAGCGGCACGCCATTGCGATCGGTGATCTCCCCGCGCGAGGGCAGCAGCGCCTCGCTCAGCGACGCGACGGCGCGCGGCGGCTCGATCATGCCGAGAATCGCGATGCGCAGCAGTGAAATGAAGGCGATCACGGTGAAGACGGCCAGCACCCACAGCACGCGCAGCCGCGCAGTGAGGAGCGATTTCTGCCGTATGTCGACCAACCGGACACGGCCGGTGGAAATGGCCGTGCTGACGCTGATCGCGGTCATTCGGCCGCCTCGCGCGCACTCAGCGCGATGCGGGCGGCATTGCGGCCGAGCTGTTCCGACAGCGCCTGCAGGCCGTTATGCTCATCGCGCTTCTCATCGGGCATTTCGGCGGCGATCGCCCGGCCCGTCAGCGGCGACACCATCGAGGGGAAGCCGGAGGAACGGTCCGGCGCGAGATCGGCGCTGGCGACGCGGATCGGGGCCGGGGCGCCGGGCGCGCGCGGCGTGCCATATTGCGCGAGCTGCCTTTCGCTTTCGACATATTGCGCTGCCTTGGGCGCGACATAGCCGAAATCGACATCGTTCCAATCGGCCAGCTGCTGCTGGTTGGCGCGAGTCTCGAACTCGGTTTCGAGCATCAGCTTCTCGCGCTCCAGCGCGACGATGCGGCGTTCGGCCAGGCGGACCTCGCCTTTCACCGAATTGACCTTGAACGTCAGCCCAAGGACCATCGCGGCGGCGATCGCGAGCACGAAGGCCCAGCCGATGGAAGCGAGGCGATTGCGTGGAACCATCACGCAGCCTCCTGCCGCGGCGGCGCGGCGGTGCGCACCGCGTGGCGCAGGGTAGCGGAACGCGCGCGGGGATTGCCGGCGGTTTCCGCGTCCGACGGGCGGATCGCCTTGCTGACGGAAGCGAAGGTCGGACGAGGGCCGTCATTGGCGGCGGGGCGATGGCGCGATCCGCCGGCATCCGCGCCCGAGGCCGCGCGCAGGAAACGCTTGACGATGCGGTCCTCCAGGCTGTGGAAGCTGACCACGGCCAGCCTGCCGCCCTCGCCCAGCAGGCTCTCGGCGCCCATCAGCGCAGCGTCCAGCTCGTCCAGTTCCGCATTCACATGGATGCGGATCGCCTGGAAACTGCGAGTGGCGGGGTCCTTCGGCGCGCCGGGGCGATAGCCGAGCGCCTTGCGGACCACGCGGGCGAGTTCGCCGGTAGTCGCGAGCGGACGCGCCGCCACGATCGCACGGGCGACACGGCGCGACTGGGTTTCTTCGCCATAGCGATAGAGCACGTCGGCGATGCTGGCTTCGCTGGCGGTGTTCAGGAAGTCGGCCGCGCTTTCGCCTTCCTGGCTCATGCGCATGTCGAGCGGACCGTCGAGCGAGAAGGCGAAGCCGCGCACAGCCTGGTCGAGCTGCATCGAAGACACGCCGATATCCATCACCACCCCGTCGACCCGCGCGATTCCCTCCTCTGCCAGAGCAGCGACCATTTCGGAGAAGCGGCGCGCATGGAGAACCAGGCGCGGCGGGTTTTCCCCGGTTTCCTGCCAGTGCCGGCCGGCGGCGATGGCATCCGGATCGCGATCGAAGGCATGGACCGTGGCGCCCGCATCGAGCAGCCGGCGCGTATAGCCGCCGGCGCCGAACGTGGCGTCCACGATCACGCTGCCGGGATGCGGGTCGAGCGCGGCGATCACGTCATCGAGCAGCACGGGGATATGGGGCGCGCTCATGCCTTGCGCCCTTTCGCGTCGGCTTCCATGGCGCGGCAGGCAGCCTGCGCGCCTTCCCAGCCGGTCGTCATCTTGTAGAGTTCCTTCGGGCTCCAGATCGTGAAGAAGCTGCCGCCGCCCTGGAAGAAGACGCCGTCCGTCAGCTTGCCCAGGCCGACCAGATAATCCGGCAGGACGAACCGGCCGCTGGAATCGAACGGCAGCTGGAGGAAACCGTTGAGCTGCGATGCGCGGGTGTCGCGGTCGAAATCCTCGCCGCGACGCACGGCAAGCTCTTCCTCGCGATCGAGCTGGGCGGGAAATTCGTCCTTGCGGGACAGGCCGAAGCCCATGAGGCATTCCCAACGATCATGCTTGGCGACGCAGAGGATGCGGTCGTCGCTCGATTCCGCCACGGCCTTGCGGAAAGCAGGCGGCAGGACGAAGCGACTCTTGTCGCCCCTCAGGGAAAATCCCTGTCCGCTGTAACCGCCGAATGGCCGCGCTGCCGACACGCTCAAAAGCCCCCATAATGGCCGGGCAAATCCCGTAACGATCAAAGTCCTCCCCACCCCGGCCGCGCAGGCGCGCGAACGGGTTCATCCCCCTGACGGAATGCGGATTGGAACCATGTCCGATGGACTCACCTCATAATACGGGCGGACACGGGATGGAAGGGAAAATCACGGGAAATCACGGGAGAATCTAATAAATGGCTGTTTTTATTCACAGCCTAGCGCAGCCAGAGCCGGGAAGTTTCCATCGCAATGCTTTGCAAAGCCGCGAAAAACCGCGACTCCGGACCGCAGAATCCACGGCCCGATGCCCATTCCCGCGATTTCCCCAGATTCCCCCCATGCCGGAGAGGATTTCGCTAGCCCGCGAACGCCTTATCGAGCAGTGTTGCCAGCCCGGCTTCCCGTGCAGACCGGCCCTCATCCGCGGTGTCGAGCATCGCCGCATCCGCCACGACGAGCACGGCGCCCTTGCCGATCGCGCAACGCGCGGCGATCCCATCCGCCAGGATCGCGCATGCCTCGCCCGCGCCGGGAAGCGGACCGAGGCGCCCGGCGAGTTCCACCGGAATCCGCGCGCCGAACAGTTCCACCACCCGCTCTCCCGCGGGCTGCGTATCTTCGAATTCCAGCCGCAAGCCCCAATGGCCGAGTATGGGAGACAGCAAGGCCACGTCCTGCGGCCGCCTCGCATCGCCGATCGCGTGGATCGACTGCGCCGTCAGCATCGGATCGGCGAACAGCAGCAGCCTGCCCCCGGCCCGTACCCATGCATCTAGCGCCACGTTCTCACCTGCGGAAAGCGCACGCGGCTGAGCGAGCAGGAGGTAGCGATAGGCCCCGAGCGGATCAGGCTTCCCTGCACCCGCTGGTTCCAGCAGATCGAGCGGCTGGACGCGGTAGCGTTGCTCCAGCACCGCGCGCGGCCAGGGCTTGGCCCGATCGTCGGCCAGCAGGTCGGACAAGCCCGAGGCCTCGTTCCAATAGATCGGCAGGGTGGTGAACAGCCCCATGGACGGCAGTTCCGCCGGGCGGCGCATCGCGAGACCGGTTACGGCCGCGGCAGCGAGCGCGACCACTGCCGCGATCAACGCGAGCCAGCGAAACCTTGGGTGGGATAACTTCGCCCTACCCGTAACCGTTCGTCCTGAGCTTGTCGAAGGACCGTCTTTCACTTCTTCCGTCGCTGAAGGGAAAAGCTGTCCTTCGACAGGCTCAGGCCGAACGGAGCTTGGAAGACACAAGAAAGCACATCTGCCCTACCGCTGCTTCGGGGCGGCAACGCCGCGATCGCCCGCGGCAGGCGCACCACTCCGCGCGGTGTTCGGATTGGCGGGTTGCGCGGAGATCGGAAGATCGGGCACCACGCCTGCATCGACCAGCGGATCGTTCACCGGGGTGGCCGGCGGCGGAATGTTGATCAACGGCGCTTCGGACGAAACGGTCGCCGCTTCGGATTCCTTCGCGCGTTCCATGATTATGTTCGCCAGCGCGACGATCAGCAGCATCGCGCCCAGGCCGAACAGGCCTATCTGCAGGCGCTGCATCGCTTCGTTCCGCCGCCCGCCCTTGAACAGGAGCAGGGCCCTGGCGTCGGTGGCGTCGTTTTCGGTGGGCAATACCGGCATGGGCAGAGGCTAGCCGATCAGGCGCAGCAGTCAATCATGGCGCGCTCAGCGCAACCAGTCGAACACCGGCAGGCCTTTGGCTTTCAGCCATTCGGCATTGTAGAGTGAGGACAGATAGCGGAAGCCGGTATCGCACAGGATCGTCGCGATGCGCGATCCTGCGCCGAGCTGGCGGCCGAGCGCAACGGCTCCGGCCACGTTGATGCCGGTGGAGAGGCCCAGGCACAGCCCCTCTTCCTTGAGCAACCGCCCGACCCATTCGAGGCCTTCCTCGTCCGAGATGCGGAACTGCGTGTCGATCGGCGCGCCTTCGAGATTGGCGGTTATGCGGCCCTGCCCGATCCCTTCGGCGACCGACGTGCCTTCGGCCTTCAATTCGCCGTGCTCGTAATAGTTGAACAGCGCCGCGCCATGCGGATCGGACAGCGCGATGGTGACCGACTCGTCCCGTTCCTTGAGGCCGAGGCCCACGCCGGCGATCGTGCCGCCCGTGCCCGCGGCGCAAGTGAAGCCGTCGATACGGCCGCCCATCTGCTCCCACAATTCAGGCGCCGTGCTTTCGATATGGGCCTTGCGGTTGGCGGTGTTGTCGAACTGGTTGGCCCAGATCGCACCTTCGGTCTCTTCCGCAAGCCTGCGCGAGGTGTGGACGAAATGGCCGGGATTGGAGAAAGGCGCCGCCGGCACCAGCACCAGTTCCGCGCCCAGCGCGCGCAGCGTGTCCATCTTCTCGCGCGATTGAGTCTCGGGCATGACGATGATCGTCTTGTAGCCCAGCGCATTGGCCACCAGCGCCAGGCCGATCCCGGTATTGCCCGCCGTGCCTTCCACGATGGTGCCGCCCGGCCGCAACAGGCCTTTCGATTCGGCATCGCGAACGATCCACAGCGCGGCGCGATCCTTCACCGAAGCGCCGGGATTCGCGAATTCGCACTTGCCGTAGATCTCGCAGCCCGCCGCTTCGCTCGGCCCCTTGAGGAGGACGAGCGGCGTATTGCCGATCAGGTGCAGCGTATCCTGGGTAACGGAGGGAGCGTTCATGCGGATGGGATTAGGGCCGCTGCGCCGATCCTGCAATGGCTTAGGGTCTGTACTCAATACCAGAGCACAGACCCTGGAGCATCAATCCTCGGGCGCGATGATGACGCGCAGGCCGTCGAGCTCGTCGGTGATCTTGATCTGGCAGGACAGGCGCGAATTGGCCTGGCGATTGTCCGAGCTGTCGAGCAGGTCGTCCTCATCCTCGATCATCTTGGGCATCTGGCCCAGGAAGGCGTCGTCGACATAGATGTGGCAGGTCGCGCAGCTGCAGCAGCCACCGCACAGAGCGAGCAGTTCGTCATAACCATTGTCGCGAATGGTCTCCATGACGGTGCTGTTGGCCCGCGCTTCAAGCTCGGCTTCTTCCCCGTCCCGGTTGACCACAATCAATTTGGGCATCTTGATGCTGTCCTTGTCCCGATCCGAACTGTCGGATGTTTGGGCGCGCTGCTAAGGGTAATCTTGCTGTTTTACAAGCGGGAGGACCAATGGGGCTCGATAAAGGCCAAATTCGCGAGGGAATCGATCGGGTTGCGAGCATCGAACCCGCCGTCGCCCGCGCGTTGGAACTGGCCGGCTATCCCGAACCGCGCATCCGCGAGACCGGATACCGGACACTGCTGCGCACGATCGTGGGCCAGCAGGTCAGCGTCGCGGCTGCCAATTCCGTGTGGAACAAGCTCGAAGCGCTGCTCGGCCCAGAGCTCGCTCCGGCGGATCTGCTGGCGGCCGATTTCGACGCGTTGCGCGGCTGCGGACTGTCGCGCCAGAAGCAGGGCTATGCCCGATCGCTGTGCGAGCTCGTCGTCACCGGCGCACTCGACCTCGAGAATCTGCCCCACGATGACGAAGCGGCAATTGCGGACCTCACGCGCATCAGGGGCATCGGCCGCTGGTCGGCGGAGATATATCTCCTCTTCGCGGAAGGCCGGGCGGATATCTGGCCGGCGGGCGATCTCGGCGTGCAGGCGGGCCTGCATCGCATCCTGGGCCTGGACGCGCGGCCGGACGAGAAAGGCGCGCGGGCACTTGCGGAAGCCTGGCGGCCGCATCGCGGCTCGATCGCGATCTTCACCTGGCACTGCTACGACAACCCTGCGCTGTAGCGCCCCCCGGTGGGGGAGATGGGCTTGTCTCAACCAAGCTATAGCGCGTCGATCGCCTTCGCCATCCTGACGTCGCGCTGGGACAGCCCGCCCGCCTCATGCGTGGTGAGCGTGATCTCCACTCGCGAATAGACGTTGAACCATTCCGGATGGTGATCCTGCTTCTCGGCCAGCAGCGCCACGCAGGTCATGAAGCCGAACGCTTCGTTGAAATCCCGGAAACGGAAGCTGCGTTCGATGGCCAGCCCATCGGTGCGCAGGTGCCATTCCGGCAGCTCGGCCACGGCCGCATCGCGCTCGGCATCGCTCAGTCGGGGTATGGCCATGGCGCTCTCCTTGGCAGGGCACAAGCTTTCCCCTATCCCGCGCGGTCATGCAACCCTGCCGTCTCGCCGCATCGAACCTGGCCTGCCGCCGCGGCGACCGCGTCCTGTTCGTCGGGCTGGAGCTGGCGCTGGAGGCGGGGCAGGCGCTGCATGTCACAGGCGCGAACGGGATCGGCAAATCGAGCCTGATCCGCATCCTCGCCGGCCTGCTGCGCCCCTTCGCCGGCACGGTGGAACGCACCGGTAGCGCGGGCCTGCTGGACGAACGCCCCGCGCTCGATCCGCTGCTACCGCTGGACAAGGCACTGGGCTTCTGGGCGCGGCTGGACGGCGCATGCGGACAGGATGCGATCGGCGAAAGGCTCAGCCTCACGGAATTGCTCGACGTGCCGGTGCGCTATCTCTCCACCGGGCAGCGCAAGCGCGCGGGCCTAGCGCGGCTGATCGCGCAGGATGCACCGATCTGGCTGCTGGACGAACCGCTGAACGGGCTCGACACGCAGGCAGTGGGCGCCGTGCAGGCCCTTGTCGCAAGCCATTGCGCGGCGGGCGGCATCGCCGTGATCGCATCGCACCAGCCTTTCGCACTGGCTGGGATGGCCCGGCTCGACCTTGAAAGCCACGCGGCATGATGGGCGCGCTCGCCCGTCTTTTCCTGCGTGACCTCGCGATGCTGCTGCCGGGCGGCAGGCGCGGCGGTTCGCTGCTGCCGCTGCTGTTCTTCCTTGCGGTCGCCATGCTCTACCCCTTCGCGGTCGGGCCGGACGGCCCGCTGCTCGCCCGCACCGGCGGCGGGGTGATCTGGGTTGCGGCCTTGCTCGCCGCGATCCTGCCGCTCGACCGCCTGATCGCGCCCGACCTGGAACAGGGCGTGTTCGATCAGCTTGCGCTGCGCGGGATCGCGGAAGAGGCGAGCGTCGCGGTCAGGATCGTCGCACACTGGCTGAGCTTCGGCCCGCCGCTGATGCTGGCGGCCCTGCCCGTTTCCGCGCTGCTGGGCATCGGCGGCGAGCGCCTCGCCATCGTGGAACTGGGCCTGCTGGCGGGTACGCCCGGCCTTGCAGCGATCGGAGTAATGATCGCCGCGCTCACCGCGGCACTGAGAGGCGGCTCGGCGCTGGCCGGCCTGCTGCTGATCCCGCTGGCCGTGCCGCTGCTGATCTTCGGAGCGGGCAGCCTTGCGCCTGGCGGGGAGAACGGCATCGCACTGGCGGGTGCGATCAGCCTCGGCATGCTGGCGATCGCACCTTTTGCGGGTGGCGCCGCAATAAGGGCCGTGCGGGAGAGTTAGAGCGAACCTGACTTTACCTCGTTCGTCCTGAGCTTGTCGTAGGACGGCTTTCCTCTTCACGGCCCTAAGAAGAAGGACGGCCCCTCGACAAGCTCAGGGCGAACGGAAAACTCAATTATCAAGCACTGTAAGGTGGCTTGTGCAGCCCGCGCGTGCTCAGCGTGAAGATCTCGTTGCCGGTCTCGGTGATGCCGATCGAATGTTCGAACTGCGCGGAAAGCGACTTGTCGCGTGTCACCGCCGTCCACCCGTCGCCCAGGACTTTCACCCAGGGCTTGCCGAGATTGACCATTGGTTCGATCGTGAAGAACATGCCTGGGCGCAGTTCGGGGCCGGTGCCGGCCTTGGCCGCGTGGATCACTTCGGGCGCGTCGTGGAACAGGCGGCCGAGGCCATGGCCGCAGAATTCGCGCACCACGCCATAGCGGTGCTGTTCCGCATGGGCCTGGATCGTCGCGCCGATATCGCCCAGCCGCGCACCGGGCTTCGCCATCTCGATGCCGAGCATCAGGCATTCATGGGTCACGTCCACCAGCTTGCGCGCGCGCAACGGCACATCGCCAACGAGATACATGCGACTTGAATCGCCATGCCAGCCATCGAGCAGCGGGGTGACGTCGATATTCACGATATCGCCGTCCTTCAGCACCTTGTCGCTCGGAATGCCGTGGCACACGACATGGTTGATCGACACGCAGCAGCTATGCGCATAGCCGCGATAGCCCAGCGTCGCCGGCACTGCACCGCCATCCAGCGTCATCTGGCGCACGACGTCGTCGATCTCGCCCGTGGTCACGCCCGGCTGCACCAGCGGCACCAGCGCATCCAGGATATCGGCCGCGAGGCGCCCCGCCTTGCGCATCCCGTCGAAGCCTTCCGGCCCGTGCAGCTTGATCGTGCCGTCGCGCAGGACGGTCTCGCCTTCGACAATCGTCTGATATTCGGTCATCCGCCTCATGTAGCGAGGTGGGCCCGAAATTGCGAGACCGCTCAGCGCCCCAAAGAGAAGCTTTCGCGATATTCGGGCTTCACCACCGCCAGGATCGCCTTGTCCGCCGGCAGGGTCACCTCGTAATCGCCTTCCGCGTAGGGGCCGGCGGCATAAGGACCGATCAGGAAGCCGATGCGGTCGAAAGTCTTGCGGTTGCTCGAACCCAGGATCACGGTCGTGTCCTCGATGCTGATGCATTCGTCGAACGGATCGGTCGAACCCGGCTTTACCGGCACGCCCCTCTTTCCCGCACGCGCGCGATTGAGCGCGGCGCAGAATTCCTTCGTCACTGCCGCGTTGAGCGCCGCGGCCGAGATGAACAGCGAAACGGGCTCACGCGCGGTGTCGGCCTTACGATCCCACAGCAGCGCGTCATAGCCGTGATTGCCGTGCGCCCCGCCGGTGAAGGCATAGAAATCGGCCGACAGGCTCAGCCAGTCCGGCAGGTCGGTGACGACTTTCCATCCCGTCACCGTCTCGTATTCGCGATAGGGGAAACCATCCTTTTCCGCGCCCTGCTTCGCATCGTGCGCCTCGCTCGCGAACTGGGACTTTTCCCGCTCCATCCGGGTGTCGAGCATCGCCTTCAGCTTCGGGATCGCGCCGGCCTGCGCCGGATAGGAATATTCGAAGGAATAGAGTTCGGTCTTCTCCTTCACCTCGCGCGCGCCGTTGGCGGAGGTGTCCGATCGCGCCGCAGCGCTGCCACCGCCGCTCGCGCTGACCGACACGCTGGAAGAACTGGAACGGGATTGCATCTTGTCCGCCTCCTCCTTGCCGGCTCCGGCGCCGCCATCCGAGGTTCCGGACCCGCAGGCAGCGATACCCACGACAAGCGGCAGCAGGGCCAGAAAGCGCAGCATCGTCAATTTCCTCTCGCGAATATCGCCCCGGTGCGGCATGGAAGCGACGTATGAATGACAAGGACGCGCTGATCCAGCCTGACAGGGGGCAGCAGGCTACTCCCATCCATCTCGTCAGCAAGGACAGTTTCGCCGATTGGGCGAAGGCGCTGTCGCAACCGCAACGCGCCGCGCTCGACGCGCAGAAGTTCAAGGGCGAGGCATACGACACCGCGATCGTGCCCGATGGCGACAGCTGGCTCGCCGTAGGCGGCGTGGCCGATCCGGAAAAACTGTCGAGCTGGTGCCTGGCACGACTGGCGGAACGGCTTCCGGCCGGCGCCTATCGCCTGGCGAACGGATCGCCCGGCCCGGCCTTGCATGGCTGGCAGACCGCGCAATATGTCTTCGCCCGCTATCGCGAGGAGAAGGAGCCCACCGGCCCGCGCATCCTGCTGACCCAGGATGTCAAGGCGATCGAGCCCGCGCTGAGGGAAGCCGCCGCGGTGTTCCGCGTACGCGATCTGGTCAACACGCCGGCCGAGGATATGGGCCCGTCCGCGCTGGAAGCGGAAGCCGAAGGGCTGGCGAAGGCCTTCCGCGCCAAGGTCAAAGTGACGAGCGGCGATACGCTGGCGCATGACTACCCCATGGTCCACGCGGTGGGCCGGGCGGCGGCGCGCCACCATGCGCCGCGCATGATCGAATTGAACTGGGGGGAGGAAAGTGCCCCGCGCGTCACGATCATCGGCAAGGGCGTGTGCTTCGATTCCGGCGGGCTCGACATCAAGCCGCCTTCCGGCATGAAGCTGATGAAAAAGGATATGGGCGGGGCTGCCCATGCGCTCGCGCTGGCGGGGCTGGTGATGGAAGCCGGTCTGAAAATTCATCTGCAAGTCCTTATCCCCGCAGTGGAAAATGCCGTGGCCGGCAACGCGTTCCGCCCCGGCGACATCCTTAGATCGCGCAAGGGGCTGACGGTGGAGATCGGCAATACCGATGCCGAAGGCCGCCTGATCCTGGCTGACGCGCTGACTCGCGCATCGGAAGCCGAGCCCGAACTGATCCTCGATTTCGCGACGCTGACGGGCGCCGCGCGCGTGGCGCTCGGTCCCGATCTGCCGGCCCTCTTCGCGAGGCGGGACGAAACGGCGGATGCGCTGATCGCCGGCGGGCGCGCAAGCGACGACGAAGTGTGGCGCCTGCCGCTGCACGCCGCCTATGCGGATTATCTGAAATCCGACATCGCCGACACGGACAATGCCGGCGACAGCGGCTTCGCCGGCGCGATAACGGCCGCCTTGTTCCTCGACAAGTTCGTCGGCGAAGGGATCGACTGGGCGCATTTCGACACTTTCGCCTGGCGGCCGGCGGCCAAGCCCGGCCGGCCCAAGGGCGGCGAAGCGCTGGGCCTGCGGGCCGCGTGGCATCTGCTGAAGCAGAGGTATGGATAGTAAGCCATCATCCCAGCCCGTTCGCCCTGAGCTTGTCGAAGGGTCGTCCTTCTCTTTTTTGAGAGCTCGGCAAGGAAAAGCGGCCCTTCGACAAGCTCAGGGCGAACGGAGGAAAGGTCCGGACACTAAACCACCCTATTCGCCAGTACGCCGATCGCGGGCGAAGACACTTCCACCACATCCCCCGGCTTCAGGAATTTCGGCGGATTGAACCCCGCGCCCACCCCGCTCGGCGTACCCGTTGCGATCACGTCGCCCGGATAGAGCGTGATCCCTGCGGATAGAGTCTCGATCAGCACCGCCATGTCGAAGATCAGGTCGCTCGTATTGCCGCTCTGGCGCAGTTCCCCGTTCACGCGGCATTCGATGGCGATATCGGTCGCCGCCAGCTCGTCCGCCGTCACGATCGCCGGACCCATCGGGCAGAAGCTGTCGAGCGACTTGCCGATGAACCATTGCGCATGGCGCTTCTGCAGGTCGCGCGCGGTCACGTCGTTGATGAGCGTGAAGCCGAAGATGTGCGACAGCGCATCCTCCCGGCTTAGCTTCTTGCAGGTCTTGCCGATCACCACGCCGATCTCGCCTTCATAGTCCACCATGTCGGACAGGCCGGTGGGATAGGCGATCGCGTCGCCCGGCCCGATCACCGCGTCCGCCGCCTTGGTGAAGACGATCGGATATTCCGGCATATCCTCCTTCGCCGTCGCATCGAAGCCGCTCTTCACGAATTCAGCGACATGATCGCGATAGTTCTTGCCGATGCAGAAGATGTTGCGGCGTGGGTGCGGGATCGGCGCGATCACGGCGACATCCGCCAGCGCGACGATCTCGCCCGTCCGATCCGCCCCGCTCGCGGCGATCAGTTCGAGCATGGAAGGCGCGTTCAGCACGTGCAGCGCGCTTCCTGCGAGTTCCCCAACCTTTTCCCTGCCCTGGTGGCGGCAGGATATCAGCTTCGTCATCCGGCAAACCTTTTCGCGTTCATCCCTCTCGTCGTGCAGGCATTCGCTTGTGCATGCAAGGCACAGGGACATGACAAGCAGCGTCTATCGCACCGTTGCCAAGCCGGCCGAAGCGCCCGAAAGAGCCTTATTCAATCGGGAGAGAATGGACATGATCGACTTCTACGGGATGGGCAGTCCCAACGTTTTCAAGGTCGCCATCATGCTGGAAGAGGCAGGCCTCGAATATCGCACTCATCACGTGCGCGTGCTGAACGGCGAGAATTACGATCCCGCCTTCCTCGCGCTCAACCCGATCGCGAAAGTACCGGTGATCGTCGATCATGACGGCGCCGGGCCGAACCAGCCGATCTTCGAATCCGGCGCGATCCTGATCTATCTGGCGGAGACCTATAAGCCCGATCTGTTCCCCGCATCCGGGCCGCAGCGCTGGGAAGTCCTCAAATGGCTGATGTTCCAGATGTCGCTGGTAGGCCCGATGCTGGGCCAGGTGAACCATTTCCACCTGATCCCGAGCCAGTCGGAAAGCTACGCCGCGGGCCGCTATCGCGACCAAGCCGCGCGCGTCTTCCGCAACATCGATGATCGGCTGAAAGTCTCGCGCTACATCGCAGGCGAAGACTATTCCATCGCCGACATCGCGGTGCATCCCTGGATGGGCTATGTGAAGCGCCACGGAATGGAGGAGAAGGACTATCCGCACCTGATCGCCTGGCGCGACCTGCTGGACGAGCGCGCTGCGGTGAAGCGCGGCTCCGCGGCGATCGCGGAGATGACGTCGAAGGGCTCCTCACTGCCACCGCCCAATGATGACGAATTGGACGATTTCTTCGCCCGCCGCGCGCCCGGCCCCAAGGTCGACCTCGTCAGCTATCTCGATCGCGGCCCGATGTTCACTGCCAAGGCGGACAAGGACGCGCAGGATTGAAGCCCAGCTCACGCTGCATCAGCTACGGCCTTGAAAGCGTGATCGATCAGCGCGTGGATGGACGCGCTCTCATCCTCGGCGAATTTGGCGAGGGCAACGCCGAGGCATGCAAGCGCCGCATGGACGAGAGTGCGGGCCGTGATATCGTCGCTATCGGCAATTGCCAGCCGGCGGGAAATCTCAGGCGTGAGATCGGCGGCCCACATCAGATGCTTTTCGAGGCTATGGGCGCGCAGACTGGCGGTGCTGTTCACCACTCTCATCGTCCGCGCGGCGGAAGCCGGATCACTGGCGACATTGTCGGCAAGAACGTCGAGCGCTCTGCGTAGCGCCAGCCAGGCCCCCTCATTCTCCGGACGCTTCGAAAGAGCTTCCGTGATTCTGGGCCCGAACGCCGCATGGCCGCCGACGACGACCTCTTCCTTCGTGCGGAAATAGCGGAAGAAACTCCGGGTCGAGATGCCGCTTGAAGCGGCGATCTCATCGATCGTCGTCCGATCGAAACCCTGCTCATCGAACAGCCGAAGCGCCTGCTCGGCGATAGAAGCGGCGACTGCTTCGCTTTTGAGCTTCTGAATGTTGGACCCGGAAGCACGGAGTGCCGGCTCGCTCATAGTTCGTCATATCCCGTCATTGTTGACATTAACTGCCATATGTGGCGTTAAATGCAAACCAGGGGCTGGCCTGTCTGTCGGTCGCCCCCATCAACACTCGGCGTACAGCCTTTCGCTCACGGCGTCATCGAATCAAGAAACAAGGATGGAAACCCGCATGTCAAAGCCCGGCCAGGTGGATCTGATTTTCCGTTACAACGTCAAACCGGGAGAAGAGCAGCGCTTCCAGGCGTATCTCGACAAAGTGTTTCCGGTCACCGAAGCGCAGGAGCCCTATGTCGTCGAATATCAGATATTTCGACAGGCAGACGGGAGCTACCTGCAACACGAGCGCTATGAGAGCGAAGAGGCGGTGTCCCGCCACCTTGCGCTCACGGCCGAGGGCCAGGCCGATTTCCATGCCTCTGCCGAGATCATCGACGTCATGGCGATCGGCGACCTCAAGCAAAGCTTCTGGACTGCCTTCGAGGGCCCCTATTTCACGCGGTACGCCCGTTTTCGTGAGGTTCGCCGCTGATGGCGAGCACGAGGGTTCCCCGCTATTTCAATTTTTAGAGGAATTTCCCATGAATGATCTGTCTCCTCCAACACCGGCTTTTCTTTCGGGTACCGCCAAGAAGCTGCTGATCGACGGGAAATGGGAAGAAGCGCTCTCCGGCAAGACTTTCGAGTCCTTCAATCCCTCGACCGGAGAAGCGATCGATCCACTGGCCTGGGGCGGCCCGGCGGATATCGACCGGGCGGTCGTGGCCGCAAGGCGGGCTTTTGAAGGGCCATGGAGCAGGTTCAAGCCCGCCGAACGCCAGCGCGTGCTGCTCAAGCTCGCCGATCTGGTCGAAGCGAATGGCGAAGAACTGGCCTTGCTGGATGCAATCGACATGGGAGCGCCGATCACCAATGCGCGCTGGTTGGTCGGCCTGATTGCCGATACCTTCCGCTTCTGCGCCGGACAGGCCGTGGCCATCGCCGGGGAGACATTGTCGAACTCCCTGCCGGGGCGGATATTCTCCTGCACGGTGAAGGAGCCGGTCGGCGTCGTGGGCGGCATCATCCCCTGGAATGGGCCCATGTTCAACGCGACGTGGAAGATCGCGCCCGCCCTGGCAACGGGATGTACCCTCGTCCTCAAATGCGCGGAGCAGGCTGCACTGAGCCCCCTGCGCCTGGGCGAGCTTTGCCTCGAGGCAGGTGTTCCGCCGGGCGTGGTCAACTGCGTCACCGGCTTCGGCGACGCCGGCGCCGCCCTTTCCGCGCATCGGGACGTCGACAAGGTGGCCTTCACCGGCTCCACCGCGACGGGCCAGAAGATCGTCGAGGCGTCCGCGGGAAATCTGAAGCGGCTTACGATGGAACTGGGCGGAAAATCGCCGAATATCGTTTTCGCCGATGCCGATCTGGATGCCGCTGTCACCGGGGCGGCCATGGCAGTCTTCCAGAACAGCGGGCAGGTCTGTTCGGCAGGAACGCGATTATTCGTGGAACGGACCATATATGACGAATTCGTCGCAAGGGTGGCGGACTTTGCGGGGACGCTTCGCGTGGGGCACAGCCTCGACCCCGAGACGCAACTCGGGCCCCTCGTATCCGCCGAGCAGCTTGAGCGGGTCACCGGCTATTTGTCTGCGGGCCATGAAGAGGGAGCGACCGCCCTGGCCGGTGGCGCACGCTTGACCGAGGGCGCTCTCGCAAGCGGATATTTCGTGCCGCCCACGGTCTTCGCCGGGGTCAATAACGACATGAAAATCGCGCGCGAGGAGATCTTCGGGCCGGTGGTCTCGGCAATTCCGTTCGATACGATCGACGAGGCCGTGACGATGGCCAACGATACCCCGTTCGGCCTCGGAAGCGGAGTGTGGACTCGCGACATCGGCAAGGCGCACGGGGTTGCCGCGCGCATTCGCGCGGGCTCGGTCTGGGTGAATAACTATCAGGCCATGGACCCGGCGGTGCCGTTTGGCGGCTACAAGATGAGCGGTTACGGCCTGGAAGGCGGCAAGCCCCATATCGAGGCCTATCTCAATTCGAAAAGCATCTGGATCAAGACCGAATAGGCCGAGCAGCCGGACGATCGGAGCACGACGGGATCTCCGGCGCTTCCTGGAACGTCGAGTAAGCCTGGAGGTGGGAAGAAGGCCGGCCACTGCACGATAGCGGTCGCTTCCCACCCCTTGCGCACGTCTTCAGCTATGTTGCGAGTTCAATCAAGGCCAGTTTCCAGCTGGAGACGGGAGCTTACTTTATGATGACCGGGCCTTGCCCATATACGGCAGGAATATCGCGCGAACCCGGGAGAGCGCTCGTTGCAGAGAAGCTTCACTTTCGCTGGTCGGAAAACCGATGGCCAAAACCTCGGATACGCCGAGTTTATCGAACGCGAATTTTATCAGGGCGACCTGTCGGTCAAAGCCACCGACGATTTCATGATAACTGCGCAAAAGGCTCTTTCGCACCCCTTGAGCCTGATACGCATGGTTTCCAACTCGGACGTGTTCTATCGGCGAGCCTGGCACCACATCCGCGGCAACAAAACCGGTTTGCGGGTCCTCTGGTTCGTTCGACGCGGAACGGTCAAGCTCGTCCGGTCTCACAGCACCTATTCGATCCAGGCGGGAGAATGGGGGATGGTCGATTCCAACCTCCCATTTCATGCAAACACTCTCACCGACGGTGGAAAGTTCGAAGTGCTTTACGCGGTCCTTCCAGCGCACCTCTATCTTTCGCATCTTCCCACCGCAAACAGTCTCGATGGACCGCTGAAGATCGACGGTACTGATGAAATTACCAGCCGTCTGCTTAATTTGCTCAGCGATTTGGGCCACGAGTTTAGCGCATCTGCAGCAGAACCGCTGGTCGATGCGCTTCTAGAAAATCTCGCCAATCGAGTCCGTGAAAGCATCGATTGGCAACCAGCCCGAGAGAGGAATGCAGCGACCCACGTCGCGCAGATCAAGGCACTGATCGCATGCAACCTGACCGATCCAAATCTCAAGCATGAGGATGTGGCCGCGCAGTGCGGGATGTCTTCGCGCTATCTGTATTATCTGCTGAAAGCCGAGAACACGACCTTTGCCAGATTGTTATGGAGCCAGCGTCTCGAAAAGGCTCGCGAGTGGCTCGGTTCGGAAAGTTTCCGTGAAAGCACGGTTCGCGAGATAGCATTGCGGGCAGGCTTCAAGGGAGCGTCCCATTTCAGCAGAAGCTTCAAAGCTGCATTCGGCGTGTCACCTGTTCAATACCGGGCAGAGGCTGCCGATGGCGAGAATGACGTCGACCTTCCCAAGCAGTTGCTAAATTGACAGTGAACCGACCGCCAGGCGCCAATATCCGCTTTCCACGCATCCGGTCCACCATCCCCGTAGAGCCAAAGGCGCGGCGAAAAGGTATCGGTTTCCGATTTGACATTCCTCCTCGATCCGCAAAGGGAGCGCTCGATCGCTATCGAGGAAGCTTCCGTGACGCCTGTATCCCTGCCCCCAGCCCCCCAAGGCTACCGGACCCTGCCCTTCTCGGGGTTCAGCGCGCTGGTCGGCCCCTTGTTCTGGCGTATCGGGCCCAAGGGGTTCGAGCTCGGGTTCCGCGTCACGCCCGACCAGTGCAACGGGATGCTCTCCGTGCATGGCGGGATGATCGCGACGCTGATGGACATGCAGCTCGCGCTCGGCGCGCGGGTCAATGACGAGCGGGTAAGGGACAATTACCTGCCGACGATCAGCCTTCAGCTCGATTATCTGAGCGGCGCTACATCCGGCGCCTGGGTCTATGGCCAGACCGAAGTCCTCAAAGTGACGCGCCGCATGGTGTTCGTGCAGGGTCTCGCCCTTACCGAAGGCGAAGTGATCGCGCGGGCCAGCGCCGTCCTCAAGATCGGCGAAAGCGCCAAGGGCACCGCAGTCGATGTCGGCGAATGGCTCCGGACGCGCTGATCCCGAACCGGTCTCAGCGCGTGGCCTTCAGCAGCATCCGCGCGGTCACCATGAACCACAGGCCGAACGCGCCGAGCCCCAGCCAGTAGCAGAACAGCCCGCTCCAGGCGAAAGCACCGGTCTTGAAGAAGGCCAGGAAGCCGCCGGGCAGGAAAGCCACGCCCATCCACACGTTGAACCACGCGAACCAACGCGGGAAGACCGGCGCCGGCGAACGGTCCTGGAAGACCGCGAGACCCAGAGCGCCGACCTGCAGCAGGCCGCCGATGACCGGCATGAAGATTATCATCCAGCCCAGATCGTTGAGCAGCTGGATGATCTCATCGGAGCGTTCGGGTCGGAACGCGGCCGCGGTCCAGAAGGTGGAGCCCACCGCGCCGGGAATGCACACGACCACCACGCCCAGCGCCAGTTGCGCCTTGGCAAGCGTGGAGCCCACTCCGTCGATCCGTTCGATCTGGGTGGAAATCACGGCGTAGAACGGCGCCAGCATCGAGAAGGCGCCGACCATCAGCGTGCCCCCAATCAGGATGCCCCATTGATTGTCGCGGAACCGCGCCGCGATCTCCGCCGCGCCCGATGACGGCTTGGGCGGCGGCAGGAAGCCCATCAGCGGCCAGAGCGCGACACCGATGATCACCGCTGCGAAGATACCGCACCACACGCAGAGACGCTGAGAATTCATGTGCCCATCCCCCAATTACCAGCGAACAGGCTTATACGAGCGGCGGTCCGTCTCCCAAGACAGGATCTTTGAAATGAAGCCGGTCCGCATCAAGCGAACCGGCCCCTTGCGATGGATTGGCCGGCTTCCGGCGGATCAGGCGGCTTCGGCATCCTCATAGGCTTGTGCTTCGGCCGCGATGAGGATGTCGGCCAGCATCCAGTAAGCCTCGCCCCAGGCGGCCAGCACTCTGTCAGTGGCGACCTCCTCGCCCAGGACTTCGCGGATCGCGGGCAGGAGCGCCGCGGCGACGGCGGGATAATGCTCGGGCTTTACCCCTGTCTCGACATGGCGCGCGACCATGCGGCCGACCGCCGGGCCGAGATTTTCCAGCCGGTCGATATTCTTCGCATAGGCCAGGATGGCGCCCGCCAGCCGGCGCGGCTGTTCTCCGCTGCGTTGCGCGGCCTTGTCGAACATCGCCTCGATCTCCGGGTCCTGCAGCAGGCGGGCATACATCGCGGTAGTGATGGCGACGCCGTGCTTCTCGATCGCGGGTGCAGTGGCCTTGACGGTGGCGATGGCTTCGGAAGACGCAGTACGCATGGGAGACCTCCTATTTGTGGTATATTAAATACCAGTATTAAATTTGCATGATTCGTGCAAATCCTTTTCGTCACGCATGTGTTCATCACCTAAACCCGCCCGGCACCGCCCATGCAACTCACCCAGCACACCGACCTCGGCCTGCGCCTGCTCATCGTCCTCGCTCGCCAGGGCGGCGGGCCGATCGGCTTGCCCGCTTTCGCGACCGACCAGAAGCTGTCCTATAATCACGTCACCAAGGTGGCGCAGGCGTTGGGCCATGCGGGCTTCATCACCAGCCAGCGCGGCCGCAGCGGCGGCGTCTCCCTCGCGCGACCGGCAGCCGAGATCACGGTGGGCGAAGTGGTCCGCGCGCTGGAGCCGAGCCTGCGCCTGGCGGATTGCGCGAATTGCGAGCTGCGCTTCGATTGCACCACCAGCGGTGTGCTGGCCAAAGCGCTGGCGGCGTTCCTCGACGTGCTGGACCACACGACGCTTGCCGAAGCGGCGAAAGCGGGAAGTCCCGCGTCCCCCACCTGGGGCTAGTCCCGCTCTCCGGTCAGGAGCACGTCGATACGATTGTCGAAATCGTGCAGCAGCTGCTTCACTTCATCTGCGATCGCGCGGGGCCGATGGGTTTCCATGTCGACCGAGACGTGCACGATCCGGATCGCCGCGCGCAGATCCCCCTCCCCCTCCTCGGCCGCACCGCGCAGTTCGATCAGCGTGGTCAGGCTGGTCGTCCCGATCCGTTCCGTCACGCAGCACAGGTCGATCAGTTCGAAGGGCTGGATAGGCTTCTTGAAGTCGATATTGGCGTTGGCGACATGGAACGACAGCATCGTATCACCGAACAGATCCATCCCCAGCCGCTTCCAATAGACCGAGATCGCGAGGTCGGCGTAATCGAGATAGCGCGCATTGAAGATCACCGCCTGCATGTCGGACTCGCCATAACGGGTGAGGATACGGTGGCGCAGCTTGAACGGGCTTGGTGGCACGAAGCGGGAATCCTTTCGACTTGGAAGCGCGACGTAACACGTTCGCAATCGAAACGCGCACGGTGTTGATGCGCGGATTGCTTGCTACGCGGGCGAACCGACGCTAATCGCGCGCACTTCCTACTTTTTCCGAGGATTCTGAGTTGACCGGCACCGCCCATCCCCACGGCCAGTTCATCCTGTCCGGGCCGAGCGAGAAGCTCGACGCGGCACATTGGCCAGTGCGGGGCGATCTGGCGCATATAGCTCTGGCCGGGCGCTATTTCGTGCCGCATTATGCCGTGCCGCAGCCTCGCCCGGTGCTGGAGGGAACGACGGTCCTGCGGGCCGCCCCGCGTGAGGATGCGGAACAGCGCGGCGAGCTTGCGTCGGGCACGCAGTTCAACGTGCTGGACATCGCCGGCGAATGGGCCTGGGGTTGCGCCGGCGATGGCGGTTCGGTCGGTTATGTCCGGCTGACATCACTCGGCGGCCCGGCCGTAGGAGAAATAGCGGCATGAGCGCGACGGTCTTCATCGATGGCGCAGCCGGCACGACCGGCCTGGAAATCGCGGAACGGCTGGCCGGACGACCGGAATTCACGCTGGTCGTGCTCGACGATGCGCGGCGCAAGGACGATGCTGCGCGCGCCGAAGCGCTGAACGACGCCGATTTCGTGATCCTGTGCCTGCCCGACGATGCCGCGCGCGATGCCGTCGCCATGATCCGCAACGACCGGACGCGGGTGATCGATGCATCCAGCGCGCATCGGGTCAGTGAAGGTTGGACCTACGGGTTCCCCGAACTGATCGGCCGCAATGCGGTCGCCGGGGCGATGCGGGTCAGCAATCCGGGCTGCTATCCCACCGGCTTTCTCGGCCTTGTCGCCCCGCTGGTGCGCGCCGGTTTCCTGACGCCGGACTGGCATTACAGCTGCAACGCGGTCTCCGGCTATTCGGGCGGCGGCAAAGCGCTGATCCAGCGTTTCGAAGCCGATCCCGACATTGCCTTCCGCGCCTATGGGCTGACACTGGGCCACAAGCATGTGCCCGAGATGCAGCGCCATGCGGGCCTGCTCCATCCACCTGTCTTCTCGCCCGCCGTGGTGCCGGTCTATCGCGGCATGGTGGTGGAAGTGCCGCTGGCACTCGCCACGATGACCAATGCGGCCAATGCCGCGGAACTGCGTGCCGTCCTGGGCGACTTCTACGCCGGGAGCCCAATTGTCTCCATGGGGCCGGAAACGGCGGACGAACTATTGCTGCGCGGATCGGATGAAGCGAACGACCGGCTGGTGCTGCATGTCTTCGCAGATGAAACCCATGCGCGACTCGTCTCCGTGCTCGACAATCTCGGCAAAGGGGCGAGCGGGGCGGCCGTGCAGTCGTTGAACCTGATGGCAGGCCTGCCGGAAACCACCGGCCTCAGGCTTTGATGCCTAATATTCAGGCACGCGCCTGACCAATATTTGCTCAGCGATTGCCTTTTGCACCGCAACCGGTAGCAGGCACGTCTTGCCAGGCTGGAAAAGACTCTGTTGAATCCGCCCTTTTCGCAAGCGCAACGATGTCCTAACTCATGGCGCCATGCTTGGCATGATTCTTGATGATGAAGTGCCGGATGGAACATGAACAAACCGGCCCGCGATTCAGCGGTGCCGGGTTGATGCGCGGGGGCTGACACCGAAGTGAAAAAGATCGAAGCGATCATCAAGCCGTTCAAGCTCGACGAAGTGAAGGAAGCTCTCCACGAGGTGGGCGTGACCGGCATCACCGTCACGGAAGCTAAGGGCTTCGGCCGGCAGAAAGGCCATACCGAGCTCTATCGCGGCGCAGAATATGTCGTCGACTTCCTGCCCAAGGTTAAGCTTGAAGTCGTCGTGGCCGACGATCTGGCGGAAAAGGTGGTGGAGGCCATCGCATCCGCTGCGCAAACCGGCCGCATCGGCGACGGCAAGATCTTCATCTCCGCGATCGAAAGTGCGCTCCGCATCCGCACCGGCGAGCGCGACGACGACGCCATCTGATTTCATCTCTTTCGCTCATGGGCCCGCCCGCGCCGAAGGGCTGCCCTGTTTCAATCGGCACAAGAAGGAAGAACCGTAATGGCCAACGCAAAGGACATCATCAAGCGCATCAAGGAAGAGGAGATCGAGTGGGTCGATCTGCGCTTCACCGATCCGAAGGGCAAGTGGCAGCACCTCACCATGGTGTCGTCCGTTCTGGGCGAGGATGAGCTGGAAGACGGCCTGATGTTCGACGGCTCTTCGATCGAGGGCTGGAAGGCCATCAACGAATCCGACATGATCCTGAAGCCCGATCTGGACGCGGTCTATGTCGATCCGTTCAGCGCCACGCCGATGCTGATCATCTGCTGCGACATCGTCGAGCCTTCGAGCGGCGAACTCTACGCCCGCGATCCGCGTTCGACCGCCAAGCGCGCCGAAGCCTTCGTGAAGAGCTCGGGTGTGGGCGACACGGTCTATGTCGGTCCGGAAGCCGAGTTCTTCCTGTTCGACGACGTCCGCTTCTATGACGGCTATGACGGCAACGGCTTCAAGATCGACGACATAGAACTGCCGACCAATTCCGACAAGGAATTCGAAGGTGGCAACCTGGCCCACCGTCCACGCGCCAAGGGCGGCTATTTCCCGGTCGCGCCGGTCGACAGCTGTGTCGACATCCGTGGCGAAATGGTTTCGACCATGATCGAAATGGGCCTGCCCTGCGACAAGCACCACCATGAAGTCGCTTCGGCTCAGCACGAACTCGGCCTGACCTTCGGCACGCTGGTGCAGACGGCGGACCGCATGCAGGTCTACAAATATGTCGTGCAGCAGGTCGCGCAGGCCTATGGCAAGACGGCGACTTTCATGCCGAAGCCGATCAAGACGGACAACGGTTCGGGCATGCATACCCACATGTCGATCTGGGATGGCGGCAAGCCGCTCTTCGCCGGCAACGGCTATGCCGGCCTGTCGGACCTGTGCCTGTACTACATCGGCGGCGTCATCAAGCACGCCAAGGCGCTGAATGCCTTCACCAACCCGACCACCAACAGCTACAAGCGCCTGGTGCCGGGCTATGAAGCCCCCGTTCTGCTGGCCTATTCCGCCCGCAACCGCTCCGCGTCCTGCCGCATCCCCTACGGCTCGGGCGAAAAGGCGAAGCGCGTGGAATTCCGCTTCCCCGATGCG
Organism: uncultured Erythrobacteraceae bacterium; assembly: GCA_946482075.1. The sequence goes on from CAMLQG010000005.1 coordinate 23,283, forward strand.
ATGGCCAACCCCTATCTCTGCTATGCCGCGCTGCTCATGGCCGGGCTCGACGGGATCAAGAACAAGATCCATCCGGGCGAAGCCATGGACAAGAACCTGTACGATCTGCCGCCGGCCGAACTGGCCGAAGTGCCGACCGTCTGCGGTTCGCTGCGTGAAGCTCTCGAATCGCTGGAAGCCGATCACGAATTCCTGCTTCAGGGCGGCGTTTTCACCAAGGATCAGATCGATGCCTATATCGAACTGAAATGGCCGGAAGTGATGCGCTGGGAAACCACGCCGAGCGCGGTCGAGTTCGACATGTACTACAGCGCCTGATCCAGGCTGTTACGGCCTTCAAGGCTGAAGGAAATGGGGGGCGTCCGGGAAACCGGGCGCCCCTTTTTCCTGCAGGAACGAGGCCGGGCGGGCGCAGCGTCAGGCGGATCGCGCCACAGCAGCGACGAGTTGAGCGGTAAGCGGAACGCTCGATCCGGAATCCCGTTGAGCGAGGCGGGAGGGCATGAAAAGCAAAAGGAAGGATGCCCAAATGCCCCGTTCTATCCTCTTCGGTGCCGTTGCCACCGCCTTGGTCGCCACGAGCGCCCCGCTGATGCCGGTCATGGCAGCAGACCCTTACGGCACCCCCTATTCCGCTGCCGCGCCCGACGATCGGGCAGCGATCACGGTCCTTGCGCCGCGCGTGCGCAGGGATCGCAGTTCCGGCCCGATCCCGACCGAGACGATATCGACCCAGGCCGTGGTCTATATCGACGATCTCGACCTGCGGACCGCTTCGGGTCGCGACGAGCTCGACATGCGCGTGAGGTCAGCCGCCAGGGAAGCCTGCGACTGGCTGGACGAAGTCTATCCGATGTCGGAACCCGTCGGTTCGAGCAGCTGCGAAAGCGACGCGATCAAGACTGCCCAGCGCCAGGTGGATGACGCGATCAACAGTTACGGGGGCTGATCGCTGAATGCGGTGGAAGGCGGCATCCGTTGCCTTCCACCTTGCTCTGTCGCCCGACCCTTCGACACCCCTGCGGCGTCGCTCAGGATAAACTGTCCTTCGGGCAGGCCGGATCTTTCCAGTTTTGACGTGTTCAGCGCAATTTTCCATTTTCCTACACATCCCTCTGTTCGATAAATGTTCCGCCTCACGCGAGTCGGCAGGGGGCATATCCATGCAAAGAGATGTGATTTTCACGGCGATCCGAAAGATCCTTGGCCGGGGCTTTCGACAGGCCGAAGTGACCGCGATCGACCGGGCGATCGACGCCGCGGTCGGCGAAGCAGCGAAGCCGCTGGCAGTCAGCGATGCCGGCCTCGTGCTCATCAAGCAATTCGAAGGCTGCGCGCGCTTGCGCCCCGATGGTTGCGTCGAAGCATACTCTGATCCCGGCACCGGCGGCGCGCCCTGGACGATCGGTTGGGGTGCGACGGGGGTAGGCGTCGGCCCCGGCACGATCTGGACGCGCGAACAATGCGATGTGCGGCTTGCGGAGGATATCCGGCGTTACGCGCATGACGTGGCTCTGGCGCTGGACGGCGCGCCCACGACGCAGGCGCAGTTCGATGCGCTGGTTTCGTTCCACTACAACACCGGCGCGATCGCGCGCGCCACGCTGACCCGCAGGCATCGCGCCGGGGATCATGCAGGCGCGGCGGCGGAATTCGCCCGCTGGAACCGTGCCGGCGGGCGGGTAATGGCCGGGCTCGTACGGAGACGTGCGGCGGAAGCGAGGATGTATCGGGGGAAATAGACCGCTCCCCTTCGTCCTGAGCCTGGCGAAGGACAGTCCTTCTTTTTCCGAGTCCCAAAAAGCGGTCCTTCGACAGGCTCAGGACGAACGGATATTCCTCGCTTTCGGCGCTCAATAATCCTTGCTGGCCTTCGCCACCACGCTTTCGCGCCCGATCGTGGAAACCGAGCCCAGCAGCGACAGCCAGCGCGTCACCCGGAATTCCAGCGAGGTGGCGCTGTAGCCTTTGCCGTCGGTGATAATCTCGGCATAGAAGCGCCGGCCGAAATTCTTGCCCGCCGCCACGGCCGTTCCGATGCCGAGCGCGGGGTCCGCATTGACGATGCGCAGCCGGTCCAGCCCAATGGCGCTGCGCAGCTTGTTGATAGGGTCCATTCCGCCCCCTCCGCGCAGGGAGGCGAGCGCGGAACCCAGCTGCAGCGCATCGGTGGCACTCAACTCGCTGATCGAGCCACCGAACAGCAGCCGGGCGAGGATTTCCTCTTCCGGCAGTGACGGGATCGAGCTGAAGCTGATCTCCGGCCTGGTTGCGCTTCCCTTCACCGCCACGCGCACGCTGAGATCGTCCACCGAGGTTTCGGCCAGGATATCGAGGCGCGGATCGACCGGGCCGTCCTGATCGAACGCGATACGGCCGCGCGTCAGGTCGAAACGCGTGCCGGCGAATTCATACGATCCGCGCACCACTTCCGCATTGCCTCCAATCCGCGGATCGGAGGTCGTGCCGCGCAGCGCGATGCGCGCGCCCCATTCGCTGTCCAGCCCCATGCCGCGCACGAAGACGCGGCTGCTGCCATTGGCGTCGATCAGGAAGCGCCATGGGCTCGTTCGTGCCACGCGCGGCGCGATATCCGCCGGCAGATTGATCTCACGCGTGGGGATATTGGGCAGTTCGCGCGCCGCGGCGGCACTACCCAATTGCCAGTTCGCCTCGCGGATGCGCAGGCGGCCCGCAATGGTGCCCCCGAACCCGTCGGAGACTATGCGGATCGGGCCGGTCACCTTGGCCGCCATGTCGCGTCGCTGAAGCAGCTGGACATTGTTGGCCGCGATCCGGAGGTCGATCACCGGCCCGTGTTGGTCGAGCCCGGACAGGTCCACCATGCCGCTGCCGCTCACAGCCCCCCCATCCCCGTCATTCCCGGCAAAACGCGACAGGCGCAGGCGCGAGCCGGAGAATGTGCCGCGCGCCGACATCTGGCGGATATCGGTGCCGGTCAGCGCGCTTTGCAGGCGCAGCGCATCGCTTGCCAGCGAACCCCGCGCGACAGGCTGGTTCAACGTGCCGCGCACATCGGCAGCAATGCTGAGCGGGCCGGTCAGATCGAAGGCCTCGATCGCGGCGAGCCGCCACACGGCCTCGGCCGGACCATCGTAACGCAGCTGCGCGAAGAGATCGCCGGCGCTCAACCGTTCCATCAGGTCGCCCATGCGCGGCAAGTTGACGATGCGTGCCTGAAGCCGGCCGCGCTGCGCACCCTCTTCCCTGATGACCGCGCGGGTCTCCAGCCGGTCGGTCCCAAGTTCGGCCACCAGGAAAGCGTCCACCGGCTTCGAAGCGAGCACGAGGCCGGAGCGCGTCAGGCCGCGCATCTCGACCTTGGCGGAACCGGTCGGCAGGCCGCCCGGCACGGCGCGATATTCGATGATGCCGGACATCAGGCCACCCAGTCCCATATCCTCCTTCACGATGTCGATCAGCGAGAGCGGCATCTTGGACAGATGGACTTTCAGTTCCGTCGTCCCGCCGCCGAACCGGCCCTGCCCGATGACAATCCCTTGCGAGAACGAGACCTGCGTGGGCGCGAGCACCCAGCCGCCATCCCCGCGCGTCAGCACGGCGCGGCGCGGCATGGAGATTTGCTGACCGGCATAGCTGCCGCGCGCCGCGAGGGTAACGCGTTCGGGTGCGAAGGCGCTTTGCAATTGCATGCGGAAGCGGCTGCCGCGCCGGCCCGCGAGCGACGCGGTGACGCTGCCGCTGCCGTTGACGACATTGGCATTCGCCACGAGCCGACCGACGAAGAGCTGGCCCTTGCCGATACCTTCCGCGCTGACCGATCCGGTGATCTCGGTCCGCTTGCCGCCGATCACGCCAGTCGCATCGATCTTGGCGAGGCCGATGCGCAACGGGTTCGAGCCGCCGAAGCGCGCATCCTTGGCGTTGAGCGCGACGTCGATCCCCTGCCCGCCATTGCGGGGTGCAAGGCCGATCGTGCCGTCAAGCCCGCCGCCGGCGAAAGTCAGCGTACCTGCCGCTGCGCCATCGCCGAGCGTGAGATCGCCCGAGACGTTGGTTTGCGACAGTGTCATCCGTTCGATACCGATCTGCGTCGGCCCGCGCGGGCGCATGAAGAGGTTGAGCACGCCGTCGAACGGGCCCAGCATCGATCCGCCCGCCGTCTCGATCCGGAACCCGTCGGGGATCGGAGCCAGCGCCACACGCACATCGGCAAGGCCTGCGGCCGGATAGGGATCGGCGAAGACCAGTTCGGCCCGCGGCCCGTCACCTGCGATCGCGGCGTTCACCGTGAAGGGCCCATAGTCGGAATGCCGTCCATGTCCGACCAGGGAGGTCCGGCCATCCGCCACCCGCCCGTCAAGGAACAGTGCGAGCTTGCTGGCGTTCAGCGAAACTTTCTGGAACAGCAAGGGCTGCCCCCCGCCCATCACCAGCCCACCCTGAAAACGAATGCCGGTGCCGGCGACGGCGGTCAGCGTATCGTTGGTGACGCGCGGCATGCGCCCGGTCATGTCGGCGCGCAGGCTCCAGGGCACCTTGCCGGCCATTTTGAACAAGATTCTCGCGTCCGCATTGACCATGCCCAGATTTTCCAGCGCTACACCGCGTGCAGCGACCGGACCGGCCAGCGCATAGGCGCTTCTCGCAGTATCCCCGCGAAGGCTGAAACGGGCTGAAAGACCCTGGAAATCGATACGAAGATTGTCGCCGGCAAGCTGGTTCCCGTCCAGCACGATCTTCCCCGTGCCGCGTCCGCGCACCAGGCGGGGGTCCATCGCGGCGAGGCCTGTCTGTATCCTCGCCACCGCGATTCCGAGCGGAAGGCTCCAGACTTTCTCCTCGCGCCGGATCGTGCCTTTCTGGGTGAAGCCGATCAGCTTGGTGCCGGCATCCAGCTCGGCGATGGCAAGCGTGTGTTCGATCGCGAGGTCGCGGAACGGGCCGTCGAGCGTGGCATCGAGCGTCGCCCCGCGCAGCTTGATGCCCGATGCGGCGAGCTGGCCTTTCGTCCGCGCGGTCACCACCAGATCGTCGAACGCGTTGGCGTCGAGATCGACCGCACCCAGGGCCTTGAAACCGAGGGACTGCGCTTCCATGCGGAACACGCCGTCCAGCACGCTCTTGTCGAGCTTGGCCGACGCACCGATGGACACCGCCTTGCCGAGCAGCTTCGCCGGCTCCCCGGTGACGAACTGCGCCGGATAGGCCTGGCCCAGAATACCATAGCGCCCGTTCTTGTTGGTCAGCCGCAAGGCCAGCGCCCTCTCGCCCGCCTGCTCGGCCAGCAGCGCGCCTTTCCATTCGCTGCGCTTGCCATCGCCCTTGATACGGATGCGCTGGTCCTTCGTGGCACCGGTGAAGCTTGCCAGCAGGCCGCCCGCCGGCGCGCGGTAGTCGAGATCCACATCGAAGCGATCGGCCGAAATGTCGGAATCGAGCAGCGCGGAAAGCTTGTCCTGCCCGCCCAGTTGGCCGTCGAGCTTCAGATAGGCGCTGTCATCGGTCTTCTTGCCGCGCGCATCCAACTGCACCCGGCGAGCATCGCCCGCGATCCCCTTGGCGACGGTGAAATCGAGCAGCCGCAGCCGGCCGACATGAATGTCGAATTCCGGCAGGATCGGTGCATCGGGGTCGGTGACGATGAGATCCGGCGCGCGCAATAGCGTACCGCGCCGGGCGATGAGCTGGCGGATGTCCAGCCCGCGCGCGAACCAGTTGAACGGCCGCCAGTCGAGCGAAGTGCGCGGAACGCGCAGGAACACCCCCTTGGGATCGGACAGGACCAGATCGCGAATATAGAGCTGGCCGTAGAGCGACCCCTCGATCCGCCCGATCCTGATCTTCAGGCCGTTTTCGGGCTGCAATCGCTGGATCTGGTCGACCACGAAGCGATGGCCGATCGGGCTGTTGAGCACGGTGAGCGCGATCACCACCATGATCAGGAGCAGCGCACCTCCTCGGATCGCCCAACCGAGCGCGCGGCGGGCGATCCCCACCCGCTTCGCGGGCGGCTCGGCCGCCGGTGTCCGGGGCTCGCTTTCCTCCGCCATCAGAAGGCCTGCCCCAGACCAACATAGACGCCGATGATGCCGTCACCCTTGCGCCGGTTGAGCGGCGTGCCGACATCCACGCGGATGGGGCCGAAGCTCGTCTTGTAGCGCACGCCGATGCCTGCCCCGAAGCGCAGGTCGCTGAAGCCCGGCGTACTGTCCCCGTCCACGGACCCCGCATCGAGGAACGGCACTACCTGCAACGCCCCGCCGAACATGCCGGTATTCACGCGCGCCTCGAGCGAGAATTCCACCAGCGAACGGCCGCCCTTGGGTTCGCCCACATCATTCAAGGGTCCGATCTTCTGGTAGCCATAGCCGCGCACCGAGCCGCCGCCGCCCGAATACATCCGGCGCGACGGCGCGATATTGTCGATCTGGGTGCCGATGATGCTGCCCACCCGCGCGCGGCCGGCGAGCACGATCTTGTCGCTCATCTTCTGGTAGGCGCTCAAATCGACCTGGCTGCGCAGATAGGTCGATTTCGAGCCGTCGCTCCAGGAAATTTCCGGCGAAAGCCGCCCGCCGATGCGGAAGCCCCTGGTGGGATCGAGCAGATCGTCGCTGGTGTCGATCTGTGCCTGCAGCGGCACGGCCGCGATCCAGTAGAGATCTCGCGGATTAGCCGCGACCTTGAGATTGCCCTCGCGCTCGTCAGTCGCGACGAGTTCGAGCCCGAAGCGCCAGGTGAAGGGCTTCTGGTAGAAGATCGTGCTGGTCTTCTCGAAAGTGGCGATGAAGGAGGCGGTGCGCGCTTCATAAGCGTCGCGGTCCACCGTGGTGGCATAGGCATCGAGCGTCAGCACCCTATCGCGGCCCAGCCAGTTATTGCGGCGAAACGTCACGCCCACCAGCTGTTCCTTCGTGCCGGCGATCCCCCGCACGCGCAGCGCGCCTTCGGGCGGAAAGAAATTGCGATGCTCCCAGCTCGCTTCCACCCGCACACCTTCGCCCGTGCCATAGCCGATCGCGCCAGCGACCGTGCGCTGCGGCGCCTTGGTGATATCGATGTCCATATCCACTTCGCCCGGCTCGGTGGGCGTCGGCTCACGCATTTTGCGCGGAGTGATCGTCAGCGTGGAGACGAGCCCGGTGGCGAGGATCGCCCGTCGCAAATCCATCTCCAGACTGCGCTTGTACGTGTCACCCGGATCGAACCGCGCGATGCGCGCGAGATGCTTCGAGGACAGGAAACGCGGATTCTTGCTGATGACCTTGCCGAAATTATACTTGCCGGCCGGCTTCACCATCATCGTCAGATCGCCTTCGCGCCGGGCATGGTCGATCAGCAGGCTCGGGTCCTCGATACTGGCGAAGGGATAGCCGGTTTCGCCCAGCGCTGTGTCGAGATCGTAGCGTTCGGACACGATCTTGTCCGCCAGCACCGGATCGTTCGGCCAGACCTCGAAAGCCTTGCGCAGCGTTTCGGCGTCCGGCGCGGTGGTCAGCAGACCGAGATCGATTTCGCCGAAATGATATTGCGGCCCGGGGATGATGTCGAAGCGGACCCGCGGGTTCTCGCTCGACTGCTGCCCTTCCTGGCCATCGGCCGCCGCATCCGGCGTACGGACGCTGCGGATCACCTGGCCGTCATAATATCCGTAATTGCGCAGCAGGCTTTCCAGCAATTCCTCGTCCGCCCGCGCGCGCACCGCGATCTGCGCGATATTCCCGCCATCGTCGGAAAGGTCCTCGATCGTGGACAGCTCGTCGAACCGATCGGCGAATTCCTCGCGCTCGGGCATTTCCCTGATATCGGCCGGGAAGACCAGCGTCACGCGCGAGGACACTCGCACCCGGTCGACATCGCGCGGGGTGCGCCGCCCGCCGAGCGGGTCCTCCGCGAACTGGATATCCGTTTCCGGCGTCAACGGAGCGAGTTCGGGAACGTCCGTCTCGTCCGGCCAGGGGACCGACATGTCCGGAAGGTCGGCCAGCGGCGACTGCGCCTCGATCGAGGCTTCTTCCGCCGACGCGCTGTCGGGATTGCTCTCGTTTGCCCAGGTTTCCGGATTGCTGATCGCGGAATCCGGGATCAGGTCCTCGAGCTCCGGCGACGTCGCGGTGGGCTGGGCCATGGCGGCGACATCGGCGAGGCCGAACATCAGCAGCGACAGCGCGCCCGCAAGTGGCCGGCTCAGATCAATTCTGAAACTGGTACTGGCCCTGCCCGCCCGGAACGCCGTCCTTGCCGCTGCCATCCAGTGGCTGACGGCGGGCGCCGCTTTTCGCGACGGACGCGGCGATGAGACGATCCTGCTCTTCGATCGGCATGCGTTCCCAGCCTTCCGCTCCGAGCCGTTCGAGCGGCCGATAGCGGACCTTGTATTGCATGCGGGCCGATCCATCGACCCAGTAACCGAGATAGACAAAGGGCAAACCCGCTTCCGCAGCCCGGCGAATGTGGTCGAGAATGATGTAATTGCCAAGGCCGGTCCGCGTCTCATGTTGCGGGTCGTAGAAGCTGTAGATCATCGACAACCCATCCCCCTGCCGGTCGGTGAGACACGCGCCGACAAGGCGGCCGGGCTCATCGCCTTTAGAAGGCTCCCTATACTCCGTCACAAAGCTTGTGACGGGCGTATGTTCCACCATGTCGGCAAAATCGATTTCATCCATCGAAGCCATGCCGCCGCCGGGATGCCGGGCGCCGAGATAGAGCTGGAGCAATTCGAACTGCTCGCTGGTGGCCCAGGGGCGGCATTCCGTGACAACCAGGTCGGAATTTCGCTTCATGTTACGGCGCTGGGTGGAGGACGGCGCGAACTCATCCGCGACGACGCGGACCGACACGCAAGCGCGGCAATCCATGCAGCTGGGACGATAGGCGACCGTCTGGCTGCGGCGGAAACCGATCCGGCCCAGCGCGTCGTTCAGCGCATCGGCCTGCTGGCCCTTGAGCTCGGTGAAGACCTTCCGTTCCAGCCGGCCCGGCAGATAGGGGCACGGCGCAGGGCTGGTCACATAGAAGCGAGGAAAGCGAACGGGCGCTGTCACAGCCTTGCGGAACCCTCTTCAAAAGTCTCGTTGACATCCATTTGAGAGGACTATGCCCGCATGCGGGATTTGGTGAAAGAGCCTTAACCATGAATCAGCGTTGAGGCCGTTAATTTTTGCACGATTGCGGGTTGCCGCCCGGCGGACGTGCGAAAGCAGGACAATCGGGTCGGAAGAGTTAACTCAGTCCAGCTCCACCTGGCTGACAGTATAGCCCTTGGCCCGCAGGGCATGGATCAGCGCGTTCAACTGCTCGCTATCGCGCGCTTCACACTCGATATCGGTGACAAGCCCCTTGGCCGGCAGGTTGGTGAAGATCCGCTGATGCGAGATTTCCAGTATGTTGACGTTATGCACGTTGAATTCATGCATCGCGCGATAGAGCGAGCCCGGCCGGTCCTGCAGGAAGATACGCAGCCGAGCCATGCGGCCCTGGCGCGCGAGATCGCGCAGCAGCACATTCGCCAGCAGGCGCGTGTCGATATTGCCGCCCGACAGCACGATGCCGACATTGCGCCCGGCGAACATCTCGCGATTGTTCATCACCGCGGCAAGGCCTGCGGCGCCGGCGCCTTCGACCACCGTCTTCTCGATTTGCAACAACAGGGCGAGCGCAGTTTCCAGCGCGGCTTCATCGACCAGCACGAAATCATCGAGCACTTCGGCCAGCACGCGCGAGGTGTATTCGCCCGGCTCGAACACGGCGATGCCTTCGGCAAGCGTATCGCCGCCACAAGGCAGCGTCGTGCCCTTGAGGCGGTTGTACATTGACGGAAACAGTTCCGCTTCCACGCCGATCAGGCGGATGTCAGGCTTGAGGCCACGTGCCGCCGCCGCCATGCCGGTCGCCAGGCCGCCACCGCCCACCGGGATCGCCAGCGTGTCGATCTGGGGAGCGTCCTCCAGCATTTCGAGCGCGACTGTGCCCTGCCCCGCCGCCACCACCGGATCGTCGAACGGATGAACGAACGTCAGCCCCAGCTGCTTTTCCAGATTGCGCGCATGGGCATAGGCCTGGTCGAAATTCTCGCCTTCCAGCACGACGTTGCCGCCCACGCTTTCGGTCTGCATGATCTTCACATGCGGCGTGGTGCGCGGCATCACGATGGTGACGGGAACGCCCAGGCGCGTGCCGTGATAGCTCAGCCCCTGCGAATGGTTACCGGCCGAAGCCGCGATCACGCCGCGCTTGCGCTGGACTTCGTCCATCATCAGCAGCGCGTTGAGCGCGCCGCGTTCCTTGTAGGCGGCAGTGAATTGCTGATTCTCGAACTTCAGCCAGATATTGGCGCCGGTAATGGCGGACAGCGTCTTGCTGTACATGGTCGGCGTGCGCACGATCGCGTCGGCGATCCGCGCCTGGGCGGCTCGCACGTCGTCGAGCGTGAGGCCGGGAGTACCGGCGGCGTCCTGTTCAAGAGCAGTCACATTCGTCATGCCGCGCGCCCTAACGGAAAATGGACGAAATGGGAAACAGGCAATGCGAGGCCTCCTGTCATCTCCGCGCGAGAAGAATACCGAAACCCGTTCGTCCTGAGCTTGTCGAAGGACCGTTTTTCTTCTTCTGACGGTGTTGAAAGGGAAAGGCTGTCCTTCGACAAGCTCAGGACGAGCGGAGGCTGGGTAATTCCAAGCAAGCTCATCATGCTCCGAGGCTTGGCGGATGCGAACCTCCCATTTGCTTTGCGCGCAAACCCGTTCCATGAGCCGCATCATGACTGACAAACCGCAAATCGCCTTTCTCGGGCTCGGTGTGATGGGCGGGCCCATCGCCGGCCACCTGTTGCGCGCCGGCTATCGCGTGACCGCCTACAATCGCACACCCGCACGTGCAGAAGCCTGGCTCCAACGGTTCGGCACCGACGGCGCAGCCACGCTCGCTTCCACTCCGAACCAAGCGGCGCATGGCGCTGACGTCGTGATCAGCTGCGTAGGTAATGACGATGATCTGGCAGACGTGATGTTCGGCCCGGACGGCGCGCTGGGGGCGATGAAGCCCGGTGCGCTGGTGATCGATCACACAACCGTTTCCGCGATGATAGCAAGGCGGCTGGACGCGGAAGCGCGCGAGCGCGGCCTGCTGTTCCTCGACGCGCCCGTCTCCGGCGGGCAGGCAGGCGCCGAGAACGGCAAGCTCGCCATCATGTGCGGCGGAAGCGCGCAAGCGATGGACGCGGCGCACGCCGTGATGGAAACCTATGGCGCACGCGTCGTGCATGTCGGCGATGCCGGCGCGGGCCAGACCACCAAGATGGTCAATCAGATCTGCATCACGGGCGTGCTTGCGGGCCTGAGCGAAGCGGTGCGCTTCGCCGACGCGGCCGGGCTCGACATGGGCAAGGTGCTCGAAGTGATCTCGGGTGGTGCCGCACAGAGCTGGCAGATGGAAAACCGCTGGAACAGCATGGCGAAGGACGAGTTCGATTTCGGCTTCGCGATCGACTGGATGCGCAAGGATCTCGGCTATGCGATGGGGGAAGCGAGGGCCCTGGGCGTGTCGGTGCCCGTCACCGCGCTGGTCGATCAGTTCTACGGCGATGTTCAGGCGCTGGGCGGCGGGCGGCAGGATACGAGCGCGCTGGTGCGCCGCCTGCCCAGAGGCGCGAAGAAATGATCAAGCGCGTGCGGGCGCTCGTCGCGATCCTGCTGTGCACAGTGTCCGGGCCTGCGCTGGCCGATACGCTGATCGACAATGTGAACGGCGTGACGCTCGACCGCGAGGGCCGGGTCGTGCGCTTCACCGGGCTGGTGATCGACAAGGACGGCCGCGTTTCCCAACTGTTCAAAGGCAAGGAGAAGCGACCGAAAAGGCCGGACTACTTCGTCGATGGCAAGGGCCGCGTCCTCGTGCCCGGCATGGTCGATTCCAATGTCCATCTGATGAGCATCGGCCTGGCGCTGCTGACGCCGGAGGATCGGGCGAAGGCCGCGGCCGAGGCAGGTGCCTATGGGCAGGATAGTACCACCCCGCCCGCGCCCGGCCGCGCCGTGCCCTATGTGCGGCCCGAGGATCGCGATCTCGCGCTCTATAAGGCGCAGCAATTGCTGGCCGAACGCGGCGTGACCGCGGTGGCCGACATGGGCACCACGATCGACGACTGGCAGGCCTATCGCCGGGCTGGCGATCGCGGCGGGCTGCATATCCGGATCATGGCCTATGCCGTGAACATCCCGGACATGGTGGTGATCGGCGGCCCCGGCCCCTCCCCCTGGCTCTATGACGATCACCTGCGGCTGAACGGCGTGGCGATGAGCGTGGACGGCTCGCTCGCCAATCGCGAGGCAGTTCTGAAGGCGCCCTATGCCGATGAGCCAGGCAGTCGCGGCACGTTCCGTTACGGCGACACGCAGTTCCGCAACATGATGAGCCGCGCGGCGCTCGACGAGTTCCAGCCCGCGCTGGCGGCTTCCGGCGATGGCGGCGTGTCCGAAGCGCTCGACACGATCACGGAGCTGGTCCTGACCTACAAGGGCGAACGGCGCTGGCGGATCGAAGGCACGCAGGCGATCGATCCGATCGACATTCCCCGCTTCGTCCAGCATGGCGCGATCGCGTCCTTCCAGCCCGAAAGGTTGGCGCGCGAACGCAGCCTGGCGGAAACACGGCTGGGCGCGGATCGCCTGGCACGCGTGCAACCCTGGAACGCGCTGGCGACGGCCGGCGTGAAGCTCGCTTTCGGATCAGGGGCGGTTGACCAGCTGCCCTTCTCCCCCTTCGCCGGCATGGCGGCGGCGGTCACGCGCGAGGACGGCGCCGGCCAGCCTTTCGGCGGCTGGCAGCCGCAGGAGCGGATCACGCGCGAACAGGCCTTCGCCGCCTATACGCTGAACGGCGCCTTCGCCGGCTTCGCGGATGGGCGCTTCGGCACGATCACTCCCGGCGCGCGGGCGGACTTCCTGTTCGTGGACAAGGATCCGCTGCTGGCGAGCCCGGCGGAACTGCGCATCATCAAGGTTCTGGAGACCTGGGTGGGCGGCGCGAAGATCTATGAGACGAATGCGCCGGCGGCGGCTGTGAGCGAAGCAAAGCTGGAAAAGGCCGGCGAGGGCGGGCGATAATCTTCCGCGTCATCCCAGCGAAGGCTGGGATCGCTTTCGATGGCAGATATGAACGGATAGCGATGCCAGCCTGCGCTGGCATGACGACTAGAGCTTAACTTCGTCCGCTCCAGTCGCCGCCGTTCCCTTCGCCGTCCGCCTGTCGCTGAACCACATCATAACCAGCGAGCTTTCGAACAGGATCAGCAGCGGGATCGCCAGCATCAACTGGGAAACCACATCCGGCGGCGTGATCACAGCTGCGAGCGCCACGATGCCCACGATCACGTAGCGCCTGACCTTGATCAACTGCGCCCGGCTCACCAGTCCGGCGCGGTTCAGCAGCATCAGCAGCACCGGCAGCAGGAAGCTGATCCCGAAGGCCAGGATGAACCACATCACCAGCGAAAGATACTCACCCGTTTCCGGCAGCGCTTCCAACGGCAGACCTCCGCGGTCGCCTTCGAAGCCAATGAACCATTTAAAGGCCGTCGGCATCACGACGTAATAGGCGAGCGCCGCTCCGGACGCGAACAGCACCGGCGTAGCGACGAGGAAGGGCAGGAATGCCTTCTTCTCCTTCGCGTAGAGGCCCGGGGCGACGAAGGCCCAGAGCTGGTTCGCGATGATCGGGAAGCTGACGAAGAAGGCCGCAAAGACCGCCACCTTGATCTCCACGAAGAAGGCTTCGTAGAGCTTGGTGTAGACCAGCCGCCCCTGCCCGGCCGGAAAGGCTGCGGTCAGCGGGCGGACGAGAAAGCCGAAGATGTCGTTGGCGAAATAGAAGCAGACGGCAAAGGCCACGCCGAAGGCGAAGACGCAGCGCATCAGCCGCGCGCGCAGTTCGATGAGATGTTCGAGCAGCGGCTGTTGGCGCTCGTCGATATCCTTGATCTTGAACGGCATCGTCATGACTCAGGGCGGAGGCGGCGGCCCGCCGAGGGGGAGTTGCGGTTCTTCCAGCCCCTTCGGCGGCTCTGCCTGCTTCGCGCGGGCTTCGGCGCCGGCTGCAGGCGGAGTGGCAGGCAGAGGCTCCATCGGATGCGGATCGGCGGCCATGATGCGCGCGTTCCGCTCCTTCCACTCCTTCTCCATCTCCTCCATTTCCGCCTCCCGGATCATCGCATCGATGCCGGCGCGGAAATGGCCGGACATGCGACGCAGCTTGCCGATCCAGCGGCCGGCGGTGCGCAGCGCAAGCGGAAGATCCTTCGGGCCGATCACCACGATCGCCACGATGACCGTCAGCAGCAGTTCGGAAGCGCCGATATCGAACATGGTTCAGCGCTCTCGCGCGATCAGTTGCCGGATTCGTTGGAACGCGGCGCAGTGTTCGCTTCGGGGGTACTCTCTACCGTCGAACGCGAGGCAGGCTGCGGCGCTTCGATCTGCGCAGGCGGCGAGGGCTTCTCGCTCTCGTTCATGCCTTCCTTGAAGCTTTTGATACCCTTGCCGAAATCGCCCATCATTTCGGATATCCGGCCACGGCCGAACAGGATCAACACCACCAGCGCAAGCACGATAAGGTGCGGAAGTGACAGACCCATTTGTAATCTCCTGAATCTCCGGGCAGGTGCGCCAGATGCGCGTATCAGCCCTTACGCCTCGCCTATCTAGGAGCGATCGGGTGAGATTGCCAGAGAGGAGAGCTGAACAAGAACTCCGTTCGCCCTGAGCCTGTCGAAGGACCGTCCTTCATTTTCCATGGTCCAAAGGAAGAGCAGCCCTTCGACGGGCTCAGGGCGAACGGAGAAAAGGGATTTCATTCGCTCTCTTCGCTCGGGACCTGCTCCCCGCCATCCTCCAGCGCCTCGGCCAGCACGTCTTCGACCGGATCGAGCAGGCCGGCGGCGCGCAATTCATCGATGCCGGGCAGGTCGCGCCGCGAAGCGAGGCCGAAATGGCTGAGGAAATCGGGCGTCGTCGCGTAGATCACCGGACGCCCGGGCACGTCGCGCCTGCCCGCAACGCGCACCCAGCCCGCTTCCAGCAGCACGTCGAGCGTGCCTTTGGCGGTCTGCACGCCTCGGATCGCCTCGATCTCGGCACGGCTGACAGGTTCGTGATAGGCGACGATCGCCAGCACTTCCGTGGCCGCGCGCGAAAGCCGCCGGGCCTGTTCCTTTTCCCGCCGCAGCAGATGGGCCAGATCAGGCGCTGTCTCGAAATGCCAGCGCTTGCCCCGTTCCACCAGATGGATGCCGCGTCCTTCGTAATGGCCGGCGAGCGTCCGTAAAGTCTCGCGCACGTCGACCCCGCCGAGATGGGTGGACAAAGCTTCCGCCGTCATCGGTTGCTCGGCAGCGAACAGTGCCGCTTCCACGGCACGCAGGAGATCGTCCGCCTCGTTCACGATACGGCTCGCCTGACCCGCAAGGGGCCGAACGTTTCCTCTTGCGCGATCTCCGCCTTGCCCAGCCGCGCCAGTTCCAGCGCGGCGACGAAGCTGGAAGCCAGCGCCGAACGGATCAGCCGCACATCGCCATGGCGCGGCAGGAATTCCTCCAGCGCGATCCAGTCCAGGGTGACCCCTATCATTGCGGAAACCCTCTCGATCGCGCTCTCCAGCGTCATCACTGGCCGATCGCGCACCATGTGAACGACGGGCGCGGTGCGCGCCTTCACCTGGCCATAGGCCTGGATCAGCGAGAACCAGTCGCACTGCCAGGCATTCCTGCGGTCCACCCGCAGCCCCTCGGGCGCGCCACGCGCGAACACGTCGCGGCCCAATCGATCGCGTGCCATCAAACGAGCCGAAGCCTCGCGCATCGCGCCCAGCCGTTGCAGCCGCAATTGCAAGCGCAGCGCCAGTTCCTCGGGGCTTGGATCTTCCTGCTCGTCACGCGGCAGCAGGAGCGCGGATTTGAGATAAGCGAGCCACGCCGCCATAACGAGGTAATCGGCCGCGACTTCGAGCCTCAGCGCCTCGGCCCGATCGATGTAGGCGAGATACTGGTCCACCAGCGCCAGGATCGAGATCGTCTTGAGATCGACTTTCTGCCTGCGCGCGAGATCGAGCAGCAGGTCCAGCGGCCCTTCCCATCCGTCGAGCTCGAGATAGAGCGCGTTTTCATCCGGCGCGGCGGAGCCTGCGCCCTCCCAATCGTCCTCCGCCTGGGCCGCCAGGGGGATGAGCAGCCCCTCCTCCGTCATACGGAGGCCCCGAGATAGGAAAGCAGGCTGTCCCGCTTTGCCAGCAGTTCCTCCCGATCGCCCGAAGGCCTGCGCTCCGCACTGTGCAGCGCCCGCTCGAGCCGTCGGCCTCCTTCCGCACTCATCGCCGGCGCTGCACTGGCGATCCCCAGCATGTCATCCATCTTCGCCCAGCAATTGAGCGCGATGTCGCACCCCGCCGCGATCGCGCGCGCCGCGCGTTCGGGTACGGTGCCGTCCAGGGCTTCCATGTCGAGATCGTCGGTCAGCAGGAGCCCGGTGAAGCCGATCCGCTTTCGGATGATCTCCTCGATCACGAAGGGCGACTGAGTGGCCGGATTGGCATCGTCCCAGGCGGTGTAGCGAATATGCGCCGTCATCCCGACAGGCGCATTGGCGAGCGCGCGGAACGGGGCGATATCCGTTTCCAGCTCCGCCTCGTCAGCCGTGACGATGGGCAGCGCCTTGTGGCTGTCCGCCGTCGCGCGGCCATGCCCCGGCAGATGCTTGATCGTACCGACGACGCCCGCGCGTGCGAGGCCATCCAGCACCGCGCGGCCCAACGCGGCCACGCGCATCGGTTCCGCGCCCAGCGCACGATCGCCGATCACGTCATGCGCGCCGGGCTGGCGGACATCGAGCAACGGCAGGCAATCGACGCTGATTCCCGCTTCGGCAAGATCCAGCCCCAGCGCTTCGGCATTGGCGCGCGCGGCTTCGATCGCGCTGGCAGGCGCGATATCGTACAGGCGATCGAACACTTCGCCGGGCGGAAAGGCCAGCCATTCGGGCGGTCTCATGCGCGATACGCGGCCGCCTTCCTGATCGATGCAGATGAACAGCCGATCCCGGCCGTGGATGGACCGCAGATCGTCGGTCAGCGCGCGGAGCTGCACGCGGCTTTCCACATTGCGGCCGAACAGGATGTAGCCCGCCGGATCGCTCTCACGGAAGAAGTCCCGTTCCGCGGCGGTGAGCGTCAGGCCGCTAATCCCGAAAATGGCGGGCGTCATCCTGCGAAAATCGCAGAAGCGTGCGATTTTCGCAAGTTCAGCCCTGCCACGGAATGTGGAAAGTCAGCGCTTGACCTGACAGGCGGCACCGCCGGCCTTCAGCTTCTGGCACAGCGCGTTGGCGGAAGCGACATCGCCCGTCACCGCCTGCAGGCGATAGACCGTGCCGATATCGGCCTGGCCTTCGACGATCCGGTGCTTGACCCCGCTCAGCGCTTCATGGCGCGCGGCGAGCGTCGACCAGCCCGATTCCGCATCCTTGCGGTTGGAATAGGCGCCGACCTGCACACCGATCCCGCTCATGTCGACCGGAGCGGCAGGCTCGGCCGCCGCCTTTTCGCCCGGCTTGGATGCGACAGGCTCCATCTTCGGCGGCTTCGATGCGGCAGGCGTGGCGATCTGGCCTTCGCTCGTCTGGCCCTCGCCCACCTTGAAGCTGGTATCGCCGGTGCCGGCAAACTTCTTGCCGCCCGGATCCTCGGGTCTGGTCTTGTAGGGTTCGTCGGGCGCTTCGATCGTGCTGCCGTCGGCCACCGCCGTATCGCCGGAATGGCGCGAGGTGGCAAACCATATGCCGCCCAGGATGGCGAGCAGGGCGACCAGGCCGATCAGCGCGAAGCCGATGATGCGGCCGCTGTCGACGGCGTCTTCCTCGTCATCGTCGGAGGATTCGAGCCAGGGCAGCTTCTCGCCATCATCGTCCAACGCGAGCCGATCGGTATCCGGGCTGGCCGTTTCGCCAGCCTCGTCATCGCGCCCGAGATCACCGAAGGCAACCATCGCTAAAGCTCCTCAACCGCCTCCACGCCCAAGAGGGCAAGGCCATTGCGAATGACCTGCCCCATTTGTTCCGCAAGGAAAAGCCTTGCAGCCGTCACTTCGGCATCCTGTGCCACGATGAAGCGTTTTGAAGGATTATCATTACCAAGGTTCCAATAAGCGTGGAATGCGGCAGCAAGATCGTAGAGGAAGAAGGCGATACGATGGGGCTCACGTGCGGCAGCCGCTGCCTCGATCATGCGCGGAAACTGCGCCGCGAGCTTGACGAGTTCCAGCTCCTCGTCACCCAGCCTGTCAAGGGAGGCCGGCGCGGGCGCGAAACCTTCCGCCGCGCCCTTGCGCAAGGTCGAACGGATCCGGGCATGGGCGTATTGCACATAGAACACCGGATTGTCCTTCGACGCCTCGACCACCTTGGCGAAGTCGAAGTCCATCTGCGCTTCGGGCTTGCGGGTCAGCATGGTGAAGCGGACCACGTCCTTGCCCACTTCGCGCACGACATCGGCCAGCGTCACGAACGTGCCTGCGCGCTTGGACATCTTCACCGGTTCGCCATCGCGCAGCAGCTGGACCATCTGCACGAGCTTCACGTCGAACGGGATCGGGCGGCCCGCCCCTTCGGTCAATGCTGCAACCGCCGCCTTGATGCGCTTGACCGTGCCGGCATGATCCGCGCCCCAGATATCGATCAAGGCGTCTGCCTTTTCCGCCTTCTGGAAGTGATAGGCAAGATCGGCGCCGAAATAGGTCCACTTCCCGTCGGACTTGCGGATCGGGCGGTCCTGATCGTCCCCGAATTTGGTCGAACGGAACAGCGGCAGTTCGACCGGTTCCCAATCCTCGGGCGTCTTGCCCTTGGGCGCTTCCAACAGGCCGTCATAGACGAGATCGTGCGCCCGCAGCCAGGCTTCCGCCTCGGCCGGCTTGCCTGCATCCTGCAGCGCGGCTTCGGACGAGAAGAGATCGTGATGGATGCCCAGCAGCGCCAGGTCCTCGCGGATCATGTCCATCATCGCCGCGACCGCCTTCTCGCGGAACAGGTCAAGCCATTCGCTTTCCGGCGCGGCCACGTATCGGTCACCGAACTCCCCGGCGAGCGCCTGGCCGATCGGGATCAGATACTCCCCGGGATAGAAGCCTTCGGGAATTTCGACCTTTTCGCCCAACGCCTCGCGATAACGCAGATGCGCGGATCGTCCCAGCGTCTGCACCTGCGCGCCCGCATCGTTGATGTAATATTCGCGCACCACCTCGTGGCCGGCATATTCGAGCAGGCTGGCCAGCGCATCCCCCACCACTGCGCCCCGGCAATGGCCCATATGCATCGGGCCGGTGGGATTGGCGGAGACATATTCGATGTTCACCACGCTGCCGCCGCCCACGCCCGAACGGCCATAATCGGCGCCGAGCGCGGCGATCGCGCCGATCTCGTCGCGCCAGGCGCTTTTCGCCAGGCGCAGGTTGATGAACCCCGGCCCGGCGATCTCCGCATTTTCGATCAGCGGCAGGGCGGAAAGCTCGGCCACGAGCGTTTCAGCCAGCGCGCGCGGGTTCATTCCCGCAGGCTTGGCGAGCACCATTGCGGCGTTGGTAGCGAGATCGCCATGCGACGGGTCGCGGGGCGGCTCGACCGTCACATTGCCGCGCGGCAGGCCTGCCGGCAGCGTGCCGGCCTGTTCCAAGGTATCGAGCGCTTTGGCGACATGCGCCGCAAAGGCAGCGTGCAGAGTTGTGCTTTCGGACATGGCCGCGCCGTTAGCCGGTTTGGCCGCAGAGCGAAAGAGAGGCGCGCATCTGCGCGCGCCGATCAGATCATCGCGTGACGTTATAGGCCAGCTGGTCGTTATCGAGCTGGAAGCCGACCAGCAGTTCGAAGCTGGCGCGTGCCACGGCGGCGCGGACTTCGGGCTGGCCCAGCGGATCGATCGCCGCGTCCGAATCGCCCGACTTGCGCTTGCGGGTGATCTGCTTGCGGATGTCTTCCGACAGCGTCGCTTCGGCGCGGTCGATATAAGCTCCGGCCTGGGCGGTCGCCTGCGCGCGTTCCTGGCCGGCCGCGAAATTGATCGTCACCGTGCCCACCCGCTTGCTCACCACGGTGCTGCCGCCGCGCATGACGGTGGCGAAATAGGGCAGCCGCAGAGTGGCCGGACCGCTCACATCGGTGCGACGGGCGAACACGTCGAACGAGGCCACCGAATAGACCTGCGCGCCGGTATCGTCGCAAGTGGCGCGGACATTGGTGATGTTCGCGGTCGCCGCGATCGCCTGGGCCGTCTTTTCTCCGCTGCCGTTGAACAGCGTGATGTCGCCGGTATTGTCCGGAATGCCGACCGAGGGACATGGCGTGCGCAGCGCGGTGATGCCGATGCCTTCCTGAACGACGATGTCGCCCTTCGACTTGCACCCGGCTAGCGCCGCGGCGAGAGCAATCACAGTGAACAGGCGGAAACGAACACTCATCGTCAATCCTCGTCGAACGGGTGGGCAATCCCTAGGGCCTGTCCCATTAAACTGCAACGGTTCTGGCGGGCCTTCCACGAAAGCCCATCGCGCGCTAGAGGCAGCCAGATGAATGCCCCCTTTCCCGAACCCGCGCGCGGGAAGAATGCGACCCGCCTGCCGCTGACCGTGCTGGTTGCGGCGCCGCGCGGTTTCTGCGCCGGGGTGGACCGCGCGATCGAGATCGTGGAACGCGCGCTCGAACGGTTCGGACCGCCGGTCTATGTCCGGCACGAAATCGTACATAACCGCTATGTGGTCGACGAACTGAAAGCCAAGGGCGCGATCTTCGTCGAGGAACTGGATCAGGTACCCGATGATGCGCCGGTGGTCTTCAGCGCGCATGGCGTGCCGAAATCGGTGCCTGCCGAAGCCGAACGGCGCGAGCTGACCTATCTCGATGCGACCTGCCCGCTGGTCAGCAAAGTCCATCGCCAGGCGGAACGGCAGATCGAAGCCGGGCGGCATATCGTGTTTATCGGCCATCGCGGTCATCCCGAAGTGATCGGCACGCAGGGCCAGGTGCCGGAAGGTTCGATCACGCTGGTGGAAACGGTGGCGGATGTCCTCGCGCTCGATTTCCCGAAAGACGCGGCGCTGTCCTTCCTGACGCAGACCACGCTTTCGGTGGACGATACCGCTGCGGTCGTCGCCAAGCTCAGGGATCGCTATCCCGCCATCGTCGGCCCCAAGGCAGAGGACATCTGCTATGCCACTTCCAACCGGCAAGCGGCGGTAAAGGTGATCGCGCCCGACGCGGATCTGGTGCTGGTGATCGGTGCGCCGAACAGCTCCAACTCGCTGCGGCTGGTGGAAGTGGCCGAACGCTGCGGCACATCGGCCCGACTGATCCAGCGGGCCAGCGAGATCGATCCCGCCTGGCTCGACGGCGTGGGCACGGTCGGGCTCACCGCAGGCGCGTCCGCCCCGGAAACGCTGGTGCGCGAAGTGATCGAGCGGCTGGGTGAATGGCGCGACGTGGAGGAACACAACCTCGTCACCGCCGAAGAGAAGATGGTCTTCAAGCTGCCTCGCCAGCTGATCGACTAGAATGGCGGTCTATACCCATCTGGGCGCGGAGGAACTGGCCGCGCTGATCGCCGAATATGATGTGGGCGAGCTGGTTTCAGCCAAAGGCATCGCCGAAGGCGTGTCCAACAGCAACTGGCTGGTGGAAACCACGCGCGACCGCTTCATCCTGACCATGTATGAAAGCCGCACCGAGCTTTCCGATCTGCCGTTCTTCCTGGGTCTGCTGGATCATCTGGCTGCCAGGCACTGCCCCGTTCCGCGCACGATCCACGACCGCGCGGGCGCCGCCTTCCGCATGATCGGCGAAAAAGCGGTAGCGCTGATCGAATTCCTGCCCGGCGTCTCGGTCGACAAGCCGCGCGAAGCACAAGCGCGCGCGGTGGGAGCAGCGCTTGCAGGCATCCACCTCGCTTCCGCCGATTTCGCCGGCGACCGCGCCAACAGCCTCGGACTGCAAGGCTGGAATGCGCTGATCGACGCTTGCGGGATATCGGGGCTGGCGAAGATCGATTCCGCCCTGCCCGCGTTGGTGGAACGTGAAATCGCTTTCCTGCGCGGTGCGTGGCCGCAGGGTCTGCCGCGATCGGTGATCCATGCCGATCTGTTTCCGGACAATGTCCTGATGCTGGGCGACAATGTCAGCGGGCTGATCGACTTCTACTTCGCCTGCACCGACATCACCGCCTACGACCTCGCCGTCACCCATGCGGCCTGGTGCTTCGACACGTCCGGCCGGACTTTCGCGCCCGAAGTCGCGGCCGCGCTGATGGCCGGATATGAAAGCGTGCGTCCTCTTTCCGAAGCGGAGCGCACGGCGCTGCCGACGCTCGCTCGCGCGGCCGCGATGCGCTTCACCGCGACCCGCGCCTATGACTGGTTGCATACGCCGGACGATGCGTTGGTGACACGCAAGGATCCGATGGCATTCGCGCGCAGATCGCGCTTTTATGCGGATTGCGGCGCAAGCGCATTCCAGTTAGCGTGATCTGACAAACCATATGAAAATCGTCGATATCTTCACGGACGGCGCCTGCAAGGGCAATCCAGGCCCCGGCGGCTGGGGTGCGCTGCTGCGCATGGGCAAGCACGAGAAGGAGCTTTCAGGCTCCGAACCCGACACGACCAACAACCGGATGGAAATGACTGCCGTGATCCGCGCCCTGGATGCGCTGATCGAGCCGTGCGAGATCAACCTCTACACCGACAGCAAATATGTCATGGACGGCATGACCAAGTGGGTCCATGGCTGGCGGAAGAAGGGCTGGGTCAACGCCAGCAAGCAGCCGGTGCGCAACGCTGATCTCTGGCACGAGCTGATCGCATCGGGCGAACGCCACCGGATCAACTGGAACTGGGTACGCGGCCATGATGGCCACCCCGAGAATGAGCGGGTGGACAAGCTGGCAAGCAATGCGGCGCTCGAGGCCGCACGCGCGCTGACGCAGGACTGACCTGCCCAACGGAAGAACAGTGACCTGCCAAGGTCTGGCCGGGGGGTAAAGAAGCGCATGGAGAAAGTGATCTACGCCCTGTGGCGCGAGAGCGGGACGAACCGCGAGAATTTCAATGCCCGCCTGCTCGAGGACCTGGCGCCGCAATTGCAGCCGCTCGTCCATGGCCTGCGCTTCAATATCCAGGACGATGCCGTCGCAGGAGCGTCCGCTCCGCGCTTTTCCTCAACGCAGCCGCTTATGGAGGCTTTCGTCCAGCTCTGGGTCGACAGCGCCGTCGATCATCTGCGTGAAGCGGTCGATCGCACGATCGCTCCCTTTGCCGCACGCTACGCCGCCTGGCTGGTCAGCGAATCCGCAGTACTGCCTAACCGCGCTGGTGCGGGTCCGCTGGGCCAGCGGCTGCGGGCCTATAATCACATCGCCGTCATCTCCATCCCACCGCGCCTGACATGGCGTGCCTGGCAGGACATCTGGCAGAACCATCATACGCAAGTCGCGGTGGAGACGCAGTCGAACTTCGAATATCTCCAGAACCTGATCGTCCGTCCGCTGACCTACGCCGCCGCACCCTACGCGGCGATCATCGAGGAAAGCTTCCCGTCCGAAGCGATGATCGACGAGGCCGCTTTCCTCGACGCGATCGGCGATCCGGCGCGGTTGGCCGCCAACCGCGAGCGGTTATACCGCAGCACCTTCAGCTTCGTCGACGAAGGCGGCTTCGACCTGATCCCGACAAGCCAGTACGACTTCAAGCGCCTCGGACTCTAGAACGCCTGCCATCGCACACCCGGATCGTCAGAAGTTCACGCGCATCTTCATGCCATAGGTCCGCGGCAGAGCCGGGGAGCCGTACACGCCGCCGCCCTGCGGGATCGATCCGGTCTGCGCGTTGGTCTGCAGCTGATCGTAATATTTCTCGTCGAACAGATTGTTCACGTACCAGGATATCTGGAAACGTTCGTCCGGCGGCGTGATCGACCCGCTCAGATTGACCACGGTGAAGCTGTCCTGCCGGGCATAGCGCTGAGGCCCGCCGGCCCCGGCCTGGAAATCATATTTGCTGCTGTACCGGGCAGACAGCGTGATGTTTCCGTTCCAATCGCCGAATAGCGGGAAATCGTATGTGATCGAGCCGTTGAGCATCCATTTGGGTGACAGCGTGGTGGGGAAGCCCTTGAGGTTCTCCGTCGCGCCGAGGATCAGGTCCTGGCCGAAGACCGGACTGAAGGCGACATCGAACACCGAAGCGCTCTCGAAGCTGGTGAAGCGCGAATTGAGATAGGCCACGCCCGCCTGCAGCGTGAGGCCGTCGGTAGCCCGGAAGCGGATATTCGCTTCCGCGCCATCCGCCTTGGCCGTGGCTGCGTTCTGCTGCACCACCGCGCCGACCGAAGTATCGATCGCGGCGACCTGGATGTCCTTGGACTTGGTGTGGAACGCGGCGAGATCGAGCCACAGCCGGTCATCGAGCAGACGCAGCTTGGCGCCGATCTCGAAGCCGTCGATCTTCTCGGGCTTGAGCGCTACCTGCGGGAAGATCTGCGGCGCATTGAACCCGCCGCTCTTGAAGCCGCCGGAATAGCTGGCGTAGAAATTCAGCGGACCGGTATCGTAACTGAGTACGACGCGCGGCGTGAAGCTGTTCCAGCTGTCGCTCTGGTGGACGGTTGCGGGGAAGAAGGCGAGCGGGATGCCGAAAGCGGTCGCGACATCGGCATTGCTGTAGATCTGGATGGCCTTCTTGTCCTTGCTGAAGCGGCCGCCGGCGGTCAGCTTCAGCCGGTCGGTGATCTGGAGATAGGCCTCGCCGTAGATCGCGTAATTCTCGATCCGGATGTGGTTGTCGAACACGGGGATCAGCGGACCGAACGCATTGCCGGACAGGACGGCCGCGAAGCGCGCCTTGGTCTTCTGATAGGCGGCGCCCAGCATGAAATTGAACATGCCGTCGAAATTGGAAGAGACGCGGGTCTCGGTGGTGAATGTCTTGTCGAACGCGCTGGGCACGGTCGACGGCGCATCGGGATCGAGCCGATTGGGGATTTCCCTCACCGCCGTGACAGCGGTGGAGCCCGGAAGGTTGGGACAGAAATCGAAGTCGTTGACGAAGATGTTCTCGTTCTCCGCGCAGGAGGTGAGCTTCGTATGGCGATAGGCGGTCACGCTCGAGATGCTGAACTTGTCGCCATCGTAATTGAGATGGAGGCTGCCTCCATAGACACGGGCCCAGTTCTCGCCGCCCTGGGAATCAAGCACGCGCGGTGAACGGATCGTCTCGTAGAAGCCCAGGCCCGTCGGCGTGTTGGTCCCGTCGATCACCTGGTTGCGGATGTAGTCCATCTTGATTTCCTGGTACTCGCCCTTCAGCACCATCTTGAAATCGTCGGTCGGCTCCCACAGCGCCTTGCCGCGGAACTGTAACCGTTTTGCCTGGCCGTTCATGTCGCCGCTGACGACATTCCTGTTGTAGCCGTCGCGCTCGTCATATCCGCCGGCGAACCTCAGGGCGAAAGTCTCGCCGATCGGCAGGTTCAGTACCGCTTCGGCATGCCGCGTATCGAGATTGCCGTAACCGACCTCGACATGGCCTTCGAGCTCATGCGTCGGATCGTTGGTCGTGATGAGGATCGCGCCGCCCGTCGCGTTGCGGCCATAAAGCGTGCCCTGCGGCCCCTTGAGCACCTGCAGCTGGGATACGTCGACCAGACCGGCCGAGCCGAACTGCGTCTGCAGATACACGTCGTCGATATAGACGGCGACACTGCCTTCGAGGCCCGGGCCGGAGAAATTGGTCCCACGCCCACGAATATAGGGATTGATGGTGCCATTATCCTCTGGAAACGTCAGCCCCGGCGTCACGAATTGGAGATTCTTCGTTTCATAGACCCCGAACCGTTCCGCATCGTCGGCGGACAGCGCAGTCACCGAGATCGGAACGTCCTGAAGCCGTTCCTCGCGACGCTGGGCAGTAACGATGATTTCGTCCGATTGCGTCTCGACTGCGGTGGCGGTGGACTGCGCAAGAGCAGACTGGCCGCCCAAAGCGCAGCCGGACAAGGATATGCCGATAAACAGGGCGCGCCGATAATGGCTGGAAACCGTCATGATCACTCTCCCCTTATGGCCGCATTTCGACGCGTCCTGCGCCGAACGGCTCAGAGGAGGCCTATCGAGCAAAAAATGAACAATCAATCATAATTGACATGGAAATCGGGATGAAATCGAAAATATCTATCCAAATGTGATTAAAAATACTCAATAAAATAGTACAATTTATCCTATTACTGATGAACATAGGTTCATTGATATCATCAAGACCTGACGGTGAATTGCTTTTCGGGCGCCGCCTCATGGCCGCTCTGGGCCCATCCAGACGCTGCCAGCCCAAACAAGCTCTTGGCGCACCAGCCGGCGTTCAGCCGTCAGGGCGCGTCTGGCCGTCGCTGGAAGCGTAGGTCGCCAGCCGCATCAAATTGCCGCCATGGAAGGCTGCTGGTGAACCACCCGTACTTACTTACCGGCGGACGGGCCGGATGGGTGCTCAGCCTGTGATCGGATCGATCAGTCCGCGTCCACCAGATCGGCGCCGGGGCCGTTCTTCTTGATGGATTCGATCGCGTTCTTCGCGCCGGAGCGGGAGGAATAGCCTTCCGTCCAGAAGATCGTTTCCTTGTTATAGCAAAAATAGGCGACGTACTCGCCCTTCTTGTTCTTACGAATCTCGAAACGGTGCGCCATTCTGGATCTCCCTATTATTCCCGCAGCCAATCTACCACGAACCCCACCGAAGGCGAGGGGCGTTCACTCTTTCCGTGCGGGCACTTCCCGATCAAGGAAATCGTCGATAGCCGCCAAGGCACGGTCGCGGACCGGATCGACCTCGCGCAGGATCTCGTGCCGCGCCTCCTCTCCGAAGGCGACAAGTTCGCCATGCGGCAGGCGGCGTGCAGCCGCTTCCATCGCATCGAAGCCGACCAGACGATCGATCCGCGTGCCGAGGATCAGCACTGGCTGGGCCACGCGTTCGAGCACGCCCTTGCGGAACAGCGCATTCATCGAGCGATAGGCTGCGGCGAGCCAGCCCCAGCTGCCCGGACCCATCGCGGTTTCCGGTCGTTCCTTGCGCCACCACAGTTCATCGTCATAGCGATCCTGGTCATGCGTCAACAGGCGGACACGATCCTGCGGCGGTTCGCCTGGCCGTTCGCTCCACTTCCATGCAGGCCGGCGGCGATCGCCGATCCGCGCCATCACGCTCGCCATCCAGCCGAGCACCGGAGGGGGCACGCCGATCGGCGCAAGGCCGAGCATCGGGGTGGACAGGACGAGCGCATCAGGCACGATCCGCCCTTCCGCCGTCGCGCGCAAGACCAGATGCCCGCCCATGGAATGGCCGACGAGGACATGCGGGCCCGGCCTTTGGTTAATCCACTCGCGCCAGAAGGCGACGAGATCCTCGATCCAGATGCCGAAATCGTCGACATGGCCGGTCGTGGCGTCCCGCCCGAGCCGGCCCGATCCCGCCTGGCCACGCCAGTCCACCGCCGTCACGCCCCATCCGCCTTCGGACCAATAGGCCAATGTTTCGAGATATTTCTCGTAGGCGTCTCCCCGTCCGGGAAGGAACAGGAGCGAACCCCGCCGGCCCTGCGGCCAGTCGATCCGGCGGATCGCGAAACCGTCCGGCGCCGCCCAGCGGCTTTCCACCACACCCGGCGGTATGGCGCGCCGGGCACCATTAGTCGCGGCTGCTAACGCGGGGGCGACATCCGCGCCGACTGAATCACCCCTAATATCAGCCTCCTGCTGGTGGTTACTATTTAGTAAGCCCTGTACTTTACCACGTCCTCCCAATGGGCATCTGGGGGGCCTTCAATGCATAGCGGATTTTTCCAAGACTGTCTGCTCGCCGCCTTGGCGGTTGCGCTGATCGTCGCGGCATCCACGGACATACGCCGCCGCCAGATCGACAACTGGCTCAATGCAGCCATCGGGCTTGGTGCGCCGTTGTTCTGGTGGGCAAGCGGCATGGCGCTGTGGCCCGATGCAGCCATTCAGCTCGGCCTTGCCGCCGGCACCTTTGCGGTGCTGGCAGCTCTCTTCGCGTTCGGCGCAATGGGCGGAGGCGACGTGAAGCTGCTTACCGTGCTGGCGCTCTGGATCCGGCCGGAACTGTTCCTGAACCTCATCCTGATCATGGCGCTGGTCGGTGGCCTGCTGACGATCGTGATGGGCGGCTGGCACATCGCCCGGCGGCAGCGCGACAAGCTCGCCATTCCCTATGGAGTGGCCATCGCTTTCGCGGGGCTGTTCGTACTCTGCACCCAATACCTGCCCGGAAGCCTCGCTCCCGGCGGGATTTCGGGGTGAACTTCATTTTAACCACTTTCGACTTACGCACTGGGGATCGATTCCGCCCGGCAGGCTCCGGGCGCAGACAGGGGGCTTAAAGAGCCATGGATAGGAAGAAGCTGATATTGCTGGTGGGCGCGCTGGTTATCGCGATCGGTACCGCGCTGGCTGCCCGAAGCATGCTCGCAGGCGGATCGGCGCCGAAGGCCCAGGCGGCAGCGCCCGCACCGACCGGCCCGAAAGTGCTCGTGGCGCAGCGCGTGCTGCCCGTCGGCACGATCATCACCGCCGATGCGATGTCCTACCAGCCCTGGCCCAAAGACATGGTCGAGAACGCCTATTTCATCGATGGCGAAGCGGATATGAGCAAGCTGCTCGGCACGGTGGTGCGCTATCCTATCTCCGCCGGCGAGCCGGTGACGCAGGGCGCTCTCGTCAGCCCCGGCGATCGCGGCTTCCTGGCAGCAGCGCTCGGCCCCGGCATGCGTGCCGTGACGGTTCCCGTCTCCGCCAAGACCGGCGTCGGCGGCTTCGTTTTCCCGGGCGACCGGGTGGACCTGGTGCTGACGCAGACCGTCAAGGGCGAGGAAGGCCAGCCGCTCAAGGCCGCCGAGACGATCCTGCGCAATCTCCGCGTGCTCGCGACCGACCAGTCAACGGAAAGCACGACGGTGGACGGCAAGACCGTGGTCCGCGCTTTCCGCACCGTTACGCTCGAAGTCACGCCGAAGATCGCCGAAAAGGTCGCCGTCGCGCAGACGATCGGCACGCTCAGCCTCTCGCTGCGCTCTATCGCCGACAATGACAAGGATCTGGAACGCGCCATCGCGTCCGGCGAGATCACCATTCCCGAAGGCACTTCACCCAAGGACGAGGAGAAATTCCTCCGCCGCGCGATCGCCCAGCCGTCCGACGGCGCCAGCACTTTCGCCACCGGCGGCGATGTCTCGCGCTTCCAGCGTCGCAGCATGCCGGCCACCGAGCCTGTCCGCAACGGCTACGCCATGGCGAATGGCGGCGCCCCTGCCGCGATCCCGACCGGGCCCGTGGTCCGCATCTCGCGCGGCAAGCAGGTCGAAGCCGTTCCGGTAGGGGGGCAAGTAAGATGACCGACTTCGTCACTACCGCCGCATCTGGCGTGAAAGCCGGCCGGGGGGCCGTGAAATCTAGGGGCAACAGCATGAAACGCCTGACCGTCACCATATTGAGCGCGGCCTGTGCCGTGATGCCGGCGGGCGTGTTGCCCTCCACTGCGGCACACGCGCAATCCGTCGCCAAGCCGAGCTCGATCGTCGACATTTCGATCGGCCGCGGCAAGCTCGTGACCGTGCCGTCCGCGATGACCGACGTGTTCGTCGCGAACGAAACCATCGCCGACGTGCAGGTCAAATCGACGCGCCAGCTTTACGTTTTCGGCAAGGCCGGCGGTGAAACCACTGTCTATGCCAGCAACGGCCGCGGCGATGTGGTGTGGTCCGCCAATATCCGGGTAGGTTCGAACATCGAGAGCGTCGACCAGATGCTCACGCTCGCCATGCCCGAAGCCCAGATCAACGTCGCGACGATGAGCAACAACACCGTGCTGCTCACCGGCACGGTCGCCGCGCCCGAAGATGCCGCCGAGGCCGAGCGCCTCGTCGCCGCCTATATGGGCGAAGGGACCAACGTGATCAGCCGCCTGCGCATGGCGACGCCGCTGCAGGTCAACCTGCAGGTCCGTATCGCCGAAGTCAGCCGCTCGCTGGTGCGCACGCTCGGCTTCAATCTCACGACGATCGACGGCACCAGCGGTTTCAGGTTCGGCATTGGGCGGGGCCGAGCCATGACCCCTAACCAGGAGTGGAGCCCAGCTGGGCCGATTGCGGTGGGCCAAGGCGCCGGACAAGTGTCGACTGTTTTTCCCGACGGCACGACAATCGCCGGACCCGCCATAAGCCCCCCTGGGGGCGCCACCTCGATCGCAGGCATGGGCCGGTTGCTCGGCCTCAACATCCTTGGCGCGCTGGATGCCGGCGAGACGATGGGCCTTGTCACGACGCTTTCACAGCCGAATCTGACCGCGCTCTCGGGCGAAACCGCCGACTTCCTGGCCGGTGGCGAATTCCCGATCCCGCTCAGCCAGGGCCTGGGTTCGACCTCGATCGAATACAAGAAATTCGGCGTCAGCCTGGCCTATACGCCGACGGTCCTGGCCAATGGCCGGATTTCCATCCGCGTGCGGCCGGAAGTTTCCGAGCTTTCGAGCCAGGGTGCCATCACGCTGCAGAATTTCCAGATTCCCGCACTCACCGTGCGCCGCGCGGAAACGACCGTGGAGCTCGGTTCCGGCCAGAGCTTCATGATCGCGGGCCTGCTCAGTAACAACTCCCAGAACACGATCGACAAGACGCCTGGGGCTGGCGACCTGCCGGTGCTCGGCGCGCTGTTCCGCTCGAAGGACTTTCGCAAGGGCCAGACCGAGCTCGTGATCGTGGTCACGCCTTATCTGGTGAAGCCGGTGAACGATGGCGACATCAAGCTGCCGACCGATGGCTTCCGTACCGCCACCGAGTTCGAGCAGACCATCGGCAACATGGACTCCAAGGGCATTAGCGGCGCCACGCGCCCGCGTCCGACGCTGGCTCCGACCGAGCCGGCCGCGCCCAAGGTCGGTGCGGCCGATAGCGCCGACAGTTCGAAGGAAGACGGCAAACCGCGCAAGAAGCGCAAGGCGGAACACCGCGCTGAAGCGGCTCCGACCCCTGGCTTCAGCTTCAAGTGAGAAAGGTGATCAAGATGCGAAATTCCATGAAGAAGCCGGTCGCAGCTGCCATCGCCATCTCGCTGGGCCTGTCCCTCGCAGGATGCATGGGCAAGACTTCCGGTGAAAACCGCTCGCTCGACAGCGTCAATCAGCCGGTAGTCGAACGGAACAATTTTTCGATCGATCTGGTGACGGGGGCCGGCGGCCTGTCCGTTCCGGAACAGCGGCGGCTGGCCGATTGGTTCGAAGCGATGGACGTTCGCTATGGCGACAAGATCTTCATCGACGATCCGCTCGGCAACGGCGCGACCCGCGATGCGGTCGCCGCGATCGCAGGGCGCTACGGCCTTCTGGTCAATCTCGGCGCGCCGGTAACCGCAGGCTATGTCGAAGCGGGTACGACGCGCATCGTCATCACGCGGACTTCCGCACATGTCCCCGGCTGCCCCGACTGGTCCGATACGTTCGCATCCAATCTGGGGAACAAGACCAGCTCGGGCTTCGGCTGCGCGGTGAACGGCAACCTTGCCGCGATGGTCGCGGATCCCGAGCACCTCATCAAGGGCGCAACCGGGACGGGTGAAACGGTGGTCATGAGCTCCACCAAGGCGATCGACACTTATCGCAAGAGCGAGCCGACCGGCACGAAGGGCCTGACGGCCAACAACACGCAGAAGGCGACCCAGTAATGAACGCACCATGGAAGCCCGGCGCGACCGGCAATCGTGATCCCTTCGCGGCCTTCGTCTGCGACGATCCTTCGCTGGACATTCTCCGTCCGGTCGTCGTGGAGCTCGGCTGGCAGCCTGAGAAGTGCCACAAGGGCGGCCTGCGCAACGCCGTCCAGTCCCTGTCGGTCAGCGCCAGTCCGAACATCCTGCTGGTCGACCTGTCGGAAAGCGGCGATCCGCTGAACGACATCAACTCGCTGGCGGAAGTCTGCGAACCCGGCACGGTGGTGATCGCCGTCGGCCAGGTCAACGACGTGCGCCTCTATCGCGATCTCCTGGCGAGCGGGATTCACGACTATCTGCTGAAGCCTCTTTCCGCGGGTCAGCTGCGTGACGCTCTGACGCAGGCCCAGCATGTCTTCTCGTCGCCCAAGAACGCCGAGAACGGCTCCGCGCGCAAGCACGTTTCGACGGCGGTGATCGGGACCCGTGGCGGCGTCGGCGCTTCCACGCTGGCGACTTCGCTCGCCTGGCTGTTCAGCACCGACAATTCCCTGCCGACCGCGCTGCTCGATCTAGACGTGCATTTCGGCACCGGCGCGCTGGCGCTTGACCTCGAACCGGGCCGCGGCCTGACCGACGCGATCGACAATCCGGGCCGCATCGACGGGCTGTTCATCGAGCGCGCCATGGTGCGCGCAAACGAGAATCTCGCGATCCTCTCGGCCGAAGCGCCGATGAACTCGCCGCTGATGACCGACGGCGCGGCCTTCCTCCAGCTGGAGGAAGAATTCCGCCATGCCTTCGATATGACGGTGATCGACATGCCGCGCAGCATGCTGATCAACTTCCCGCATCTGATGAACGATGTGAACGTCGTCATCCTCGCCACCGAAATGACGCTCGCTTCGGCGCGCGATGCGATCCGTATCCTTTCGTGGCTGAAGAACAACGTGCCGCAGGCTCATCCGATCGTCGTCGCCAACAAGGTGCAGCCGGGCGGGCAGGAAATCAGCCGGAGCGATTTCGAAGCGTCGATCGAACGCAAGATCGACTTCCTCGTACCGTTTGACCCGAAAGCCGCGATCAACTCCGCCAAGCTCGGCCAGACCTTCGCCCAGGCGAACCGCGCGAGCAAGGGCACCGCCGTGATCCGCGAGATCGCCAACACGGTGGTCGGCGCAGCGGATGCCATCGGCACTGTCGAGGCTCCTGCGCGGGCGAAGTCCAAGGCGTCGCTCCTCGGCAAGCTCGACATCAAGTCGATGCTGCCTCGGAAGGGCAAGGCCGAGAAGGTGCAGGCCGACTGACGATGCGACGGGACGGCAATCCCGCGAAGACGCCGGCCCGAGTTGCCGCACGGATTGAATGCGAGAATGGATAGGACCGCGACATGAGCATGATAGAGCCGGTGCTGATTGCCTTCGGGCTGATCGCCATCTCGGTGATGTGCTATCTGGCGTTCACCGGTCCGTCCCCCGCCCGGGAATCCGCTCGTCGGCTTCAGGGGCTGCGCGATCGCCATGCGGAAAGCACGCAGGATCGGGTCGAAGCGCAACTGCGCAAGGCCGTCGCTGCGCGCAAGCCCGCCATGCACAGGATCGCAGGCTCGGACTCGCGCATTGCGGCGCTGGCGCTGCGCCTTCATCGCAGTGGCAAGAAATGGACCGTCGCGCAGTATTTCTACGCGTCGCTCGGCATCGCGCTCGGCGTCACGATCCTGCTCTTCCTGAAGACGGGGGCGCTGCTCTTCTCGCTCGGCTTCGGGGTTCTCGTGGGCACCGGCGTGCCGCATCTGGCGGTCAATCGGCTCATCGACAAGCGCAACAACGCTTTCACCTCAAAATTCCCCGACGCGATCGAACTTCTAGTGCGCGGCCTGCGCTCCGGCCTCCCGGTGACGGAGACCTTCTCGGTCGTGGGCAGCGAAGTTCCGGGGCCGGTGGGCGAGGAATTCCGTGCCGTCGTCGATCGCATCAGAGTCGGCCGGTCCATGGAGGAGGCGCTGCAGGAAACCGCCGATCGCCTCAACACGCCCGAATTCAGCTTTTTCTGCATCGCTCTCGCCATTCAGCGGGAAACCGGCGGCAACCTCGCCGAAACGCTTTCCAACCTGGCGGACGTGCTGCGCAAGCGCGCGCAGATGAAGCTCAAGATCAAGGCGATGAGCTCCGAATCCAAGGCTTCGGCCTATATCGTCGGCTCGCTGCCCTTCATCGTCTTCGGCCTCGTGTGGTGGATCAAGCCCGGCTACATCGGCGAGTTCTTCATCGACGAACGGCTCATGGTGGCCGGTATCGGTGGCCTCGTCTGGATGGGGATCGGCGTGTTCATCATGGCCAAGATGGTCAGCTTCGAGATCTGAGCGGACGGGAACGATATCATGCTGAACACACCTCCCGGCCCCACCATCCTCGGTATCGACGTCATACTGGCTGGCACCGGGCTGGCGGCGGTTGCCGCCATGGCGGTGATCTTCGCGATCTACACTGCAATCACGGTTCGCGATCCGATGGCCAAGCGCGTCAAGACGCTCAACGAGCGCCGCGAGGAGCTCAAGGCCGGGATCATCGTCGCCAAGACGAAGAAACGCGTCAGCATCGTCCGCAAGAACGATACGACCGACAAGATGCGCGGCACGCTGGAACGCCTCAAGGTGCTCCAGGAAGCCGAGCTGAAGAAGGTTCACCAGAGCCTCGCCCAGGCCGGTATCCGCGACAAGGAATGGGCCGTTGCCGTCATCTTCGGCCGGATGATCATGCCGATCGTGCTGGGCCTGCTCGCCGTGTTCATGTTCTACTGGTCGGACATGTTTCCCGACTGGGGAACCTGGAAGCGTTTCGCCGGCTTTGCCGTGCTCGTCATCCTGGGCTACAAATCGCCCGACCTCTTCATCCAGAACATGAAGACCAAGCGCACCGACGCGATCCGCAAGGGCCTGCCGGATGCGCTCGACCTGCTGGTCATCTGCGCGGAAGCCGGCCTTACCGTGGACGCCTCGTTCAACCGCGTGGCGAAGGAACTGGGTCGCGCCTATCCGGAACTGGGCGACGAGTTCACGCTGACCTCGATCGAACTGTCCTTCCTCAATGAACGCAAGAAGGCGTTCGACAATCTCGCTTATCGCGTCGATCTCGATTCCGTGCGCGGCGTGGTGACCACGATGATCCAGACGGAACGCTACGGGACCCCGCTGGCATCGGCGCTGCGCGTGCTGTCGGCCGAATTCCGCAACGAACGCATGATGCGCGCCGAGGAAAAGGCCGCCCGTCTCCCCGCGATCATGACGGTGCCGCTGATCCTCTTCATCCTGCCGGTGCTGTTCATCGTCATCCTGGGCCCGGCGGCCTGCTCGATCGCCGATGCCTTCTCCGATGGCGGTCCGGCCCACGGGAAGTAAAAGCGGTTCGGATCAACCCATCAGCCTGCCCGCCACGGCATCGAGCCGGGCGGCCAGGCTGCGATCCCACTTGGACGGATGCGTCAGGATAGCACCGTCCAGCGATCGATCGATCGGGCTGGCCTCCCGGCGTTCGGGCAACGCTTCCGCCAGGTGCAGCAGTGCCTTGCGAGCAAGTGCGGCATTGCTCTGCATCACCGCGACCACGTCGCTCGCTTCCACGCCGGCTTCGCTGTCGCGCCAGCTGTCATAGTCGGTGACCATGCCGAGCAGCGCATAGGGGAGTTCCGCCTCTCGCGCGAGGCGCGCTTCCGGCATCGCCGTCATCCCGATCACATCCGCCCCCCATTGGCGATACATCCGGCTTTCCGCGCGGGTGGAGAATTGCGGGCCTTCCATCGCGAGATAGCAGCCGCCGCGATGGACGTCGGCGCCCGCACCGGCCGCTGCGTCGGCCGCCAGCGCGGAAAGGCGCGGACAGACGGGATCGGCCAGGCTCACATGAGCGACCAGGCCATTGCCGAAAAAGCTGCCTGCCCGCCCCATCGTGCGGTCGATGAACTGGTCGGCCGCCACGAAATGGCCAGGAGCCATCTCCTCGCGTAACGATCCGATGGCGGAAATCGCCAGCACATCGGTAACGCCGCAGCGTTTCAGCACGTCGATATTGGCGCGGTAATTGATGCCCGACGGGGAAAGGACATGCCCTTCCCCATGCCGCGCCAGGAAAGTGAAGCGGACCCCGGCGAGCGTGCCCAGCGTCACTTCGTCGGACGGCTCGCCGAACGGGCTGTTCACCGCGATCTTCTGCGCATCTTCCAGCCCGACAGCGTCATAGAGGCCGGACCCCCCGATGACGCCGATATGCCAGGGCCCGTCCATGGCGGCGCTGATCGCGGTGCGTCCCGGGTTCCTCAGAGCACCTCGACGATCGTGACGTTGGCGACGCCGCCGCCTTCGCACATCGTCTGCAGGCCCCACTTCTTGCCCCGCGCCTTGAGCGAATGGATCAGCGTCGACATCAGCTTCGCACCGGTGCCGCCCAGCGGATGGCCGAGCGCGATCGCGCCGCCATTGACGTTGAGCTTCTCCGGATTCGCACCGGTGTGCTTCAGCCACGCCATCGGTATCGAGGCAAAGGCCTCGTTCACTTCGAACAGGTCGATGTCGTCGATCTTCATGCCGGCGCGTTCGAGCGCCCGATCGGTGGCCGGCAGCGGCTCCTCCAGCATCAGCACCGGATCGCCCGCCGTGACGGTCAGATTATGGATGCGGGCAGACGGCGTGAGGCCGTACTGCTTGAGCGCACGTTCCGACACGATCAGCGCGGCGCTGGCGCCGTCGCACATCTGGCTGGACGTCGCAGCGGTCAGCAGGCCGCCTTCGACGAGCAGCTTCACCGCCTTGATCCCTTCGAGGCTGACATCGAAGCGGATGCCTTCATCCACCGTGTGCCATTCCTTGCCGTTCGCAGTCTCGATCTCGATCGGAACGATCTCTTCCTTGAAGGCCCCGCCCTGGGTGGCCGCGATCGCCTTCAGGTGGCTGTTATAGCCGAACTCGTCCATCTGATCCTTGGTGAAGCCGTGCTTCTTGGCGATCGTTTCCGCGCTGTAGAATTGGGAGAAGGCCTTGTTGGGAAGCGATTCCAGGATCGGATACTTCGCCTGAATGCGCGGCGAGAGATAGTTGCCGAGGCCGGCTTCGCGATGGAAGCGGGCATTGGAGCCCATCGGCACGCGGCTCATGCTTTCGACGCCGGCGGCGATCACCACGTCCTGCGTGCCGGACATGACGGCTTGGGCGGCGAACTGGATCGCCTGCTGGGAGGAACCGCACTGGCGGTCGATCGTGACGGCCGGCGTCGATTCCGGCAAGCGATCGGAGGCCAGCACCGCGATGCGGCCGACCTGGTTCGACTGCTCGCCGGCCTGGGTGACGCAGCCCATGATCACATCGTCGACCGCCGCGGGATCGATGCCCGTGCGATCCACCAGCGCGTCCAGCGTCGCGGCGGCGAGATCCACCGGATGAACCCCCGAAAGCCGTCCACCGCGGCGGCCGCCGGCGGTCCGGAATGCATCGACGATATAGGCTGTGCTCATCGGGAATCTCCTGCGCGTATGGTCTTCTCCGGCACGTAGGAGCGGGGCCGGGGGCGGTCAAGTGCGGGGCTTTGACGGAAACACCTCTCCCGACCCGTTCGCCCTGAGCCTGCCGAAGGGCAGCTTTTCACTTCCTGTCTCGTCGGAAGGAGTGCGGTCCTTCGACAGGCTCAGGACGAACGGAGCAAGAGCAAATCACTCCACGCTGATCGCCAACGCTCCCTCGCCTTCGTCGATCCGCACCGTCGAACCATCCGGGATCTCGCCGGCCAGCAGCTTCTCGGCCAGAGGGTCCTGGAGGTAGCGCTGCACCGCCCGCTTGAGAGGCCTGGCGCCATAGACCGGATCATAGCCTACCCGGCCCAGCCAGCGCTTGGCGGCATCGGTCAGATCCAGCGTGATCTTCCGCTCCTTCAGCAGCTTCTGTACCCGGCCCACCTGGAGTTCCACGATCGGGCCCATGTGATCCTGGCCCAGACGATGGAACAGGATGATCTCGTCCAGCCGGTTCAGGAATTCCGGGCGGAAATGGCTGCGCACCACGTCCATCACCTGCGGTTCCACCTTCTCGACATCCTCGCCCTCGTCCAGATTGGCGAGGTACTGGCTGCCGAGATTGGACGTCAGGATGATCAGCGTATTGCTGAAATCCACCACCCGGCCCTGCCCATCGGTCAGCCGGCCGTCATCGAGCACCTGCAGCAGCACGTTGAACACGTCGGCATGCGCCTTCTCGACCTCGTCGAAGAGGACCACCTGATAGGGCCGCCGGCGCACCGCTTCCGTCAGCACGCCGCCTTCCTCGTAGCCGACATAGCCCGGAGGCGCGCCGATCAGCCTCGCGACCGCGTGCTTCTCCATGAACTCGCTCATGTCGATGCGCACCATCGCGCCGTCATCGTCGAACAGGAAGCCGGCGAGCGCCTTGGTCAGCTCGGTCTTGCCGACGCCCGTGGGACCGAGGAACAGGAAGCTGCCCAGCGGCCGGTTCGGGTCCTGCAGGCCGGCGCGCGCACGGCGCACCGCCTTGGAGACGGCTTCCACCGCATCCTTCTGCCCGATCACCCGCTGGCCGATGATCTCCTCCATCTTGAGGAGCTTCTCACGCTCGCCTTCCATCATCCGGTCGACCGGCACGCCGGTCCAGCGGCTGACGACGGCGGCGATGTCCTCCTCGGTCACTTCCTCGCGCAGCATCGCGTTCTTCGACTGGCTCTGCGCTTCGGCAAGCTGCTTCTCCAGCTCCGGGATGCGGCCGTAGGACAGCTCGCCCGCGCGGGCGAGATCGCCGCTGCGCTGCGCCTGCTCCAGTTCCACCCTCGCTTGGTCCAGCTCTTCCTTGAGCTTCGCTTCGGCCGAGATCTTGTCGCGCTCGTTCTGCCAGCGCGTAGTCAGTTCGGAGCTCTGCTGCTCCAGATTGCCGAGCTCCTCCCGCAGGGCCTTCAAGCGATCCTGCGCGGCATCGTCCTTCTCCTTGGCAAGCGCGGTCTCCTCGATCTTGAGCTGGATGATCTTGCGATCGAGCTTTTCGATCTCCTCGGGCTTCGATTCCACTTCCATGCGGATGCGGCTCGCAGCCTCGTCCATCAGGTCGATCGCCTTGTCCGGCAGGAAGCGGTCCGCGATATAGCGGTTGCTGAGCGTGGCGGCGGCCACGATCGCGCCATCGGTGATATTCACCCCGTGATGCAGCTCGTAGCGGTCCTTGAGGCCGCGCAGGATCGAGATCGTGTCCTCCACGGTCGGCTCGCCCACGAAGACGGGCTGGAACCGCCGCTGGAGCGCCGGGTCCTTCTCGACATATTTCTGGTATTCGTCGAGCGTGGTCGCGCCGATGCAATGCAGCTCACCGCGCGCAAGCGCAGGCTTGAGCAGGTTGGACGCATCCATCGCGCCTTCGCCCTTCCCCGCGCCGATCAGCGTGTGCATCTCGTCGATGAAGAGGATGATGTCGCCTTCCGCGCCCTTCACTTCGTCGAGCACCGCTTTCAGCCGTTCTTCGAACTCGCCGCGATATTTCGCGCCCGCGATCAGCGCACCCATGTCGAGCGCCATCAGCTTGCGATCCTTGAGGCTGTCGGGCACGTCGCCGTTGGCGATGCGCAGGGCGAGGCCTTCCGCGATCGCGGTCTTGCCCACGCCCGGCTCGCCGATCAGCGCCGGATTGTTCTTGGTTCGCCGCGCCAGGATCTGGATCGTGCGGCGGATCTCCTCGTCGCGGCCGATGACCGGATCGAGCTTGCCGTCGCGCGCCACCTGCGTCAGATCGCGGGCATATTTGCCCAGCGCGTCATAGCTTTCCTCGGCGCTGGCGGAATGGGCCGCGCGGCCGCCGGTGGCTTCCTGAATCGCCGCTTCCAGCGCCTGGACGTTCACATTGGCGGCTTTCAGCGCCTGACCCGCAGGCGTCGTGGTGGCCAGCGCCAGCGCCTGGAGGATGCGCTGCACGGGCACGAAGCTGTCGCCCGCCTTGGTGGCCAGCTGCTCCGCCTGATCGAGCGCGCGCACGGCGTCATTGTCGAGGCCGGGTGTCTGCTGCGCCCCGCCGCCCGACACCGCGGGCACTTTCGCCAGAGCGCGATCGAGCTCGTCGCTCGCGATCTTCGCATTGCCGCCCGCACGCTGGATCAGCCCGGCCGCCATGCCTTCGCCGTCCTCCAGCAGCGCCTTCAGCACATGCTCCGGCGTGATTCGCTGATGGTTCATCCGGATCGCGATCGTCTGCGCGGATTGCAGGAAACCCTTGGCCCGGTCGGTAAACTTCTCAAGATTCATGGGATCATCCCTCACCTTTCAGGCCCCGGAGATAGTGTTGCCGTTTGGCAACACAAGGACATGGATCAAATTTTCGAGTTTGCCGAAGGCGGTCCCCACCGCGACGAGGAAAGCGACGAATTCCAATCGACCGTCAAAAAGCCGAAGAACTACTCCGAATTGGGGAAATATTCCCTCAAGAAGGCTTGCCAGTGTGCTTCAATGCTCAGTAACACGAGAGCGGGGCAACATTTGGGGGATTGGATGTCTTTTCGGGCAATGAAGGCCGCGATCGCGGGGGCGTTCGCTTGTGCAATGATTGGCGCTATCCCGGCACAAGCAGCCGGCATATCGAAAGACGGTTTCGCGTTTTCCGACACGGCCAATATCAAGATCGTCGTGTTTCGCCCGGATGTTCAGGTGGGGACCCTGAGGGTCGGGGGCATGGACGAAGCCAATGCGGATTGGACAGCCACGGCCCGCGCGAATATCCAGAAAGCGATGGAAGCCGCCGGCGAGGCGCGCGCAGCGAACATGGTCTTCCTCCAGGATTTCGAGGGCGAACAGGCCAGCCTCGTAAACGATTATCGCGGCCTGTTCGAAGCGGTGGCCGCCTCGGCATTCCAGCACCAGACCTTCGGTGACCACCTGCCAACCAAGATGGTGCCGCAAGCCGACCCGAAGGCACGAAAGCGTTACAAGCTCGAATGGACTCTCGGCGAGGACGCCAAGCGACTGCGCGATGTGACGGGCGGCGACTATGCCCTCTTCTTCTTCACGCATGATGCTTATGGCGATGCAGGCCGAAAGGTAGCCCAGTTGCTCATGGCCGGCCTGTTCGGCGCCTACATCCCGCCCGGCGTCCATATCGGTTATGCCGGTCTCGTCGATCTACATTCCGGCGATCTCGTCTGGTTCAACAGCGACCTCGCCATGGGTGGCGATCCGCGAGAACCGGATGGCGCTGCCAAACGCGTAGGACAGCTTCTGGCAGGCTTTCCGCAACGATCGAAGCCGTCGCTTTTCGCCGCACCCGCCGTCGCGGAAGTGAAGGCGGAAACCTCCACGACCGCTGCAACCAATGTGCCGATTGTCGATACCGCGCAGGTGGGGGCATCTCGAGAAGCGGCGCAACCAGCATCTGCCGAAACCCCGCCTGCTCCACCCGCCGACAAGCCGCAAATCCAGGAGGAAGCCCCGCTGCAACCGGACAGTACCGAGAAGCCTGCATAAGAGCTGGCTGACGCCTGTCGGAAGCACCAATGGCCCGTCTCTTTCCTCTCTGTCCGTTGCTTGCGGCCGCGCTTGCGCTCCAGCACACGCTGGCAGCGGCGCAACCGGTTGTGCAGCCGGGCGTTGCGCCCGCAGATTATAAGCCGTCGGACAATGACGAGCGCGGATTGTGGATGCAGATGGACGAGGTTGAGCGGCAGCTCAAATCATCACCGCTCGTAATGCATGATCCGGCTCTGAACGCTTATGTGCGTGACGTGTTATGTCGGACGGTCGGGCAGAACGAATGTCGCGGTGTCCGACTCTATCTCATGCGCACGCCGCACTTCAACGCGTCGATGGCTCCCAACGGGGTCATGCAGGTGTGGTCCGGTTTGCTGCTCAGGACCCAGAATGAAGCCCAGCTCGCAGCTGTTCTCGGCCACGAATATACTCATTTCGAGCAGCGCCATTCCCTGAAGCTCTTTCGCGATATCAAGTCGAAATCGGCGACTGCAGTCTGGCTCGCCTTCACGGGCATCGGCCTGATCGTCTCGATGGGCATGATCGGATCGGTCTTCAAATTCTCGCGCGAGATGGAGAAGGAAGCGGATATCGGCGGGGTCGAGAAAATGGCTCGCGCCGGC
The DNA here is from genome assembly GCA_946482075.1 of uncultured Erythrobacteraceae bacterium. The sequence continues at coordinate 65,171 of CAMLQG010000005.1, forward strand.
TACGATGCAAGAGAAGCTGCGACCATCTGGGAACAGCTTCGGGCCGAGGCGGACGCCACCGCGGCGGCGCGCAACATGAAATCGCGCAAGGACAAGAATGGCGGCATGTTCGCCAGCCATCCCCCAACTGCCGAGCGTGTGGCCTATCTGGCGGAAATGGCGCGAACGACGCCCGGCATCGCTGGCGAGACAGGCGAACAGCGGTTCCACGCGGTGATGGCACAATACTGGCCAATGTTCCTGGACGACCAGCTGAAAACCAACGATTTCGGTGCAAGCGACTATTTGTTGAGCAGTCTTGCGGAGCGCGGGTGGAATCCCTGGCTCAATTATGCGCGAGGGGAACTCTATCGCAGGCGAGCCGATGCGGGTGACGTGGAGAAAGCGTCGACCTTCTACAGCGAGGCGATCGCACAGGGCGGCGAACTGCCCGAAATCTGGCGGGGTCGCGGCCTCGCGCGCTTGCGGCTCGGCGAAACCGAGAGCGGGCAAGCGGACCTGCGTGAATATCTGCGTCGGATGCCGGATGCGCTCGACAGATCGATGATTTCCACGATGACTGGAGGAATGCAATGAAACGAACCGGACCCCTGGCGATCTTCCTGGTCCTGGCCGGCATGCTTCAGGCAGACTCTGCCGAAGCGACCTGGAAGCTCGTAACGGAACGCCAACCGATTGCGGTTGCCAAGAGCAGCCTGAAAGTATCGCCGGATACGGCGTGGAATCGGTGGACCGTGCGCCCCATCAAGAAGAGCGAGCTCTGGACTCTCGATGGAGCCGCCTTGAACGAGCTTTATTTCGTTTCAGGCCTCATTCCGGGCGAGACGCTCTATCGGGACGCGAAAAAGAAGGATCATCCTCTGCCTGCGATGCGGGGCGCCATGCAGCTTACCGACATTCCGGATTTCGTTGAAAACTCGATGCGAGTCGCGCTGGATACATCGGTGTTCAAGATCGAAACGACCGAGCCTTACCGTTTCGCCGGACATGAAGGCGTGAAGTTCTCCTACAGCTATGCGGTGGCAAGTTCACCGCTGACACGCAAAGGCATGGCGGCAGGGACGGTGGTCGGCAACCAGCTTTATCTGATCACCTTCACCGCACCTTCGCTGTATTATTTCGACCGCGATCGGCCCAAAGCAGAAGCGGTGTTCAACAGCGCGACGTTCTGAGCTGCCGAAGAGCCCGCTCAGCGGGCTCTTCCCCCTAGCCCAGCTTCTTCTTCAGCAGCTCATTGACCATCTGCGGGTTGGCCTTGCCCTGCATCGCTTTCATGGTCTGACCGACGAAGAAACCGAACAGGGCTTCCTTGCCGCCGCGATACTGTTCGACCTTGTCGGCATTGTCGGCCAGCACCTTGTCCACCACCGCTTCGATCGCGCCGGTGTCGGAAGTCTGCTTCAGCCCCTCGCGCTCCACGATCGCGCCCGCGCCGTCACCGGTCTCGAGCATCTTCTCGAACACCTGCTTGGCGATGGAGCCGGAGATCGTGCCGTCGGCCACCAAGGCGAGCAGTTCGGCTGCCTGGCCGGGGTTGACCGGGCTGTCCTCCAGATCGCGGCCCAGGCGATTGAGCGCGCCGAACAGTTCCGAGGTGAGCCAATTGGCCGCTTGCTTGGCGACATCGGCCTCGCCCTTGCCTTGCCGGGCAGCACTTTCCGCCAGCAGCGCTTCGAACCAGCGGGCCGTTTCCGCCTCGGCGGTCAGGATATCGGCATTGTATGGAGACAAACCGAGGGATTGTTCGTAGCGTGTACGCTTCGCGTCCGGCAGTTCGGGCAGGCTGGCGCGGCATTCCGCGATGAAGGCGTCGTCAAGCTCCAGCGGCAGCAGGTCCGGATCGGGGAAATAGCGGTAATCATGCGCGTCTTCCTTGGAGCGCATGGAGCGGGTCTCGTTGCGGTCGGGATCGTAGAGGCGCGTTTCCTGCACCACCCTGCCGCCATCCTCGATCAGCTCCACCTGGCGGCGCGCTTCCTGCTCGACCACGGCCATCACGAAGCGCACGGAATTGACGTTCTTCGTTTCCGTCCGGGTGCCGAATTCCGCACCGGGCTTGCGCACCGAGACGTTCACGTCGGCACGCATGGAGCCTTCTTCCATATTGCCGTCGCACGAACCGACATAGCGCAGGATCGTGCGCAGCTTGCGCAGATAGGCGCCGGCTTCCGCGGGCGAGCGCATGTCCGGCCGGCTGACGATCTCCATCAGCGCCACGCCCGAACGGTTCAAATCGACATAGGACATGGTCGGATGCTGATCATGCATCAGCTTGCCCGCATCCTGTTCCACATGGATGCGTTCGATGCCGATCACCTTGGTGGCGTCGGCGTTCTTCTCGTCCGGCGCGATCTCGATTTCGCCTTCACCCACTAGTGGATGGTAGAGCTGGCTGATCTGGTAACCCTGCGGAAGATCGGCGTAGAAGTAGTTCTTCCGGTCGAAACGCGACCACTTGTTGATCCGTGCATTGATCGCGAGACCGGTGCGCACTGCCTGGCGGATGCATTCGCGGTTCGGCACCGGCAGCATGCCGGGCATCGCGGCATCCACCAGGCTGACCTGCGCGTTCGGCTCCGCGCCGAAAGCGGTGGCCGCGCCGGAAAAGAGCTTGGCGTTGGAAGTGACCTGCGCGTGGACTTCGAGGCCGATCACGACCTCCCATTCGCCGGTTTCGCCCTGGATGCGATATTCGCTCATCTTCATTCTTCCGTCATCCCAGCGAAGGCTGGGATCTCGTTGATCTGGGTCGGACCAAGAGGCCCGAGACCCCAGCTTCCGCTGGGGTGACGATTAACTCCACCACTTCTCCGGCCGGGCACCGAATTGCGCGCGCTGTTCGATCGCGAGACCTGCGTCGAGCACGCCCTGTTCGTCGAACGCCTTGCCGATGATCTGCAGGCCGAGCGGCAAGCCTTCGCCATTGAGGCCCGAAGGAACGGACATCGCCGGCAAGCCAGCCAGCGAGGCCGGGACCGAGAACACGTCGTTCAGATACATTTCCAGCGGATCGGCGCTCTTCTCACCCAACGCGAAAGCCGCGCTCGGCGCGGTGGGCGCGAGGATCACGTCGCAATCGGCGAAGGCGTGCTGGAAATCGCGGCTGATGAGCGCGCGCACTTTCTGCGCCTGCGTGTAATAGGCGTCGTAGAAGCCTGCAGAAAGCACATAGGTGCCGATCAGGATGCGGCGTTTCACTTCCGGGCCGAAGCCTTCGGCGCGGGTCGCCGCATACATTTCCTGCAAGTTCGCGCCGTTAGGCAGGTCCCGCAGGCCGTAGCGCACGCCGTCATACCGCGCGAGGTTGGACGACGCTTCCGCCGGTGCGATGATGTAATAGGTCGGCAGCGCATATTTCGTATGCGGAAGGCTGATATCGACGATCTCGGCACCGGCATCCTTCAGCCAGGCGATGCCTTCATCCCAGCTCTTGGCGACATCGTCGTCCATCCCGTCCATGCGATATTCGCGCGGGATGTCGACCTTCTTGCCCTTGAGGTCGGCATTCAACCCGGCTTCCCATTCGGGCACGGGCAGGTCGAGACTGGTCGAATCCTTGGGATCGAAGCCGGCCATCGCTTCCAGCATGATCGCGCAGTCGCGCACGTCGCGCGCCATCGGACCAGCCTGGTCGAGCGAGCTGGCGAAGGCGACGATGCCCCAGCGGCTGCAGCGGCCATAAGTGGGCTTGATGCCGGAAATGCCGGTGAAGGCGGCAGGCTGGCGGATCGAGCCGCCGGTATCCGTGCCGGTCGCCGCCGGGCAGAGGCGGGCGGCCACCGCGGAGCTGGAACCGCCCGAGGAACCGCCGGGCGCGAGCGGCGCCCAATTTTTCTTATCTGATTCTGGGCCGCCGTCATTGCGCCGCCAGGGCGAGATCACATTGCCGAAATAGCTCGTCTCGTTGGACGAACCCATCGCGAACTGGTCGAGATTGAGCTTGCCGAGCATGCCCGCGCCCGCATCCCACAGCTTCTGGCTGACCGTGCTTTCATAAGGGGGCGAGAAGCCTTCCAGAATGTGGCTGGCGGCCGTGGTCTGGATGCCCTGCGTGGCGAAGAGATCCTTCATGCCGATCGGCACGCCGGCCATCTTCCCCAGCATCTTGCCGGCGGCGCGATCCGCATCCACGCGATCGGCCGCTTCCAGTGCCTTTTCCGGCGTGGCGACGATGAAGGCATTGAGCGTGCCGGCGGCCGCAACATTGGCGTTGAAGCCCTCGGCCACTTCACGCGCGGTGAAATCACCCTTGGCGACACCGGTGCGGATGTCCGCAACACCTAGATTGGTCAGGTCAGTCACAATTCGTCACCCTGAGCTTGTTTGGGGCATATCCCGCTCGCATCCGTAACTTCGTCATTGCGAGCAGAGCGAAGCAATCCAGG
>CAMLQG010000006.1 GCA_946482075.1 uncultured Erythrobacteraceae bacterium
GTGGAAATCTGGCCGGGAACAGGGATATGCCGCATATGCCATGCGCTCCCTATGCCAAGCGCGGCGCGTGTAGGACAGGGAAACCTCGGGCGTTTGCGCTTGCAAAGGATATGGTCGCCAAACCCTAGGCCGCTTCTCCGCCCCAGGGCGCGCAGGCGGGATCGAGAGCGACGAGCTGGCGGCGCAGCGCCGCGCGGGCGAGCCGTTCCACTTCCACCTTGCGCCGCGCGGCGGCCAGCGGCAGCGAGGGGGCGGGGCGGATGATTTCCGCATCATAGCCGTCCGCCACGATCACGCCGCAGCATTCGGGCCGGAAATCGGCCAGGTCCAGGCAGCTTCGGTCGAGATCCGGGGACAGGCCCCAATAGAAACGGTCGCAATGGTCGAGATAGTCGGGCCATTTCATGTCGCCCAGCAGATCCGCCCGGCGGACCTTGATCTCCACGATCACCACGCGGCCCTTGGCGTCGATCCCCATCAGATCCGCGCGGCGGCCGTTGCGCAGCGGCATTTCGGGCATGCACCAGATATCGTTGCGCGCGAACAGCCGGCAGATCCCGCGCGCCACCGACAGGGCGCAGAGCGCGTCTGCCGAGGACGCCTCGCTCACGGGGGAGATCGGAATCGGGGAAGCTTCGGCCATCGCGCCGGTAAAGAACATAATAGGAACTTCGTCAAGCCGCCGGGCGGCCTGCGGTGCATCCTCAGCGCCGGCGGATGCGGGCGACGGGACGCGCGAGACCGACCAGCGCGTCGCGCGCGTCGCTGAATTCGCGCCACAGCGCCTGGGCGGCGGGCCCGGTCTCGGCGCCGCGCTCGCGCACGGACAGGAGCGCTGTCAGGCCTGATTGCATGATCGCGGTGAGATCCGCGATGCCCTGTTCCGCCTGGCGCAGCCGCCAGCCGCCGGCGCGATGGATCATGGCGGGAAAGTCGCCGATGCCGTCCGGGCCGTCCTGGGCGATATCGCCGGCGAGCCCCGCCACCGCCTCGCCCGCGCGATGGAGCGCGAACCACGCCACTTCCATCCGGCGCACGGCATCTTCCGCCGCATCGCGGCTGCGCGAATCGGTGGACGGCGCAAAGGAAGGGGGCATCGCGTTCATCCCGAAAACCCTGGCACGGCGCGCCTTGCCAAATTGCTAAAAGAGCGCAGGACGGCGCGAAGATGGAGCCTCGCAAAACCGCTGGCGCCTCCCGCCATGCGCTGCTAACTGCCCGCTCACACGCACCCGTAGCTCAGCTGGATAGAGCGCTGCCCTCCGAAGGCAGAGGCCACAGGTTCGAATCCTGTCGGGTGCGCCACAACTACTAGAATGTGACCGCGGTCGAATACGATGTCCGGATCAAATTCTATGACGTTCCGGAAACATGAATGGGTGGAAATGGCCAGTCTTCATGTTGCCCTACATGTTCAGGGCTCGCTAACCCAGCATTATGCAATACCCGGTCAAACCTAAAACAATCCTTCTCTGCAACTATTCCGCTGGTGGTTTTCGTCCTCCGGAGATGGTCAAACTACGGCCTGCAGTCGTTATCACGGGATGCTTGCCAGGTCGGAACAACCTCCACACTGTCGTACCCTTGAGCGGAACTGAATCTCCGGAAGGCCGCAGGTATCATTGTCGACTAGAGCTTGATGCGCCTCTGCCCGACCCGTTTGAACAGACAGTCTGGTGGGTAAAGGCAGACATGGTGGCAACAGTTGGCTTAGATCGACTTGATTTATTTCGGTCTGGCCGTGATCAATACGGAGGGCGTAAGTATCTGTCGAACTTACGAGTTTCCGATGAACAATTTGAAATCATTAAGGAATGCTTGCGGCATGCCTTAGGGCTCCATTGACATCTCGCAGCCCATGACTCATATCGGCCTCGATTGCTCAGGAGCTTGCTCGCTGAGCCTCAAGACCTCGAAAGAGGCAGCCGCGCCATCGGTGATAACAAGCCACGGCGCGGCGTGATTGGCCCCCGAGGCAAGCCTCGGGGGCTCTTTCATTTCTGAGTCCAGTTAGCAGTTGCGATCGAGATGTGGCGAAGACAATCCTTGGGTACGCGGCTTTTGCCTCACGCCTCGCGCCAATCGTCGCTGAACCATTTCGGCCGGCCGTAGAGCCAGGAATTGCCCCACAGTTGCTGCCCGCCATCCAGCGCGACCAGTTCGCCGGTCATGAAGGCGGCGGCCGGCGATGACATGTAGACCATGGTCTCCGCCATCTCGAACGCGTCGGAGGTCGTGCGCATCGGGTTCTGGTAGAACTGGTCGAGGTTCTCCTCGGGATATTGGCGGAAGCCTTCGGTTCTCGTGGCGCCTGGCGCAAGGCAGTTCACGCGGATCTTGTGCGGAGCCCATTCGACCGCGACGCTCTTGGACGCGTAGATCACCCCGGCGCGCGAAGCGCAGGTATGAACCACCTGTGGGCACCCCCGCTCCACCACGCAGACGACGTTGATGATGCTTCCAGGCTGCTTGCGCGCGATCCATTGCTTCGCCGCTTCCTGCATCATCCACCAGGTGCCGGTGAGATTCGTCTCGATCACCGAACTCCAGCCCTTGCGCGTCAGATCGACCGAGTTCTGGACATATTGCCCGCCCGCATTGTTGATCAGGATGTCGATGCCGCCCAGCTCGTCATGCGCATCGGCGATGAACCGTTCGACCGCGTCGGCATCGCGGATGTTGAGAACGCGCTTCATCACCTTGCGGCCGGTCGTATCGCCGATCAGGTCTGCGGCGTTGTCCAGCAATTCCTCGCGCCGCCCGCAGATCGCGACATCTGCGCCCAGCCGGGCAAAGAGCAATGCCGTGGCCTTGCCGATGCCGGTGCCGCCGCCCGACACCACCACCCGCTTACCTTCCATCATGTCCGGGCTGTAGATGGTCTTGCGCGTTGCCAGTTCCTGGTCGTCCAGCGCGAATTCCCGCCCCGACTTTTCATGGGACCGTGAATCGAGTTTGATTTCGAGCATTCGCTTCTCTCCAGTGTCTCTTTTGTCCGAACCCAAGCTGTCCGTGCATTGGTGAAGTGGGAAGTGAACCACAGGTCAATCCCTCGATTCCCTTCATAATGCCATTGCGACTAGCCAGCGCAACACGGATCGGTTCTCCGGCTCGCGAGCGACCGCACATCCCCACCCGCGCAAACCCGCTGGCCACGTTGCGATGGTCTCGGCGGCCGAAAACTGCTAAAAAGCCGCGCGTGGAGAGTGAGGTGAGTCGATGGCTCAGAAGCATCGTCCGGAATCGCCGCCAAAAGCAGCAATAGTGGAATGGGATGAACTGGTCGCCGCGATGCGGTCGCGGCGGGTGGAGCGTGCGTTTCACCGACCTTCCCAGCAGTTGCAATTGCACAGCATGCTGTACTGGAATCGGCCCGAAGGCCCGCGCAAGATGGTCTGATCCGCCCGGAAACGCGCGACTATCCCATGAGCCGTGCATGGCGAGATGACGAGTGCCCGCCAGCGGCGTTGATCGGGGTGGCGATTATCTGCATCTGATCGTTGATGATTTCGATGCAAGACAATCCGGTTCAGAGCGATACGGATAGGCGGGACCACTTCTGGGACAGCCTTCGGACCCTGCTCCTCCTGCTCGGCATTCCCTATCATGCCGCACTTTCCTACCAGCCGGGGCAGGACTTCATCGTCCGTTCGGGCGAGGGCGCGGCGATCTTCCCCTATCTGGCGGAATTCATCCATATCTTCCGGATGCCGGCCTTTTTCGTGATCGCCGGCTATTTTTCCGCTCTGCTGCTGGCGCGCCGCGAGCCCGGAACTTGGCTCAAGGCGCGTTTCCTTCGCCTGGGCGTGCCCTTCGCGATGGCGATCGTCACGCTGGTGCCGACGATGAACTTCATCTGCGAGCTGTCCACCATGTCCTATGCCGACGCGGTCGGGTCCTGGCGACACAATTCGCTGACCTCGGGCGGATATTGGGTAAGGCATCTGTGGTTCATCGTCGTGCTGCTCTATTGCAGCGTGGCGGCGGTGGCGCTGATCCGCTTGCGTCCGGCCCTGCGCGAAGCGGTCCTGCCGTCCGGGATCGACGAACGGATCGCGCGTCATCCGCTGGGCTCGCTGCTGGCGGTGGGTGTGGTCGTCGGCCTGTGGGAAGCGGCAGCGGTCGAGGCGTTCTACTTTTTCGGCTTCGCCACCAATTTCCCCCAGCAGATCCTGCGGCTGGACGAGCTGATCATGTATGCGCCCTATTTCATCATGGGCTGCGTGCTGGCCCGCGCCCCGCAGGTGCTGGACCGGGTGGGCCGCTTCTCGCCCGATGTGGCGGTGGTCGCCGCGTTCTCGACCGCGTTCTATTTGCTCAACTGGCACGAATTCTCGCCGGCGGCGGGGCGGTTCATGGCGACGATCGCGGCACTGGCGATCACGCAGACGCTGATCGCGATGGCGCGTTCGCTGGCGGACAGGCCGATCCCGCTGATCCGGCGGCTGACTTCGGCATCCTTCGTGATCTACCTGTTCCATATGCCGTTCGTGGTGCTGCTGGTGTGGCTGGGCCAAGGCATCCCGGTGCCGGTGGAAGCGAAATTCCTCGCGATCACGGCGCTCACCCTGGTTCTGTCGTATGGCGTCTGGGCGCTGATCGCCCGGTCCGAAGTGTTGTCGTTCCTCTATAATGGCGATCGCATGCCGGCCCTTTCCCGGCCGATGCCGCTGAGGTCGGGAGCGCCGCTGCTGCACGGCAACGCTCCCTCCCCCATGCCGAGCGGTTAGAAGGATGCGCTCAGCGTGACGACCGCCGTGCTCCCGGCGATCGAAGACCCGTTCTTGGTCGAAGCGAAGTTCGGCTGGAGATAGAGCGCTTCGGCGCTGGAGATGTCGGTATCGACATAGGCGATGCCGAGCGTCAGCGGCCCGACGGCGACATCGGCGCCCAGCATCCAGTCGAGATATTCGCCGGTGGGCGAAAGGCTGGTGCCGTTGGGGCCGAGGCCGGAATTGCCCTTGGAATAGCCGAGATGGGCCTTCAGCGTGACCGGCGTGCCGGGAACGCCGAAATTCGCGTCGCTCCAGATATAGAGGTTGTCCTCCTTGTCGCCCGGCGCGGTCGCGATGCCGCTGTTGAAGCCTGACGCGTCGGCATAGACCCGGCCGAGCGCACGCTGCTCGGGTGCATAGGCCACGCCCGCGAGCAGGTTGACCGGGCCGGCGGCGCCGCTGACCTTGATATAGGGTTCGGCGAAGTCGGTGGTGTCGAGGCCGCCGGGATACATGTACCAGGTCAGGCCGACATCGACCGTGACGCCGCCCAGATCCTTCGCGAAGCCGCCGAAGAGGTCGAGCTCCATGTTGGAGCCGCCGAACGTGCCCCAGCCGGACAGGTTGGAGCCCCAGGTGCCGGCATAGAGGCCGCTTTCATGGGTCACGGTGACGCCGCCCTGCACGGCGAATTCCTTGTCGGTCTGGGAGACGCCGCGGAAGCGGTAATCGCTTGCGATCGTGGCGGAACCGGAGACCGTGAACGGCCCTGACTCCGCTTCCTGCGCGGCGGCCGGTGCGGCAGCGAATGGGATGGCGACAGCCAGGGCCGCAGCGACGATTGCTTTTATATCCATGGAACATTCCCTCATGCTAGAGAACGTTCCTCCTGCACCCTGAAACCACCGCCTCTATTCCACCGCATCGAGGCGGCGATGGGAGATGTGCATCAGGGTGCGGCAGGCTTAGCGCAGCCGTTTATCTGGAGTTTTTCCCTTCCGTAACGATGCGTTGCGCATGCGTTACGAAGGATGTCGGGATTGTTTCCAGATCAGAAATCGAGCTCGAAGCGCGTGCCGATGACTTGCGCGTTGTAGTCCCTGCGCCCGCCCGCAGTCGCCGTGGCGCCCGCATAATCGAGATAGGCGTAGTTGATGTTGAACCGCAGATACTGGACCGGTGTCCACACCAGCGCCGCGATATAGCCGTTCTGCGTCCCGCCGCGGATGTCGTGGCTGTTGAGATCGAGATAGTCGTAGCGCAGGTTGAGCTGCACCGCGCCGATTCCGCCCTTGCCCACCGGCTTGCTGGGCTTGGCGGTGGTCAGGATGCCGTTCTCGTAGGGCCGCGTGTCGTCGGTCAGATAGACGCCGACTTCGGCATAGCCGCCCCAGAAGCGGGGATCGGGCCCATCGAGCCGGTTGGCCCGCAGCCAGTGCGCTTCCACCGCACCGTGCCAGCGGCCATGGACTGCGGCGAATTCCGCACCGTAGGAGAATTCGCGGTCTGCATCGATCGTCTTGGTGTCGAGCAGGCGGCTGTTGGAGGTATGGACGAAGGGGCGCTGGCGATAGCGCACGCCGGCATCCTCGATCCGGCCGAGCTTGCGCCAATGGGCGGAGCCGCCGAAATGAAGTTGCGTATCGCCCAGTTTCGGAGCGAAGACGATGCGGCCGTCCAGGCTGAAGGAATTGTTCTCGTCGCCGCCATTGGGGCCGTCGCTGCTGTTCGCAAGCGACGCCACATCGTCGGTGAACACGCCCGCCTGCGCCAGGAAGGCGCCGCTCTTGAACTGCGCGGACAGGCCGAGGCGGCGTTCGAAATTGAACGCATCGGTAAAGGCCGCGCGCTCCATGACGCTGCCCTGGGTGTCGCTGATCAGTTCGTCGAGCGACTGGAACTGGTTGTGATTGCCCAGCGTGATGAGCAGAGGGCCTTTCTCGTATGTCAGGAAGGCGTCGACCAGATCGACGCTGTTGTCCGAGAACTCGCCTTCCAGCTTGTAGCCGAAGCCGCCGCCGAGCTTGCCTTCGCCGCCCAGGCGGATGCGGCGCGCTTCGCTGGAGAAGCCGAGGCCGCGATCGTTCAGCCCGCTGGGCGCACTGATATAGTTCGCGTCCATCTGCACCCGGCCCTTCATCTTGAAGGAGCGATCCCCTTCGGTGAAGCGCGGGCCGCCCTTCCAGTCGATCTTCACATTGTCGTTATTGGCGGCAAGCGCCTTGGCGTCGGCCTGCGCCTGGGCGGCATCCGCCTGGGCTTTCGCGGCGGCCGCGTCGTTCACGGCCATCCGACTTTCCAGCGCATCGAGGCGCGCCTTCAGCGCTGCCATTTCCGCGCGCAGCGCATTCGCCTCTTCCGCGGAGAGGGCCTGCGCGTGCGCCTGTTGCGCGGCCATCGCCACGCTCAAGGCCAGGATGCTGGCGGCCGCCCTCATGATTCTCATTCCCAGCTTCCTCGCATGCGCCGGGGTCCCCGGCCGATGTGTCTCTGCTATTACCGTTCTATGACCAATATGTGACAGATGGCCCGATTGTTTCTGGATAACACGTTTCTGTTACAGAACATGTAAGTCCAGCCCGGCCGCAAATCCCGGATTTCTCGTGATATATCCGCGTGGCGACGACGGTTTCTCGCCGTTTCTCGCCCGTTCCCGCCAAGCATCCGCCTGCAACAATCATGTCACATGGCACGACTAGGAAAGCGCATCTCGTCACTTCCGCGGGGCGCTTCACCATGAATGCTACAGTTGCGATGGATTCGGTCGTGCCCGGCCGTCCGAACCTGGACCAGGGCCTTGGCAAGATCGGTACTCTCGGGTTCGGCGCCGCGATCCTCGCCGCGATCTGCTATGTCGCCTACAGCATCTATGCCGACGCCAGCAGCGCGGGCGTGAGCACTGCGGCCTATCTGCCCTTCGTCCTGCTGTTCGTCGCGCTCCTGATCGCGCTGGGCTTCGAATTCGTGAACGGCTTCCATGACACGGCCAACGCGGTCGCCACGGTGATCTACACCAATGCGCTGCCGGCGAATGTCGCAGTGGTGTGGTCGGGTTTCTTCAACTTCCTCGGCGTGCTGCTGTCCACCGGCGCGGTCGCTTTCGGCATCGTTTCGCTGCTGCCGGTGGAACTGATCCTGCAGGTGGGTTCGAATGCCGGCTTCGCGATGGTCTTCGCCCTGCTGCTCGCGGCGATCGTGTGGAACCTCGCGACCTGGTGGCTGGGCATCCCGTCTTCCAGCTCGCATACGCTGATCGGGTCGATCATCGGCGTCGGCGTGGCCAATGCCATGCTCCACGGCAAGAGCGGCACGGCCGGGGTGGACTGGACCAAGGCGACCGAGATCGGCCAGGCGCTGCTGCTGTCGCCGCTGATCGGCTTCGGCGTGGCCGCCCTGCTGTTCCTCGCGATGAAACTCCTTGTCCGCAACGAAGCGCTGTATCAGGAACCCAAGGACGGAGTGCCGCCGCCATGGTGGATCCGCGGCCTGCTGATCTTCACCTGCACCGGGGTGAGCTTCGCCCATGGTTCCAATGACGGGCAGAAGGGCATGGGGCTGATCATGCTGATCCTGATCGGCACCGTGCCCACCGCCTATGCGCTCAATCGCGCGGTGCCCGAACGCTATACGGCGGAATTCCACATGAGCTCGACCGCCGTGGTCACGGCGCTCGGCGAAAGCGCGGCGCGGGCTGCGCCGCCGCCGGCACAGGCCCGCCAGCAGGTGACCACCTATATCGCCGACCATGAACTCACGCCGCAGACGCTTCCGGCGCTGCAGTCGCTGATCGCCGATGTCGATCGCCAGGTCTCGGAATATGGCTCGCTCGCCAAGGTCCCGGCCGCGGCGGTCAGCAATATCCGCAACGACATGTATCTCGCTTCCGAGGCGATCAAGCGCCTGGGCAAGGACGACAAGGCCGGCCTGTCCGAGCGGACAATGGAAACGCTCACCAGCTACAAGGAAGATCTGGACGCCGGCACGCGCTTCATCCCCACTTGGGTCAAGGTAGCGGTCGCTTTCGCGCTGGGCCTCGGCACGATGGTCGGCTGGAAACGCATCGTGGTGACGGTGGGTGAGAAGATCGGCAAGTCGCATCTGACCTATGCGCAGGGCGCTTCGGCCGAACTCGTCGCGATGGGCACGATCTTCGGCGCGGACCATCTCGGCCTGCCGGTATCGACCACGCATGTCCTGTCGTCGGGCGTCGCCGGCACGATGGCGGCCAACAAATCCGGCCTGCAGATGAGCACGATCCGCAACCTGCTGATGGCCTGGGTACTGACCTTGCCCGTTTCCATCGCGTTGGCGGGTGGGCTATACATGGTGCTCCACACACTCTTCGGCTGAGAGACGCAGTACGAATAGCGGCGAATCTTTCATCCTTCCCGGCGGGGACGGACTGGAGCCCGGTCTTGTCTGGGGACTGGACTTCCTGCCCGGTCGCCCCGTGTCGCTGCGGCGGTGCAATGTCGCCGCCAGCGGCGCGTTCCGCTGGCTCCACCTGAACCTTGCCGATATCACCACGCGCCGCTGGATCGAGAGTGCGCCGATGCTGCCCGAGCCGGTCCGCGAACTGCTCCTCGCGCCCGATACGCACCAGCGCGCGCTGGTCGACGGGGAATGCGTGGCCTGCGTGCTGCATGATTTCGAGCGCGATTTCGATGTCGATACCGAACGCGTCGGCGCGCTGCGGCTGGCCCTGACGCCGGGGATGATGATCACCACGCGCAGCCATCCGCTGCGTTCGGCCGATATCGTGCGCAACCGGCTGGAGCGGATGAATACATGCGATGCGCCGCAGGCGCTCGACCTGCTGGTGGCTGCGATCACGGAGAACATCGCCAATGTCAGCCGGGGGCTGAGCGCCCAGCTCCAGCACGAGGAGGAAGCCTTCCTCGACGGACATTACGCGCCCACCGCGCGCGACTTGCTGAAGCTGCGGCGCAAACTCGCCCAGCTCCATCGCCTGCTGGCGGGCATGCGCGGCGTGTTCCACCGGCTGGAACTGGACGAGGATCTCCCGCCGGCGCTGCATCCGACGGCGGAGAAGCTGGTGCAGCGCCTCCAGGCGCTCGACGGCGACGTACTGGGCGTGCAGAGCCAGCTGCGCCTGCTGCGCGAGGAAGTGGACATCCAGGCCGCCCAGCGTACCAACCAGAACCTCTACATTCTCTCGATCGTCACCGCGCTGATGCTGCCGGCCACGCTGGTGACGGGCATCTTCGGGATGAACACCGGCGGCATGCCTTTCGCGCAGAGCCCGCACGGAACGCTGGGCGCCACGATGATCGCCATGGGTGCGGCGGGTGCGACCTATTGGCTGCTGCGCTGGATGGGCTTCATGCGGCGCTGAGATCGCTTTTGATCGCAAGTTTCGGGACGCGCGGCTCACCGGGAGCGCCTATTTCCATCCCATGACAGGAAGGAAATCCACGATGACTTACGTTTTCACGCATATGTCGAGCCCCGTCGGCCGGCTCAAGCTGGTCGCCAGCGGCAAGGGGCTGGTCGCGATCCTGTGGCAGGACGACGATCCCGGCCGGGTGAAGCTCGGCGCGATGGAGGAGGATGAAGCGCATCCGATCCTTGCGGAAACCCGTCGCCAGCTGGGCGAGTATTTCGCCGGCACGCGGCAGGCTTTCGATATTCCGCTCGATTTCCACGGCACCGCTTTCCAGAAGAGCGTCTGGGGCGCGTTGCTTGCGATCCCCTTCGGCGAGACGCGGACCTATGCGGAGATCGCGCGCCAGATCGGACGGCCGTCCGCGATGCGCGCGGTGGGCGCCGCCAATGGGCGCAATCCGATCTCGATCGTCGCCCCCTGCCATCGGGTGATCGGCGCCAATGGCGCGCTTACCGGCTTTGCCGGGGGGCTGGAAGCCAAGGCGCACCTGCTGGGGATCGAAGGCGGGGCCTTCGCCTTCTAGAACTCCCGTCGAAGCCGTCATCCCAGCGAAGGCTGGGATCTCTATCGGCTACGCGGTGTGCTGCTCACAAAGATGCCAGCCTTCGCTGGCATGACGGATAGACAGCTCTCCTCAGTACCGGTTGGGCACAATAATCGTGTCCGGCACCGGGTGGCGGATATAGTCCGCGTTGCGCACGCGGTCGGGCAGCACCACCGGCGGCTTCGGCACGTCCCGATACGGGATCTGTTCGAGCAGATGGGCGATGCAGTTCAGCCGGGCTCTCTTCTTGTCGACCGCTTCCACCACCCACCACGGCGCTTCCGCGATATGGGTGCGTTCGAGCATCGCTTCCTTGGCGCGGGTGTAATCCTCCCACCGGCGGCGGGATTCGACGTCCATGGGGGAAAGCTTCCACTGCTTCAGCGGATCGTGGATCCGCATGTTGAAGCGGAACTGCTGCTCCTCGTCGGTGATCGAGAACCAGTATTTGATCAGGATGATGCCGGACCGCACCAGCATGCGTTCGAATTCGGGCACGGAGCGAAAGAACTCCTCCACGTCCGCTTCGTTGCAGAAGCCCATCACGCGCTCCACGCCCGCGCGGTTGTACCAGCTGCGGTCGAACAGCACGATCTCGCCGGCGGCCGGCAGATGCTGGGCGTAGCGCTGGAAATACCATTGCGTGCGTTCGCGCTCGTTCGGGGCGGGCAGCGCCGCCACGCGGCAGACGCGCGGATTGAGCCGCTGGGTGATCCGCTTGATCGCGCCGCCCTTGCCGGCGGAATCGCGCCCTTCGAAGATCACCACCACTTTCAGGCCCCTGTGCACTACCCAGTCCTGCAGGCGGACGAGTTCGTGCTGGAGGCGGAACAGCTCGCGGAAATAGGTGCGCCGCTCGATCTGCTCGCGTTCGGGATGCTCCTCCATGTCGGCAAGCATGGTTTCGAGCCGGCTTTCGTCGATCTCCATTTCCAGTTCCTCGTCGAAACTGTCGGCGATCTCCTGTTTGATCCGGTCCATCGTGTAGGTGGGGTCGGTCAAGTCCATGGGCTGCACCTCGCTGAATCCTTGGTTCGGCCCAGCCTCGCATGGAAGAATGACACGGATTTGACGCTAGCTCTTTCCGCGGGAAGCGGCGGCCTTGCGCCGCTTCGCCGCGAAATAGGACAGGGCCGAGCAGATCAGGAGCGTGATCATGCCGCGATCCAGTTTCCATGGAAGCCCGGCGGCACGCGATGAGGCACGTGGATGCGAGCCACGGGCGGCTCCTCGAACCGCGCGGCGTCAAGGATCGCCAGGTCGGTGCGGTCCTGCGCCGCGTCGATGACGAAGCCGATCAGCCAGCCTTCATCTTCCGCACTGTCGGGCGCCTTGGGGACGAAGACGAATTCGCCCGGAACGAAGCCCGTGCCGAAATCGTGGATCTGCCGTGTGCCGGCTTCCAGATCGTGGCGGTAGAGCCGGCTGGAACCGACGAAGGCCTCGTCGCCCGTATCGGGCAGAGCGAGGCAGTAGGCGTAGCGGTAGGGGCGGCCGAAACGCCGCTCGTCCAGGCGCGGGAATTCCTGCGGGGCAGGGTCGAGCGTGCGGATGGCGGTGCTGCGCGTCTGCGGATCGATCGTCCAGCGTTCCAGGCCCCGCCCGCGCGCATCCGGGCCGTGGCGGCTGTCGGCGAACATCGTGTCATAGGCGCAGACGTCCAGCTCCACTCTGCCGTCGGGCCGGTCGAAGGCGTTGGCGACATGGAAAGCGAAGCCCGGCGCGACATCGCACCAGATGATGTCCGCCTGGGTGCCCCGGCGAGGCATCAGGCCGATGCGCGCGGGCTGCCTGGCTTTCCAGCGATAGGGAAAGCTGCTGCCCGTCAGCAGCGCCCGCATGGAAAAGACCACCGGTAGGTCGAGGATGATGACGAAGCGTTCGGTGATGGCGCAATCGTGGATCATCGGGCCGTGGGAGAGCTTGATCGGTTCCTCCCGGATCACGCGACCCCCGGAATCCACTACTACATGCGCGAGCTTGCCGGGCCTGCGCGCCTCATAGGCGATCGCGTGGTTCTCCCCGGTCAGCGGGTCGCGATGGGGATGCGCGCTGAACGCGCCTTGCAGCGTGCCGCCGAAATTGTCGTAGGCCTGGGTGTCGAGGTCGGCCGACAGTTCCACCGGATAGCTGCCTGCCTCGATCAGCGCCATGATCCGGCCGGCGATGGAAACGGCATTGGTGTTGACCGTATCCTCGCCATGGCGCGGTCCGGGCGCGGCTTCCACGCCCAGCGCTTTCGCGGCCCTTTGCGAGCGGATCCAGCGATTGCGATACCACAGCGCCTTTCCGCCCTCGATCGCGAGGCCGTGGACCATGCCGTCGCCGACGAACCAGTGGTCCTTGGCGCGCGGCGCGGCCGGGTTGGGCCCCATGCGCAGATAACGTCCCTCGAGCGCTTCGGGGATCGTGCCCGTGACTTCGAGCTCCGTCAGGTCCAGTTCCTCGCGCATCGGCTGATGCAGCCCCGTGATGAAGGGGTTGCCACGGGGTTTGGCGACCGCGCGGGGTGCTTCGTGATCGGTCCGGGCAAGAAGGGTTTGCATGATCGCCTCCAATGTTTACATCGTTACTATGGCGGCAAATGATAACAGTGTCAACATTGAGAAGAAGTCCTATCATCACGGGGATTTGCGCGCAGCGCTGATCGCCGAGGGGATGCGGCTCCTGGACGCGGGGGACGCCGATTCGCTCTCCCTGCGCGAAGTGGCCCGCAAGGCCGGAGTGAGCGCCACGTCCGTATATCGTCACTTTCCGGACAAGGACGCGCTGCTTTCGGCCATCGCGCAGGAAGGGCTGGCCAAGCTCGCCCGCGTGCAGCGCGACGCGGCCGAAGGGGCGGGGGGCGGCATACCGGGCTTCGCCGCCACGGGGCGCGCCTATGTCCGGTTCGCGCTCGCCAATCCGGCGCTGTTCCGGCTGATCTTCGCCTCCCCCGCGCGCAGGGCGGGAGACACGGCGGGGGAACCCGAAGCGATGACGCTGCTGCGCGAGAATGCGTCCCGGCTGGCGCAGGCGGATATCGACGATGCTGCCACGGCCGTGCAGGCCGCGCGATCATGGTCGCTGGTGCACGGGCTGGCGATGCTGATGCTGGACGGGCAATTGCCGGCGGATGATGCGCTGATCGACCGGGTGATCATCCCGGCCGAATGATCCCCAGGATCTGCGCTCGATACCGGCGCCTAGGGCGTCAGCCCGGACCCGCGTTCCCAGTTCCCCCGCGCGCGGGTCATGATCGTCCAGACCGCCATGAACAGCGCGGCGATCGCCGGGCCGACGACGAAGCCCGACAGGCCGAACAGCTCGATCCCGGCGACGGTGGAGATCAGCACCACGAAGTCGGGCATGCGCGTATCCTGGCCCACCAGGAACGGACGCAGGACGTTGTCGACCAGGCCGATCACGAAGACACCGCAGAAGATCAGCACCAGGCCCTGCCAGACCGCGCCCGTGACGATCAGATAGATCGAAACCGGCGCCCAGACGAAGCCGGTCCCCACCGCGGGAACCAGCGAGAATACGCCCATCAGCACGCCCCACAGCAGCGCGCCCTGGATGCCCAGCGCCCAGAAGACCATGCCGCCGATCAGCCCTTGGACGATACCGACCACGATGCTGCCTTTCACCGTCGCGCGGATCACCACGGTGAAGTTCTGCACCAGCGCATCGCGCAGCGCAGGGCGCAGGGGGATCGCGCCGACCACCTTGGCGCGCAGTTCCTCTCCGTCGCGCAGCAGGAAATAGGTGAGGTAGAGCATGACGCCGAGCGAGGCGATGAACTTGAAGGCGCCTTGGCCGAAGCTCAGCACATGAGTCGCGATTGTCTGGAAACCGCTGGTCAGGTTCGCGCCCATCGCGTCGCGGGCATCGGCGAAATTGTCGAGCCCCGAGCGCGCCAGGAGCGCGGATGCCCAATCGGGCAGGCCCGCCTGCAGCTGGCGGAACATCTCCTCGAAATCGATCTGGCCGGATTCGATCCGGATATAGAGCGCTGTGGCTTCGTCGATCAGCGCGAAGCCCAACCCGATGGCCGGCGCGATCACCAGAGTGATGAGCAGCAGCAGGGTAAGCCCGGCGGCCGAATTGCGGTGCGTCGGCATTTTCCGCAGCAGCCAGCGATAGACCGGCGAGAACAGGATGCCTGCGATCAGGCCCCAGAGAATGGCGCCGAAATAGGGCGCGATCAGCCAGGCGAAGACCAGCGTGACGATGAAGACCAGCACGAGGAAGCTCGCATCCTCGATCCGGAAAGCTTGAGGTCCGCCCTTGTCGGGCCCGCCAGTGTCCATCGGCCGTTCTTGCACGCCTTTCTCCGCAAAATCCATCGCCTTATCGCATGGCAGACGGATCGGTTCCCGGGGGCGTTCCGTCGCGGTCAGGCCATCCACGGCCCCTGGATGGCGAGCGTCATCGCGGGGCTGTAGGCATTGACGAACAGGGTCTTCCCGTCGGGGGAAAAGCAGGCGCCGGCAAGTTCCGTCTGCCTGCGCAGCCGGCCCAGCGGATAGGCGGTCCCTTCGCGCGTGATGCCGCGCAGATAGTTGTCGACCACGTCGGTGTACTGGTCCTCGCAGACGATCAGATGGCCGTTGGGCGCGATGGTGAGATTGTCGCCATAGTTGAACTGGTCTTCCGCGGTGGATTCGAAGAACAGCTGGACGGCATCGGTCCCGCCACGCGGCAAGCGCAGGCGGAATATCTGGCCCAGCCCCTTCGCCCCGCCGGAGGTACAGCAGAAATACAGCTCGCCATCGCCCATATGGATGCCTTCGCCTCGTGCGAAGAGCACTGCGCCGCCGGCATGGCCGCGCTTGCGCAGATCGTCATGCGGGCTTTCGACATCGTCGAGATCGATCCAGCGCACGGGCAGCCATTCGCCGACATTCGTTGTGCCGGAGGCCGGCCAATTGCGGCTGTCCAGCCGCGGATCGGCCGCATAGCCCAGCGCCTGGAGCTTGCCGCCGGCAGCGAGCTTGCCCGGCTGGTCGGGAACGAAGCGGTAGAGCAGCCCGTCGTCGCGGTCCTCGGTCAGATAGACATGGCCGGTCGCCGGATCGACGCAGGCGGCTTCATGATTGAACCGACCCAGGGCCTTCAACGGTGCGGGATTGACCTGGGCAGTCGCCGCGGCGGGCACTTCGAAGATCCAGCCATGATCGTTCGCCACGCCGTCTCCGGCCTTGGTGACGTCTTCCTCGCAAGTCAGCCAGCTGCCCCAGGGCGTGGTCCCGCCCGCGCAATTGCGGATCGTGCCGGCAAAGGAGCGGAACTGGCTGGTGACGGCCAGCGTGTGCGGATCGAGCACGAGCGTGGTCGTGCCACCCGGCAGGACCTCGCCCTGCGCATTCCGGTCGAAACCGGCTGCAAGTACCGCGCCGGGCTTCTCATGTGCTTTCAGCTCGTGATTGCGCACCAGCGCGATCGCACCGCCCGACAGAAGGAAGCTGCCCATGCCGTCGGCTTTGTCGGGCACGGTGCCGCCATCGTCCATCGTGTCGCCCAGTCTGGAGACGATACGATAGGTAAAGCCCTGCGGCAGATCCATCAGGCCCTGCGGGTCGGGCACGAGCGGACCGTAGGACGCACCGGCGGCCCCGGCCGGATTGGCCGCGCTTTCGAGCCGGCAGCCCGACGCCACCAGCGCGCCGAACGCTACGCCGGCGGCTTTCAGGATGGACCGGCGGTCGGCCTGGAATCCAGTGGTCGAGTGCAGCGTCATGGGGCGATCTCTCCAAATCATCGCGACTGCGATGCGCCGGGGAAATTACAGGCCCATGACGATCCCGAGACAAGCCCTCGGGCCCAACCTCACGCGCAGCGCTCGATCACCATCGCGATGCCTTGCCCGCCGCCGATGCACATCGTGACGAGGCCGTAGCGGCCGCCCACGCGTTCGAGCTCGTACATCGCCTTGACGGTGATGACCGCGCCGGTCGCGCCGATCGCATGGCCCAGCGAGATGCCGCTGCCGTTGGGATTGACCTTCTCGGGCGGGAAGCCGAGCTCCTGTGCCACGGCGCAGGCCTGCACGGCGAAGGCTTCGTTCGATTCGATCACGTCGAGATCGTCCACCGTCAGCCCCGCGCGTTCGAGCGCGATCGGCACGGCCTTGATCGGTCCCACACCCATCACTTCGGGTTCCACTGCGGCATGGCCCCAGGAAACGATCCTGGCCATCGGCTTCAGGCCCCGTTCCCTCACGGCCTTCTCCGACGCCACGATCACCGCTCCCGCCGCGTCGTTGATGCCGGAGGAATTGCCCGCGGTGACAGTGCCGTCCTTCTTGAAGGCAGCCTTCAAGCTGCCCATCTGCTCGACCGAGGCGTCGGTGCGGACATGTTCGTCGGTATCGAAGATCACGCTGCCCTTGCGGTTCTTGATCTCCACGGGAAGGATCTGACTCTTGAAGCGGCCTTCCTCGATTGCCTTGGCGGCGCGCTTGTGGCTTTCCACCGCCAGCTCATCCTGCGCCTGGCGCCCGATCTGATAGCGTTCGGCGACGTTTTCGGCCGTGATGCCCATATGGCCATGGCCGAAGGGGTCTTGCAATGCTTCCAGCATCGCATCCAGCATCACCATGTCGCCCATCTTGTTGCCCCAGCGCGCGCTCTTGAGCACGTGCGGCGCATTGCTCATGCTTTCCGTGCCGCCGGCTGCCGCGATGTCCGCTTCGCCATCGGCCACGATGCGGCTGGCGAGGATGATCGATTCAAGGCCGGAGCCGCACAGGCGGTTGATCGTCAGCGCCGGGGTTTCGATCGGCACTTCGGCGTGAACGGCGGCCACGCGCGCAAGATAGGCGTCGCGCGGCTCGCTCTGGATCACTTGTCCGATCACCACGTGGCCCACATCGCTCGGCTCTATGCCTGCACGCGCGATCGCCTCGCTCAGCACCAGGGTGGCGAGCTGGTCGGGCTTGAAGCTCTTCAGCGAACCGCCGAAATCGCCGATCGCGGTGCGCACGCCGGAAACGAGGTAGATGGGTTGGCTCAGGGACACTGGCGCTGCTCCTCTGTCTGAAAATGAATGCGGGCGGCGGATGCCAAAGCTGGTTCCCCTAGGCCCTTGCGGGGCCGAGGTCCATAGCGTGCATTTCGCGACTGCAATATGGCCGTTCAAGAGGGGATGGATGCTTTTTCCGGGAGAAGGGAAGCTTGCCTCTCTCCGCAAGGGGCTTGCTCCCGCCGCAGGGGATGACAGGATGGCGCGCGGATAGTCGGAGAGGGAAGGCGCATCATGGAATTTCGCAAGCTCGGCAGCAGCGGCCTGGCGATTTCGCCCCTCACGTTGGGAGGCAACGTGTTCGGCTGGACGGCCGACAAGCCGACTTCCTTCGCCCTGCTCGATGCCTTCGTGGATCGCGGCTTCAACGCGGTGGATACAGCGGATGTCTATTCGATCTTCGGCGGGACCGCGCCCGGTGCGTCGGAAAGCATGATCGGCGAAT
This sequence comes from uncultured Erythrobacteraceae bacterium, assembly GCA_946482075.1. Next base: position 18,117 of record CAMLQG010000006.1, read on the forward strand.
GGCTGGCCCTGGCTCCCGGTCGGCGCGACAAGCTCATGATCACCACCAAGTTCGGGCTGGAGATGGGGCCGGGCCTGAAGGGGCTCTCGGCGGAGTACGCGCAAAAGGCGGTGGATGCCTCGCTGCGACGGCTGCAGACCGACCATATCGACCTCTACCTCGTGCATTTCGACGACGGCCAGACGCCCTACGAGGAGACGCTCGGCGCCTTCGCGAAGATGATCGAGGCGGGCAAGGTGCGAGCGATCGGCGCTTCCAACTATTCGCCCGAACGGCTCGCTGGCGCACTGGAAACGTCGAAGCGTGAAGGCCTGCCCGCCTTCCAGAGCCTGCAGCCGCTCTACAATCTCTATGATCGCTCCGCTTTCGAAGGGCCTCTGCAGCAGATCTGCCGCGATGCGAAGCTCAGCGTGTTTCCCTATTTCTCGCTCGCCAGCGGCTTTCTGACTGGCAAGTACCGCACCAAGGCGGATCTGGACGGCGTGACGCGCGCGGGCCTGGTCGAACGCTATCTTGATGATCGCGGCATGCGGATCCTTGCGGCGATGGATGCGATCGCCGCGGATCGCAGCATCACCCTGGCCCAGATCGCCATCGCCTGGCTGCTGGCCCAGCCGGACGTGACCTCTCCGATCGTCAGCGCGACAAGCACGTCCCAGCTGGCGAAGACGCTCGATGCGGTCTCCGTCACCCTGTCGGCGGACGAACTCGCATCCCTCGATCTTGCCGCGGCTTATTAATTCGCGTGGATTAATAATGCCAGCGATGCGATTGCGCGCTATGGGACGCTGACAATCGCGTGGAGAGGGTATGAAGGTAATATTCGTCAGTTCGACGGGAGAGCGTACGGAAGTGGAGGCGGCCGGCGGCCGCAGCTTGGTGGAACTGGCCGTGGAGGCCGGGCTGGACGAGATCGAGGCGGAATGCGGCGGGGCCTGTTCCTGCGCCACCTGCCATGTGCTGATCGCGCAGGAATGGATGGATCGCGTGCCGCCCGCGCGCATGACTGAGGACGATATGCTCGACATGCTGGACAACCGCCGCCAGCCCAATTCGCGCCTCGGCTGCCAGATCATCACCAGCGACGAGCTGGACGGCCTGGTGGTGCATACGCCCGCCGAACAGGGCTGAAGACCAACGATCACGGGAAAGGAAGTCCAATGGCGTCACCAGCCAATATCGTGCAGCTCGCTTATCTCCTCAGACCGGGCGGACTGGACGCAGCGCTCGATTACTGGGTCAACGTGATGGGTGCGGGTCCGTTCTACAGCGGCGAGTTTCCGCTGACCGACCAGATTCACAAGGGCAAGCCCACCGGGCAGCATGCCGTGGTCGCCTGCGGCTATAATGGCGAGATCCAGATCGAGCTGATCATGCCGCTCAACGGCGAGCCCGGGCCGTATAACGACTTTCTCGCGGTCAATCCCACCATCCCGGTCGGCGGTCTCTATCATCATGTGATGGTGGAGGAGGGCGACTACGACGCCACGATCGCCCGGCTGGTGGCGAATGGCTGCAAGGAAGCCTTCACCGCCAGGAACGAACTCGGCGAACGGATCGCCTATCTCGAATCCGGCGACACGACCGGCGGCTATATCGAAGTCATCGAATCCGAGATGTGGCCGCGCGTGTGCAGGAACATGCGCGCTGCCCGCGAAGGCTGGGACGGAAAGGACCGGCCCGTGCGCGGGTTCGAGGAGATCATGTAGGGCAATCGGCAGAACTCGTCATTGCGAGCTCGGCTTGCCGGGCGCGGCAAGCCAGAGCCCGCGTGTGCCGGCCCTGGATTGCCAAGCGGCCTTACGGTCGCTCGCAATGACGATTCTTTGCCGATCAGCCCTTCTTCTTGGCTTTCATCGCAGCCATCGCCGCCTGGACGGTCTCGAGCACTTCCTCCCCGCCCATCGTTTCCATTTCCAGCGCCAGGCCCAGTTCGAACGCCGGGGTGGCGATCGTGCGGGTCAGCTTGTTGAAGGCCCGCTTGGTGCCGATCACGCCGTGCTTGGGCAGCTTGGCGATCTTCTGCGCGATGCTCATCGCGGTCTCGAGCACGTCTTCCGGCGAGCCGACGAGGTCGGTCGCCAGGCCCATCTCGTAGGCCTGCTTGCCGGTGATGGTCTCGCCGGTCAGGAGATAGCGCTTGGCCCGCGTCAGGCCGATCGCCTGCGCCCAGGCGACCACGCCGCCGTCACCGGCGACCAGGCCGAGATGGACATGCGGATCGGCGATGCGCGCGCCTTCGAACACGACGACGACGTCGCTCAGCGTCGCGATCGTGGCGCCGAGGCCGATGGCGTTGCCCTGCACGGCCGAAATCACGGGGATGGACAGGTCGGTGAACATGTCGAACAGGGCGCGCGCTTCCCAGCCGATGCGATCGCGCATTTCCCAGTCGCTGTTCTGCTTGATCATCATGTTCATGTCGCCGCCGGCGGAGAAGGACTTGCCCTCGGCCGAAAGGACCAGCGCGCGCAGGTCGGTGCGGCCCCAGACATCCTTCAGCAGCGCGACGAATTCGGAATGGGCCTTCTCGTCGAACATGTTGTGGACGTCGGGCCGGGTGAAGCGGACATGGCCGATCGCATCGGCGACCTCGAAAGTGAAACAAGTATAGGCACTGGCCATTGCGGCTCTCCTTCGTGGGGCTTGGAAAACGGGGATCCGGCCGGCTGGCCGGGGCCGTTCATTCGAATTCGCGTTCCTTCCACCAAGGGAAGAATTCCGGCATGTCCTGCGACACCTTGTCTGGGAAGTTGGGCAGCCGCTTTTCCTTGAAGGCGGCGATGCCTTCCTTGGTATCGTTGGACGGGCCACGGGTGGTGACCCCGCGGCTGTCGATCTTATGCGCTTCCATCGGGTGGTCCGCGCCCAGCATCTTCCACAGCATCTGGCGCGTCAGGGCGACCGAGACGGGTGCGGAGTTCTCGATATAGGAGCGGGCGATCTCCTTCGCGGCGGCGAGCAGCTGGTCCTGCGGGTGGAGTGAACGGAACAGCCCGGCATCCAGCGCTTCCTGCGCGGGCACCAGCCGGCCGGAGAAGCACCAGTCGAGCGCGGTGGAAATGCCCACGATGCGCGGCAGGAACCAGGAAGCGGCGGTTTCCGGCACGATGCCGCGCCGCGCGAAGACATAGCCTACCCGCGCAGTGTCCACCGCGATGCGCACGTCCATCGAACAGATCACGGTCGCGCCGAAGCCAACCGCCACGCCGTTGATCGCGCCGATCACGGGTTTGAGGCTGTCATAGATGCGCAGCGAGACGAGACCGCCCGAATCCCGATAGAATCCGTTGATCTGCTGGCGCTCCGCCATGTCCTTGCGATTGGCGTAGTCGAACGACCCGCTGCCGGAAGACAGGTCCGCGCCCGCGCAGAATGCCCGGTCGCCCGCGCCGGTGAAGATCACCGCCTTCACATCGTCGTCGGCATCGGTGCGGTCGAGCGCCTCGAGCAGTTCCAGCGCCATGGGATAGGTCATGGCGTTCATCTTGTCGGGGCGGTTGAGGGTGATCGTGGCGATGCCGTCCTCGACCTCGTAGAGTATGGTTTCGAAATCAGACAAGGTGCCACTCCTCTCGGCCGGTCTGGCGCGCGCAAAAACCCGATCCCGGGCCTCTAGGATGTGAAACGCGGCCCGTCCCGCCTGCGCGCGCGAATTGCAGCGAGGGAATATTGGCCGTCCCCGCAAAATCAAGGCGATTGTATGGCGGGGCGGAGCCGGTTGACGCAGAACAGAGTGAAAGCGCCCCTCGGTCGTCTTCCTCGAAGCTGTCGCTGCCCCACGGAAAACAGTCGTTTCCGGAACGGACGGCGGAACTGGACCGTGTGACTTTCCGTGATCCTTCCGTCACCCCCTCAGCATGGGGCCAGGCGGCGGTGTAAAAGAAGGGAAAGCGCTGCATCCGGCAGGCTAGACCAGATTTCCGCGATGTAGGAAAGTTTTTGATGGACCGAGCCCCGTTCGTCCTTCGACAGGCTCAGGACGAACGGGATCATTTGTCAGTCTTCAACCCTCAGTGCATGACCCCCATCGGCTCGGGGAAAGCTTCTTCCGCTTTCGCTTCGCCTTCGGCCATCATGCGCCGGCGATATTCGCTGGGCGTGCAGCCGCAGGCGGTCTTGAAGGCGCGGCTGAAATGGGCCGCGCTCTTGTAGCCGGCCATGCCGGCGATCTCGTGCACGAGATAGGTCTGCATCCGGGGGGAGACGAGCCATTCGCGCGCCTTTTCCAGGCGCTTGTCCCAGACGAGGCCGGAGAAGGTGTAGCCCGCCGCCTTGAGGATGTAGCAGAGATAGCGCGGCGAGATGTTGCAGCTCTCCGCGATCGAATTGGCCGAGAGGTCGCGGCTGGTCAAGTTGCGCATCACGAATTGCTCGATCTCTTCCAGCCGGCGGTCGAAGATCGTCTTGCGGCCGGTGTCGTTGCGGCGGTCGGAAATCGCTTCTCCCAGCGCCTGGAGCAGCGCGCCCACCATCGCGTCGCCCAGCGGCCGGCTCGCCAGATGGCCCTGGTCGGCCATCATGCCCAGCAGGTCGGCGGCCATTTGCGTGGGGCCGGCGCGTGTTTCCAGCGCCAGGGTGCAGTTGGACAATTCGGCGAAATGCTCCCGGAACATATGCGCCGGGATCACCGCCTGGAGGGAATCGTGCATGCCGCGATCGTCGCACACCAGTTCGGCGAAAAACGGGGTGGCGGAATCGTAGATCAGGAACTGGCCTTCGCCTACCGTCACCGTCCCGCTGCTGCTGCGAGTGAGCTTGAAGCCGCCGCGCTTGATCAGCCACACCACGTAAACATCGACATGGTTCTCCTGTATATGCCGATGAGTGCGTCGATAGGTAATTCGGTTGGGCGTGGAAAGATGAACGACCGAGACCGGGTGAGCGAGGCCTTTTTCGAGGAACAGATTGATCGGGCCATCGCTGGAACTGCCGATCTCCCCTTCAAAAAATTCTTTTTGAATCACCTTCTTGTATTGTGTTTCCAGGACGTTTTCGTCCCCGCCGGCGACATTGAAAATCGGCTGCATCGCTCTCTCCGCAGGCAGCTATCGCCGCCTCTCTGCATGGGCTTCCTTGATCTGAAGGGCATCTAGGCTTGATTCGCCTGTTGATTAAACCTGCAATAATCGCATTCATTGACTGGCTTGGCATTGGGGCCAGCCGCCCCTTGCACGATCGGCTTGACTCGGGCTGCACCGATGATAGCGCCGAGGCTTGGTACAGACCCTGGGACGGCCGCGAAGGGCATCGCCTGCGAAGACGCGCCGTCCCCTGTTTTCTGCTTCGGAGAGGCGATTTGGATTTCATCGAAAACCAGGACGACGAGGCGTTCCGCCTCGAACTCCGCACCTATCTGCAGGAGAACCTGCCGGCCGACATCGTGCGGCATGGCAAGCGCGATTCGCACACTGCGCGGAACGATCTCCAGCGTGTGATGAAGATCCTCAATGCCCGGGGCATTTCCGCGCCGCACTGGCCCAAGGATTGCGGTGGCAGCGACTGGTCGCCCAAGCGCAAGTTCATCTATCTGGAGGAAATGCGCCGCGCCCGCGTGCCGGTGCTCGATCGTCCGGCGATCGACCTTGTCGGCCCGGTGATCTGCCATTTCGGCAATGACGAGCAGAAGCGGCGTTTCCTGCCGCCCATCCTCAACGGCGATGTCTGCTGGTGCCAGGGCTTTTCCGAGCCGAATTCGGGTTCCGACCTTGCGAGCCTCGCCACCGTGGCCCGGCGCGAGGGCGATCACTACATCGTCAACGGCCAGAAGACCTGGACGTCGGAAGCCAACCGCTCCGACTGGATCTTCGCACTGGTGCGCACCGATACGGAAGCCAAGCCGCAGAAGGGCATTTCCTTCCTGCTGATCGACATGAAGACGCCTGGCGTGGAAGTGCGCCCGATCTGGTCGATCGACGAAGTGCTGACGCTGAACGAGACCTTCTTCACCGATGTGAAGGTGCCGGTCGAGAACCTCGTCGGCGAAGAGAACATGGGCTGGACCTACGCCAAGAAGCTGCTCCAGTTCGAACGCACCGCCTCGGCCGAGATCCCGCATATCAAGCGCGACGTGATCCAGCTGAAGCATCTCGCCGCCACCACCATGCGCCGGGGCCGGCCGCTGGCCGAATACCCGCCCTTCGCCAAGCGCATCGCGGAGCTGGAGATCAAGGTGATGGCGCTGGAATGGTCGGTGCTGCGCGTGCTGCACGCCGAGGAAGGCGATCCGGCGCTGAACGCGGTCGCCTCGGTGCTCAAGGTGCGCGGATCGGAACTGTTCTCCGACGTGGCCGATCTCTGCGCCATGGCCATGGGCGATCACGGCACGGCGGTGATCCCCGATCCCGAAGGACATGACAATATGCGCCCCGAACTGGACGCGCCGGCGGTCACCGATCTGGAAGCGGTCGGCGTTCCGCAGCGCGCGATGTTCCGCAAGGCGGCCACCATCTATGGGGGCGCCAACGAAGTGCAGCGTACGATTATCGCCAAAGGCGTGCTGGGGCTCTGAACGATGGATTTCAAACTTACCGAGGAACAGACCGCGCTTGCCGACAGCGTCGCCCGCTTCGGCGAACGCGACTATGACTGGGAAACGCGCCGCAAGCTCGCGCTCACGCCCGAAGGCTTCAGCGCCGATAATTGGGCGACCTTCGCCGAACTCGGCTGGTTCATGGCCGGCCTCACGGAAGAGGAAGGCGGTTTCGGCGGGCCGGTGGAAACCGCGCTGATGTTCGAGGGCTTCGGGCGGATGCTGCTGCTCGAACCGGTGCTGGCCCATGCGGTGCTGGGCCTGCAGGCGCTGGTCGGCCTGCCGGATGGCGAGCGCAAGGCCGAGCTGGTCGAACAGGCGATGGCGGGCGATCCGATCACTGTGCTTGCGCATAGCGAGGCGGAAGGCTGGGGCGATGTCAGCTGGGTGGAGACGCGCGCGGGCCAGGATCAGGGGCAGTGGCGCCTGACGGGCCGCAAGACCCGTATCCTGGGGGCGTCGGCTGCCGGGCAGTTCGTCGTTTCGGCGCGGATATCGGGCGATTCCGGGGACAAGGACGGGCTCGGCCTGTTTCTCGTGGCGGCCGATGCGGAAGGACTGTCGCAGACGCCCTATCGCCTGGTCGACAATCATCACGTGGCCGATCTGGCCTTGCAGGGCGCGCCGGCGGAATTGCTGGCGACGGGGGCTGATGCACACGCTGCGCTCACGCGCGCCAACCGCCACGGCATCGTCGCCGTCTGCGCCGAGATGCTCGGTGCGATGGACGCCGCCATGTGGCAGACGCGCGACTATCTCCTCACCCGCAAGCAGTTCGGCGTGACGCTCAGCACGTTCCAGGGATTGCAGTTCCGCATGGCGGACATGCTGATCGAGACCGAATTGTCGCGCTCGATGCTCTATCAGGCGCTTGCCGCTCTCACTGGGCCGGAGGATGCGTGCGATCGGGGCCTGTCGGCCGCCAAGGCGGCGATCGCGCAATCGGCGATCTTCGTGTGCCGCCAGTCGATCCAGCTGCATGGCGGCATCGGCATGACCGAAGAACTGATGGTCGGCCATTTCTACAAGCGCATCTGGGTGCTGGCTTCGCTGCTCGGCAATGTCGATCATCATCTGGACCTGTTCATCGCGGGGACGCCGCTGCAGGCCGTGCCGGCCGACATCGCCGAGATGGGCAAGATCGAAAAGACCGGATCGCCGGCGATGACCGGCTGAAATCCGACCGGAGGAGAGGAATAGGGGAATGATAAAGCTGGTCGCGCTGCTCAAGAAGCGGGCGGATATTTCGCGCGAGCAATTCATCGATCATTACGAGCACAGCCACGTGCCGCTGATCATGAGGCATTTTGAGCCCTATGTAGTTGAATATACGCGCACCTATCTCGATCACGACCATCCGCTGAGCTTCGTCGGCGGCTATGGCAGCGAGACCGCGTTTCCGGGTGTCACCTATGACGTGGTTACGACGCAGTCCTTCCGTTGTCAGGAGGACCTCGACGCCTTCTACCAGGCTGCGGCAAAGCCCGGCGTAGGCGAGGAAATCGCGGCGGACGAGGCCAAGTTCCTCGACAGTTCGGTCAACCAGGTGATCATCATGCTGGACGAGAAGCGCAATCCCGGCGGGAAGGCCTGAATCGGCGTCTCGCTGCGGCGCTGATCGGACCGCTCCGCCCTCGGACTGTCGCGCGGACGCAACGTCCTGACCTTTGCGATTACGGTCAAGCTTCTGTACATGGACCAGGAGCCATGTTGGCCTTATTTTAGACCTGTGACTGGGCCTCCCCGGAATCGGCCCGATCGACGAGGATGACGAAATGAGCATGGATGAAGAATTCAAGCTGAACGACAAGTATGCCGCTCCAGCTGAAGAGATCGATTACGAAGCCTATCATCTGGGCTGGCTCCAGCCGAAGTGGAAGGATTCTCGCAAGCTCTATAAGACCGGTCGCGTACGCGATCTCGGCACTGCCCGTCATTACGACAAGGAAGTGTACATCTCGCGCGAGCTCGCCGAGCAGGAGTGGGAGAAGCTCTTCGCCAAGACCTGGCATTTCGTCGGCCATCTGAGCGACATTCCCAAGGAAAATCGGTTCATGAAGGTCGAAATCGGCCATGAATCGATCATCGTCACGCGCGGCAAGGGCGATCAGCTGAGCGCCTTCTACAATGTCTGCCAGCATCGCGGGGCGACCCTGGTCGAAGCCGATTTCGGTTCGTCCAAGAAACTGGTCTGCCCGTTCCACCGCTGGGAATTCTCGATGAAGGGCGACCTTAAGAGAGTCACCGATCGCGAGACCTTCCGCGAGAAGGCGCTGTGCCACGATCTCAACATCCCCAAGGTGAAGGTCGATAGCTGGCGCGGCTGGATCTTCATCAACATGGATCTCGACGCCATGCCGCTTGCCGAATGGATCGGCCCGGAACTGGACGAGACCGTGCGCGCCTATGATTTCGAAAAGGCGGTCCGCGTTCGTCATGTGGTCCAGGAATGGCCGGTGAACTGGAAGCTGGCGCAGCAGGCCTTCAACGAAGGCTATCACGTGCAGGCCACCCACCCGCAGTTCTGGCCGGCGGTGAACGCCTATCACGTACAGCACGAGATGTTCGACAACGGCCACGGCCTGTCGATCTACAACTTCATGATGCCGACCCCGCATCTGAAGGACGTGCCGACCGATCTCGCGGAAGAGCACAAGATCTTCCTGCGCGAAGCGGGGCTGACGGAAAAGAACTTCCCGAAGACCTATGCCGAAGTGCCGACCGCGATCATCAAGGCCAAGCAGGCCCGCAAGAACTACGCGATCGACTACAGCAAGTTCTCCGAAGGCCAGCTGGTGGACGACTGGGGCGTGGGCTTCTTCCCCTCGACCGAGACGTTCCTCCATCCGGAAGGTTGGTTCATCCAGCACTGGCGCCCGCATCCCAGCGGGGATCCGCTGAAGTGCATCTATTCCGCGCAGGTCTATGCCGTGCCGGGCATCGGCGAGCTGCCGTCCTTCACCGGCGTGCAGGGCACCCCGGACATGAGCGGCAAGACCATTCTGCCGATCGAATATCTCGATTTCGACGATATCGAAGGGTTGGGCCCGGTCATTTCGCAGGACCGCGAAGTGACGCCGCGCACCGGCCGTGGCGTGCGGTCGCGCGGGTTCAAGGGTGCTGTCTACAGCGACCAGGAAATTCGCATCCGCTACTGGTTCGACGAATATTACAAGTGGATGCGCGGCCACAAATAAGGCCACGGGGCGTCCGGCACCGGGCGTCCGGCATCGCTGAAACGCAAAGGGCGGCCCCGAGGGCCGCCCTTTCGCGTTATGGTTCGGCGGACGGGAGGACGTCTGTTTGCGGGTGGGGAGCGGACAGTCGGTACGTTGACCTGGGACAGCGAAAGCGGACGAGCATTCCTTCGATGCGTGATCTCGAAGAGATCGAGAGTGGCACCGGAGACTCAAAGCGGCTTGCTGCAGGCTTCTGCCGGACGGCCAAGCACCTTTCTGGCTACGAATTCCTCGTCTGTCAGAGCGTCCAGGAACGCACTGATCGCTTTACGCTCGTCGTCGCCGCTCAGCGCGATCCCGTGGCGCGCGACCGCTTCGGACAGCGTCTTCGCTGCGCCATCATGCCAATAGGGTGCTGTCAGCGCCACGTTGCGCAGCGAGGGGGTGCGGAACCTGCCCCGATCTGTCGAAATGCCTGTCTTCTCGAATAGCCCCTGATCGGTTGCCACCGCATCTGCCGGGCCGAAGCCATGATAGGCCTGATCCGTGAAGTTCTTGCCCGAATGACACGTTGCGCAATGTATCTTGAAGATGCCCTGCCCCTCGATCGCCGCGGCTGGCATCGTGCCGCGGTCGAAGGCGCTGCCGAAGGAGATCATACTCCGCTGGAAGCTCGCCAGCGCCATTCCGACCTCCCGTATAGTGATCCTGTCGGTCGACGGGAAAGCAAGCGCGAACATCGCGCGATAGCAATCGTCCCGTACGAGCCGGGCGACGAGTTCCGCTTCCCTGCCTGCCATGCCCATCTCCACCGGATGGGTGCCGAAGATCGGCACGGCGGTCTGCTGCTCCAGCGTGGCGACTTGCGGATCGGCGAAAGTGAGCCGTTGCAGCCAGGCGACATTCGCCAGTCCCGGCGCGTTGCGCCGGCCCGGATCGCCGCCGACGCCCGGACGGCTAGCGACGCTATCCGCGAAGCCGTGCCGCTGCACGTGGCAGGTCGCGCAGGACATCGTTCCGTCGAGCGAGAGATCGGCGTCGTAGAACAGCCTTCGCCCCAGATCGACTTTGGCGGAAGTCATCGGATTGCCCGCAGGCACGGACGGGGGGTCGATCCTGGTCGGTAGCGTCCATCGCCACGCCGGAGCATTCGCGCCCATGAGGCTCAACCCCATCGCCAGGCAGGCGGCGGCGAACAGGCGGCACTTCATCCGATCACGGCAGAGGAATGATCATCACGGCGATCTCGGGCTTTCCGCTCGCTGCGATCTGCAGGACATAGTCGCCCGGATCGAGCGGAAAATCGACCATCTTGCGGATGCCGGTGCAGTCCGGCCCGTGACCATGCCCGATCGAGGCCAAGGCCTTGCCGCCGCGCACGAGATCAATCCACGCGCCGGAGCCGAGCGCCACGCGATAGGTTCCCGCCTGTTCGACATGCACCGTCGCCAGCCCACCGTGGCTGACCGAGCCGCCGGGGTTATCCGGCCGCACCGGAAAGCGCACCTCGGGCGTCGGCAGGAGCGCCAGATCGGCAGCCTGGCCGATCTGCAGAGCGGAGCCTTCCAGCTGGTCCGCATCGCCCCCGGCCTTGGCTGCGACGGGGGCTATCCAGTTGGCCAATCTGCCTGTCGGCCTGGCTGGGGCCGCACAGGTATTGTCCTTCTCCGGCGGCGTCGCCATCCCCGCCGAAGCCCCGCAAAGAGCCAATAACGCGGCCAAGCCGAACCTCTTGCTCACCATCATTCCTTCCCTTGCATCGCTATATTTATACAAATATAGCGACTCGCCAATCGACGACAAGACAAACTCCTTGAGGGCTTCTTCCATGCGCTTTTCCCTGGCCATTCCGGCCGTCTTCGGTCTCTCGCTCGCCAGTCCGGCCTTCGCCGCCGAGGAGACGGCCGACAGCGGCAGCACGTTCACGCTCGGCCAGATCGTGGTCACCGGCACCCCGCCCGAAGGCATCGCGATCAGCAGCGAGACGCTGAGTTCCGAAGCCATCTACGTCTTCAATCGCGACACGCTCGACGATGCGGCGAAGCTGATCCCCGGCGTCACCGCCAGCAATAGCGGCGGCTCGCGCAACGAACGGCTGCTTTTCGTCCGCGGCTTCGACCGGTTCCAGGTGCCGCTGTCGATCGATGGCATCCGGGTCTATCTTCCGGCCGACAACCGGCTCGACTTCGGCCGCTTTCTCACCCCCGACATTGCAGAACTGCAGGTCGCCAAGGGCTACGCGTCGGTGCTCGATGGGCCCGGCGCGATGGGCGGCGCGGTGAACCTCGTGACGCGCAAGCCGACCAAGCCGCTGGAAGTGGAAGCGCGCGGCACGTTGAACCTCGGTCGAAATGCGGATTATGATGGCTACACGGTTTTCGGCCTGCTCGGCACGCGGCAGGACCGGTGGTACGCCCAGGTCAGCTTCGCGCGCAATTCGCAGAATGGCTGGGACCTGCCGGGCGATTTCAGACCGACTGCCAACGAAGATGGCGGCCGGCGCGACTTCAGCCGCACGCGCGACTGGCGTGTCAACATCAAGGCCGGCTTCACGCCCAACGCAACCGACGAATACGCCATCAGCTATACGAGGCAGGAAGGTTCGAAGAACGCGCCGCTTCACGTGACGGACACCAGCAATGTGTCGTTGCGCAACTGGAGCTGGCCCTATTGGGACATCGAAGGCGTCTATTTCCTTTCGACCACCGCGCTTGCCGATTTCGCAACGCTCAAGACCCGCGCCTATTACAACGCCTACACGAATCTCCTGCGGTCCTGGGACAATCGCCAGCAGAACAGCCAGACCCTCCCTCGCTCGTTCAACAGCCCTTATGACGATACGGCCTATGGCGGTTCAGCGGAGCTGGCGCTGAAGCCGGCCGAGCGCGACACGCTGAGCTTCGCGGCACATTATCGCCATGACGAACATGAGGAGAGCCAGACCGGCCGGCCCGACCTGCCCGCCAGCGTGGCCGAGCCCGTGCAGACAAGCACCGAGCGGACCTGGAGCGTGGCGGTGGAGAACCGCCTCGGCATCAGTCCCGCCATCAGCCTCGCCATGGGCGGGAGCTATGACTGGCGCAGGACCAGCCGGGCGGAGGAATATGGCGTGCCGCTGGGCCAGAGCGGGGCCAACCGCCTGTTCAGCTTTCCCCTGCGCAATGCCGATGCCTGGAATGCGCAGGGCCGCCTCGATTGGGCCGAGGGCGAGAGCGCGGCTCATTTCAGCATTTCCTCGCGCGCGCGCTTCCCGACCCTGTTCGAGCGTTTCAGCAGCCAGTTCGGCACGGCCGAGCCCAATCCGGACCTGAAGCCCGAACGTGCGACCAATATCGAGCTGGGCGGCAGCCATGGCTTCGGCATGCTGCGGGTGGAAGCGGCGATCTTCTACAGCCATCTGGCCGACGCACTCGTCTCGGTCCGCACTCCGGCCAATCTCAACCGTCGCGAGAATCTCGGGAGCGCCGATTATCATGGCGGCGAGATTTCGCTGACCGCGCAGCTGGCACTCACTTTCCAGGCCGGAGTCAACTATAGCTACATCCACCGGGAATTCGATGTCGGTACGGCGCCCGCCGGCGGCCTGATCCGGCCCTTCCGCTTGACCGATGTTCCCAGCCACAAGGGCTTTGCATGGTTCTCGTGGAAGCCGGTCGAAGGGCTGGAAGTCGTGCCCAACCTGGAGTTCGCTTCCAGCCGCGTCACGGTCACTCCGGCCTCGGCCAATGGCTTGGCGCCGCTCTATTACCGCACGGGCGGCTATGTCACGGCCGGGCTGCGGATCGGTTACGACATCACCGATCGGCTCACGATCGGCATCGGCGGCCGCAACCTGTTCGACAATTCCTACACGCTGACCGACGGCTTCCCCGAACCGGGCCGCAGCATCTTCGCCAGTGTGCGGTTCAAATCCTAATCGTCGTGATGTCCGTAACGGGGCCGGAAACCGTTACTTCCCACGCAAAAAAGGGCGACCCTTCGGGGCCGCCCTTTCGCGCCGAGAACAGGGCGAGCTTTCACCCACCCCGCATATCTCAGAAACCGTCGACGGCCTTGCTGACCATCACATTCACCGCAACGCGGCGGTTCTGGGCGCGTCCTTCGGGCGTGTCGTTGCTCGCCAGCGGATCTGCTTCGGCCATGCCGGTCGGGGTCAGCATGCGGTAAGGCTTCCAGCCGCATTGCTGCTGGAGATAGTTGATCACCCGGTTGGCGCGCTTCTCGCTGAGCGCCTGGTTGAAATCTTCGTTCCCGGTGGAGTCGGCGTAGCCGACGACGAGCAGCAGAGCATTATCCATGCCCTCTGCCTGAGTTGCCGTGTTACAGAGATTGCTCTTCGCCTCGGGGGACAGCGCGGTCTTGCCGACGTCGAAATTCACGTTCGTCGTGCTCTTGATATTGTACTTGTCGATATCGCCCATGCGACCACGCAGCGCTTCGGTGGCCGCGGTCTGCTCGGCGAAGCCTTGGGCCGTGCCGCTGCGGATCATCGATGCGGTCCTGAGGTCCTTGCTCTTGAGATTGATCTGGCTGGCCACCAGGCCATTGCCGGAATTCAGCGTCTTCACGGTAACGGGAATCCCGTTGAGCAGCTGGTTCGAGGCGAGCTTGTTGCTGCTGAGGCCCAGGAAGCCGCCGCTGGACTTGATCTTGGTGGATTCGTTGACCACCACGACCGTGTTGGTGCCGTCGGCGGCCGTCACCTGGACCTGGTCGCCGCTGCGTGCGGAGATGATGCCTTCGAGCTCCGGCCCTGCGGTCATCTCGGCCGGGGCGGGTGCGCTATAGGTCGCCGAGATATCGGCGTCGGGCCGATCCTGCGCCAGGCTGGCAGAGGCCGCCCCGGTCAGCATGGCCATCATAAAGAGAAGTTTCGGGCTTTTGGAAATGACGCTCATTTTTCTACTCCTTCACCAGACGGGCCTGCGTGATCACAGCTTCTCGTCCGACAGCCGCCCTGGGGAATGGCATATGCGGCCGTCAGAACCCTCTCCATCCAGTTTCATCAAGACGTGCGGCGTGGAACCGCACTCGGGCACCTTGGAATTCCTGGGTGTTCAGACCAACCTTTCGCGGAGATGAACGTTCCCGGCCACACCTGTGGTTGTGCAGGTAATTCGAGCGCATCGTGCGACGAACCGATGCCGGCTGCGCAGTTCGCACGCAAATTGAAAGTCCGCTTCTCCCCATCCGAAACATTCGTCTGTGGCCGTCTTCACGTCTCCTTTCGGCGAGCCTTCGATCGGTCCTGGATGACCGGGACGGGCTCGGAAGCAGAGTATTTGCGCACAGAGCGCATTCTCTTTGCGCAAATCCGGGAAACACGTCCAGCCCTCTCGGCCGATGCGGTGTTGTGCGGGGCTTGCAAGCTGTGAGATACAGGCCCGGACTATCAGCGATGGGATGAAGGATGTCTTGGGAGAGACGTGTCCGGGCCGCGTCCTCGGAACGGGAATTCGGCGAGATCTTCGCCAAGGATTACTACCGCGCGGAATCCTATGCCGTGGATGGTTCCAGGAGCGGCGGAGCGGATGGGCGCGCGGCTCATCGTTCTTTCCGCCTGGCGACTGCGCAGGCGGGCATCCTGCCGGTCGGGCGGTTTTCGGGCTATGCCGTGGGCGTCAGGCGCACCTGGACCCATATCCGCCAGGATCTCAGCAATTTCTACCTCGTGTGGTTTCCGATCGACGGCAGCCTCTCGGTCACCCAGGACGAGGCCCACGGTGAAATCGTCTCGAAAGGCCAGATGGTGATCACCTGCGCGGATCGCCCCTTCCATATCAAGGCATTGACCGAGGAGGGAAAATCGCTGTGCAGCAATATCCACATCGTGGTGCCGAAGCACCTGATGTGCACGCATCTGCCGGAAATCGACCGGCTCTGCGGCCGCGCCTATGACGCCACCAGCGGCGTGCCGATCGTCGTGCGGGACATGTTCTCCACCCTGTTCCGGGAGGCCGACAGCGTTACTCCCCATGCCGCAGCCAATCTGGGCAGCGCAGCGCTCGAAACCCTGGTGAACCATATCAGGCGCTGTTCGGGCGATGAATCTCGCAACAATCCACGGCAGGCCCAGCTCAAGAAGCTCCTGGCCTATATAAGCGACAACATCTCGACGCAGGGTCTCACGGCCGAGCAGGTCGCCAAGGCCTGCACGATTTCGCCGCGCTATCTCCATTACCTGATGAAGCTGCACGACATGACGTTCAGCGAATTCCTGCGCGACTGCCGCTTGCGCCAGGCCCATCTATGGCTGAAAGACGCGACGTTCGATCATTTCGCTATCGTGGACATCGCCTATATGGCCGGCTTCAGCAGCGGCTCCCATTTCAGCCAGTGCTATCGCGCCCAATACGGCATCTCTCCGAGAGAAGCGCGACGGGGCAAGGGCGGGTAGGGGCGGATCACTCCAGCAGGCGGCCACCATCCACCACCAGCGACTGGCCGACCATGAAGCTCGCCAGATGGGAGGCGAGGAACAGGATCGGGCCGGCCATTTCCTCCGGCTGGGCCGCGCGGCCCACGGGGATCTTGGAGACGGCCTTTTCCAGGCGATCGGGGCGCGAGGTGGTCGCGGTGGTGAGCTTGGTGGCGACGAAGCCCGGCGCGACGGAGTTCACGCGGATCTTGGTCGCCCAGGCTTCGCCCAGCGTGCGCACCAGGCCGACGACGCCGGTCTTCGATGCGGCATAGGCCGGATTGCCGAAAGTCGAATGGAAGCCCGCGATCGAACCGACGATCACGATATTGCCGCCCGACGCTTCCAGCAGGCTTTCGAACTTGAGGCAGCAGGCCATGACGGAGTTCAGGTTGATGTCGACGATCCGCTGGAAGGTCTCCATCTCGAATTCAGCGCGCTTGTACGCGACGCCGCCCTGGCAGGTGACGAGCACGTCGAGCTTCTCGAAAGGCGGCTCATAGGCGGCGATGGCGTCGAAATCGGTGACGTCCATCTGCTGATAGTGCAGGCCGGTAAGGTCGGAACCGTCTTCCGCGCTGTAATCCTCGGCCGAGGCGCGCGTGCCCCAGACATACACTTCAGCGCCGTTCTGGCGGAAACCCTGCGCGGTCGCATTGCCGATGCCGCTGGTGCCGCCGACGATGAGGACGGTCTTGCCGGTGAAGTCGAGATTGTACACGTCGAGTATTCCTTAGAGCTGAAGCGCCCCGCGCTGACCGGGGATTGTCTCTGCCCCGTTCGTGCTGAGCCTGTCGAAGCACCGCTTTTCTTTGTTTCCCGGCGATCGAAAAAGGAAGAACTGCCCTTTGACAAGCTCAGGGCGAACGGGCTTGGGTGTTTTCATCGCGATCTTACAGCATGGTCTCGAGAATCCTGCACACATCCTCTTCGCCATTGACCGGCCGCACATTCGTCTTCGCCCAGCCTTCATGCATGGTGCCCGCCGCGATCGCATTGAAGGAGGAGCGGCCGAGGCCGACCTCCGTCATCGTGGTGGGCAGGCCGAGGCTGGCGATGAAGCTGCGCAGCAGATCGGGCGCGTCGCTGCCCTTGGTCCCACCCAGCGCCTTGGCGATGGCGTCGAACTTCTCGGGCGCGGCTTCGTAGTTGTATTCCATCACCGCAGGCAGGGCGATGCAGGACGTGAGGCCGTGCGGCACGTCGAACACGCTGCCGATCACATGGCCGATCGCATGGCTGATGCCCATCGGCACGCCCGACATGAGCCCGATCGAGGAGAACCACCCGCCATATTGGCTGATGCGTCGCGCATCGAGATCGGCGGGGTCGGCATGGGTTGCCGCCAGTCCCTTGCGCAGGCGGGCGATGCCTTCCACCGCCATCACTTCGCCCAGCGGATGCATGCGGGGCGAACACAAGGCTTCCACTGCGTGGTCCATCGCGCGCAGGCCGGAGGACAGCCAGAGCTGCTGCGGCGTGCCGGTGGCGAGCTGCTGGTCGAGGATCAGCGTGGCGGGCAGCAGGCCGGGTTCGGTGAAGGGGTCCTTCAGCATCGTCCGGGGATTGCGGCCGCCGGCGAAATAGGTGAACTCCGCGCCGGAAAGCGTGGTCGGCACGCAGATGTTGCGGATCTTCAGGAACGCATCGGACTTTGTGCCGCGCGCGGCCAACGCTTCATCCATGTCGAACGTGTTCATGGCGAGCGCGAACTGCACCAGCTTGGCCGCATCGATGTTGGAACCGCCGCCGATGCTGACGATAATGTCCGCGCCTAGGTCCTTGGCCTGCTTCGCCGCGCCGAATACGTCCGGTAGCGGCGAATGCGCGGGCAGCGAATCGTAGACGCCGGCGAGCTGGTCCCCCAGCGCGCTTTGCAGCGCGCCGAAGAACGCCGGGTCCTTGTGGATCGGCTCCGGCATCAGGAAGAAGCCGCGCTTCGCCCCGCGCCGCTCGAACTCCTTGGCCAGCGCCTTGGGCGCGGGATCGTCGATGATCCGGTCCTGCCAGGCGGCGAAAAAGGTTGTCGGCATGGCTTAGCTTCCTTCCCCCGGCGCGCGCCTCACTTGTACTTCTGGTATTCGAGGCGGGCGATGGTGCGGACATGCACTTCGTCCGGACCGTCGGCGATGCGCAGGCCCCGCACGCGCGCCCACATCTTGGCGAGGCCGAAATCGGTGGTGAGCCCGCCGGCGCCATGCGCCTGGATCGCATCGTCGATGATCTTGAGAGCGAGGCGCGGGGCGGCGACCTTGATCATCGCGATCTCCGCGCGAGCCTTCTTGTTGCCGACCTTGTCCATCCGGTCGGCCGCGTTCAGCGTCAGCCAGCGGCACATGTCGATGTCGATGCGCGCTTCGCCCACGCGCTGCTCCCACACCGAACGGTCGGCCAGGCGCTTGCCGAAAGTCTCGCGGCTCATCAGGCGGCGGATCATCTTCTCCAGCGCTTCTTCCACCAGGCCGATGGTGCGCATGCAGTGATGGATGCGGCCCGGCCCGAGGCGGCCCTGCGCGATCTCGAACCCGCGGCCTTCGCCCAGGATCATGTTGGCGGCCGGCACGCGGACATTCTCCAGGATCACTTCGCAATGGCCGTGTGGATTGTCGTCATAACCCATCACCGGCAGGTTGCGCACGACAGTGACGCCCGGCGCATTCTTGGGCACCAGGATCTGCGACTGCTGCAGGTGCTTTTCCGCGTCCGGGTTGGACTTGCCCATCACGATCATGACCGTGCAGGCCGGATCGGCCGCGCCCGAGGTCCACCACTTGCGGCCGTTGATCACGTAATGATCGCCGTCGCGCTCGATCCGGGTCTGGACATTGGTCGCGTCCGAACAGGCATGGTCGGGCTCGGTCATGGCGAAGGCGGAGCGGATTTCGCCCGCCAGCAGCGGCTTCAGCCATTCTTCCTTCTGCGCTTCGGTGCCGTAGCGGTAGAGCACTTCCATGTTGCCGGTATCGGGCGCGGAGCAGTTGAAGATCTCCGACGCCCAGATCACGCGGCCCATTTCTTCCGACAAAGGCGCATATTCGAGGTTGGAAAGGCCGGGCACGCCTTCCGGCAGGTCGCCATGCGGGGGCAGGAACAGGTTCCACAGCCCCTTGGCCTTGGCCTTCTTCTTCAGTTCCTCGGCCACCGCAGGCAAGTGCCAGGGGTTCGCTTCGAGCTGCGCTTCATAGGCCGGGATGGCGGGCCGCACTTCCTCGTTCATGAAGTTGCGGACCTTCTCGATCCATTCGAGCTGCTTGTCGTTATAAGTGAAGTCCAAGGTGAGCCTCTTTGCGTTGTGGCGGCGGGCGGATCAGCCCTTTGCCGCGATCCATTGCTGGGCGCGCGCGAACAGGGCGCGGGCGGAATTGTGCAGGCGGTCGCCGGTTTCAACCGGCGCGAGCCCTTCGCTCGCGCGGGCATGCGTGCCTTCGAGAATGATGCCGAGCTTGTAGCAGGCCAGCACTTCGAACCAGAGGAGGTCGTCCATCGGACGGCCGGTCAGTTCGGCATAGCGGGCGACGAGTTCGTCACGCGTAGGGAAGCCTTCCCACGGCTCGACCTTGAGGCTGAGCGGGCCATGGCCGGATTCGTCCGGCCAGGCGGCGGTGAGGCGTGCGAGATCGAGCAGCGGATCGCCCAGCGTGGAGAGCTCCCAGTCCACCACGGCGGCCAGCGAGCCATCCGCGGCGAAGATCACGTTGCCCAGATGATAGTCGCCATGCATCAGGCCTGCCTGCATGGTCCTGGGCTGGTTGGCGGTGAGCCAGTCGCCCACGCCCTGCACGTCGCCCAGCCCTTCCGGCCCCGGCCATTCTGCGAATTTGGCATAGGATTCGAGCTGCGAGGCCCAGCGCGGCACTTGGCGCTCGAGGAAGCCGTCGAGCTTGCCGAAATCGGACAGGCCGCGCGCGATCGGATCGATCTTGGACAATGCCGCGATCCCATCGATCAGCGAAAGGCCGAGCTTGCGGCGCGCAGCCGGGTCACGATCGAACGGGGCAGGCAGTTCCAGCGCCGCGTTGAACCCGTCGACGCCGGCCATCACGTAAAAGACCGAGCCGAGCACGTCCGCATCCTCGCAAAAAGCGATCAGGCGCGGATGGGGCACGTCGCTGCCGGCCAGCGCTTCGAGCACGCGGGCTTCGCGGCGGATCGTCTTTTCCGCTTCGGGGCGCGGATTGAGCGAGGGCCGGCGCAGCACGTAATCCGCCCCGCCCCGGCTGAAGCGCACCAGCAGGTTCTGTGTGCCGCCGGCCAGCAGGCGCAGTTTCTCGATCGTCCCGCCGGGCACGCCTTGCGCATCGAGCCAGGCGGCGAGGCGCGCAGGATCGGCCACGCGCGGATCGACCGCGTCCTTCGTGTCCTGGTCTGATCCTGCCATGAGCGTCTCCTGTGAGCGGGAATGGGGCCTGCTCGAACCCGTGCCCGGGATGACACGCCAGATTATCCTGGGGCCGCTCTCCTCTAGTGGCCTTGTCCGGACTCGCAATCGACGGATTGATTGTCAGGCGGCTTCAAAACTGCCTCTGGATGAAATCCGGCTAGGCCGCAAGCGGCACCGTATCAGCGCGACTGGCCCTTGAACTGCGCCTTGCGCTTCTCGAGGAAGGCGGCGACGCCTTCGGCAAAGTCGGGTTCGGCCACGCATTCGCCGATCATGCGGACTTCTTCCTCCATCTGCGTGGCGATATTCCGGTCGAGGCTGTCATTGATCAGGCGCTTGCTGCGGCCGCCCGCGCGCGGGGCCACGGCGGCGAACTGCTTGACCAGCGCGGCCAGCGCACCGGGCAGCGCGTCTGCGGGGTGGATCTCGTCGAAAATGCCGAGTTCCCTGGCGCGCGCAGCCTTCATGGTGGCGCCGGCGAGCGCAACCTGGCGCGCGGCCTTCACGCCGACCACGCGGGGCAGGAAGTAGCTGGTCGCGAGGTCCAGCGGCAGGCCGATCTTGGGCTGGGCGAAGATGAGCATCGCGTCTTCCGCGGCGAGCACGAAATCGCAGGCGAGAATGAAGCTGACGCCGGCGCCGGCCGCCGCGCCGCGCACCACCGCGATCACGGGGATCTCCAGCTCTTCCAGCGAATAGAGGCATTCCGCATTGCCGCGCACGCGGCGGCGCATGTAGTTGGCGATGCCGTCAGGCCCGAGTTCCTTGAGCTTCTCGCCATAGGAGGCGACGTCGCCCCCGGCGCTGAAATGCTCGCCCTGGCCCTGGATCACGAGATAGCGAACTTCGGGATCGTTGCGGATCTGGATGAGGAAATCGGCCAGCTTGCCGATCACTTCAGGATTGAGCGCGTTGCGTACTTCGGGGCGGTTGAAGGTCGCGAAAGCGCCCCCATCGCGCCTTTCCAGCAGGATCGGTTCGCTCATCAGGATCTCCTCTTCTCGAATACGCTCCCGCGCTGGCCCATCGCGCCCCGATTGGCAAGAGGCAGCGAGTACGCGATGCGGAGCCCATATCACTTCCGTTCGCCCTGAGCTTGTCGAAGGGCTGTTCTTCTCTTTCTGGAGATGAAGAAAAAGCGGTCCTTCGACAGGCTCAGGACGAACCGATCAGTGGGGGAGGCCCCTTACTTCTTCGGCAGCGCGTAGGCGATGATGTAGTCGCCGCGCGTGCTGGCCGTGCCGTAGTGGCCCGAGGCTGCGAGCACGACATATTGCCGTCCATCCGAACCCATATAGGTCATCGGGTTGGCCTGGCCGCCAGCCGGCAACGGTACCTGCCACACGGTCTTGCCGGTCTTGGTGTCGAAGGCGCGGAAATGATCGTCCTTCGTCGCTGCCATGAACACCAGCCCCCCGCGCGTCACCAGCGGGCCGCCGAACATCGGCATGCCCATGTCGAGCGGGATGTGCGACTTGGTGTTGAACGGTCCGGCCCCGCCGGCGCTGCCCACCGGACGGCGCCACACGACCTTGCCGGTCTTGAGGTCGATCGCGGTCAGCATGCCGTAGGGCGGCTGCTGGCAGGGCGTGAACAGCGGCGAGACGAAGGGGAACAGGTCGGCGGCGACCGGCGTGTTGTCCTGCGCCACGATGCCGCCGATATCCGGGTTCGAATCCTTGCCCATCTTCACCACGCCAGCCTTCACAGCATCGGCGCGCGATACCAGCCGGGCGCGGTTGGCGACTTGGTTGGTGTTGGTGATCAGCAGCCCGCGATCGAGATCGTAGGCGACCTTGCCCCAGTTCTGGCCGCCGCCATAACCCGGATAGACGAGGTTATAGACGTTGAGCCCCGGCGGGGTGAAATCGCCTTCATAGCGAGTCTTGCGGAAGGTGTAGCGGCACCACAGCTGGTCGAAAGGCGAAAGGCCCCACATCATGTGTTCGGACAGGCGCGGCCCGCCGAGATCGGGCATGCCGACCGAATAGGGCTGGGTGGGCGAAAGCCGCTCGCCCTTCACGATGCCGCCTTGCGGAACCTTGCGTTCCACCACCTGCTTCAGCGGCTTGCCGGTCGCCCGGTCGAGCACGAAGAGCTGCGCGCGCTTGGTGCCCACGATCACGGCCTTCACCGCGCCATCGGCCGTCGGGACATCGACCAGATTGGGCTGCGATGGGACGTCGTAGTCCCACAGATCGTGATGCGTGGTCTGGAAGGACCAGCGCACATCCCCCGTCGCTGCATCCAGCGCCACGACCGAGGCGGCATATTTGTCGTCGAACGGCCGACGGTTGCCGCCGTAATAGTCGGGCACGCTGTTGCCCGTCGGCGCGAAGACCAGGCCGGTCTCCTCGTCCACGCTCATCGGTGCCCAGCTGTTGGGCGTGGAGGGCGTGTAGGTCTCGCCTTCAGGCGGTTCGGTCTTGCGATCCGGGCGGCCCATGTCCCAGGCCCAGGCGAGCTGGCCGGTGACTGCGTCATAGGCGCGGATCACGCCCGAAGGTTCGCCCCAATACTGCCCGTCGGCCACCCAGCCGCCGACCACGAGCTTGCCGCGCACCAGAGTGGGCGCGGAGGTGACGTGGTAGTATCCGGGATGATCGTAATCGCCGAGACCCCGACGCAGATTGACGATTCCCTTGTCCCCGAAGCCGTCACACAGGGTGCCGGTATCGGCATCGAGCGCAAAGAGCGTGCCGTCCAGCCGCGAGCTGAAGATGCGCTTGGAGCATGCGCCAGTGTCGCCCGGCACTTCGTAATAGGTGACGGCGCGGCAGTTCTTGTAGACCCAGCCCCCGCGCTTGGTGTGCGACCGATAGCGCCAGATCTGCTTGCCCGATACCGCGTCGAGCGCGATCACATCGTCGAACGGGGTGCAGATATAGACCCGGTCGCCGATCTTGATGGGCGTCATTTCCAGATTGGCCTGGAGGCCGTCATCGCCATAGCCCACGCGATAGGTCCACGCGATCCGGAGCTTGTCGACATTGCTCGGATTGAGCTGGTTGAGCGGGCTGAAATGCGAACCGCCATTGTTGTTGCCGAAGAAGCGCCAGTCGCCGCCCCAGGTCGAGGCGTCGGCATTCTCGCGCGCCTGGGGCACGGCGATCGTGCCCAGCGCATAAGCGGGATCGGGCGTGGTCATGCCGGTCGCCCTGTTGAGGCCGATGCCGATGCCGGCGCAGATAGCCAGGCCGACGATCGAGCCGACGAGGAGCTTGCCGGTGGGGCAGGTCACGCCGAGCTTGCGGCGCGTGCCCGGCAGCAGCAGCCCGGCGCCGATCGCGAGGAACAGCCAAAGCCGCGGGACGAGCGCCCAGAAGTCCGTCCCGGCTTCCCAGAAGGCCCAGGCCACCGTGCCGAAGACCAGCATCGCGATCAGCTTGGCAGCCGCCGCCCGGCCGCGCCAGGCGAGGATGCCGGCGACGAGCGAGAGCAGGCCTGCGATCACGTAGTAGGGCGACCCGCCGGCAAGCAGCAGGGCTGCGCCGCCAAACACCAGCGGCAGGCCGACCAGAACCAGGATGATGGCAAAGAACCGGGGAGGCCGGACCGATCCGGCGGCACTATCCTCTCGCGTCATTATCTTCCGTCTCGTTTCGTCGTCCGTGCGAGCTGACAGGCAGCCTGGATGATCCCTCAATGATGCGCCAATCTTAATCGGCGTTTCCCGGCCGGTCCATTGCATCCGATGCAATGCGGCTTGATTGGACCGGTTATTGTGGCGTGGCCTCGGCCAGGAAGCCTTCGAGCACGGCAAGAAATGTGTCCGGCTGGTTGTGGTGCACATTGTGGCCGGCTTGCGCCACCGATTCCACGCGCGCATCGCGGAAATGCGCCAAGCGGCCGTCCTCGGCGGGATTTCTCGCCCAGCTTTCCGCGCCATAGACCAGCAGGACGGGGCAGGCGATCCGTTCCCAGAAATGTGCTGGCGCGGGCGCGAGTTCGGTCGCGAGGCTGCCCAGCCGCACGCGCTCGTCATATTTCCACGCCACTCCGCCATCGACCGCGACCGTGCCTTTCGCGGCGAGATCATGCGCGAGCCGGGCCGGCAGCCGTGGATCGTGTTCGGCCAGCCGCGCGGCGGCGGCGGCGATATCGGGATAGGTCCGCTTGCGCCGCGGGGCGACCAGCGCGCGATCCGACCAGTCGCGGATCGCGGCGATCCGTTCGCCGGTATTGTCGGGCGAGGTCTGCGCGGCGGGGCGCAGACCTTCGATCACGCAGAGCCGCTCGACCGCTTCGGGATAGAGCGCAGCGAAAGCGCAGGCCGCCGCGCCGCCTAGCGAGTGTCCGACCAGGGCCGTCCGCGTGATCCCTGCTGCAGCAAGAAGTGCAGCAAAATCGCTGGCGAAATCGAATATCGAATAGTCCCCGCCCGGCGACCAGTCGCTATCCCCATGGCCGCGCATGTCGGCTGCGATCACGCGCCATCTGTGCGCAAGGGCGGGGGCGAGGTGATCCCAGGCATGGGCATGTTCGAGCCCGCCATGGATCAGGATCAGGCAGGGCGCATCGGGCGGCGCATCCCATTCCAGATAGCTCAGCGACAAGGTGCGCGAGGCGTAGGTCTTGCGCGTCGCTTCGGCCATGATCCGTCCTAGAGCTCCATTCCGCCGGTCACGAACAGCGTCGTGCCCGTGACATAGGATGCGCGCGGGGAAGCGAGATAGGAAACCGCGTCGGCGATCTCGTCCACCGTGCCCATGCGGCGCATCGGGATGCCCTTCACGATTTGCTGCGCAACATCGGGTCCCACATTTTCCAGGATCGCGGTGCCGAGCCCGCCATCGATGAAGCCGGGCGCGACGCAATTGGCGCGCACGCCGCGGCGGCCTTCCTCCAGTGCGACATGGCGGATCATCGTGGTGATCGCGGATTTGGGCATCAGCGAAAGCAGATCGCGCGCGATGGCGCGCTGAACGCCGGCGGCGGTTATTGCAATGACGGACCCCTGCACTTCGCGCAGATGCGGAAGGGCCGCATGAACCGCGTTGAAGCAGCCCTTGAGATCGGCATCGACCACTCGGCTGAATTCTTCGGGCGAGATGTTGCTCACGAAATCGAGCTGGAAGGTCGGGCCGGCGGCATAGACCAGCGTGTCCACCCGCCCATGGCGCGCGGCGCTGTCGTCGATGAAGGCTTTCACCGCGTCCGGGTCGCTGATCGTCACTTGCCGGGCTTCGGGCGCGGCGCCGCCGGCCTGCGTGATCCGGGCGATCAGCGCTTCGGCCTTGGCCGGGCTGCTGTGATAGCTGAAGCAGGTCTGCGCGCCTTCGCGGGCCAGCCGTTCGACCACGGCGGCGCCCAATGCGCCTGTCCCGCCGATCACGATCGCCACCTGTCCTTCGTGCTGCGCCATCGCCCGTTCTTCTCCCTCGCAATGGCTGCGGGCCATGCCGATGTGCGGCCGGTTTGGCAATGCTGCGCGCCGTGCTGCAAATCGGAGCAAGGCTCAATTCCAGTTGAAGCAATGCCGGCCTTGTGCGATCCGTTTTTCCCAATACAGCGCGTAAAGCGCAAAAAAGCTGGGGTAAGCAGGATGTCCGCAATCACGATGCAAGAACTTGCCGGTGGCGGCGTCGTTATTGGCGATCCGATCCGCGTTTCGAATTCTGCCGACGTCCAGTGGGATGAAGAAGCGGACGTCGTCGTAGTCGGCTATGGCGCGGCCGGCGGCGCGGCCGCGCTGGAAGCGCATGAGCTGGGCGTGGAAGTGCTTATTCTCGACCGGTTCGAAGGCGGCGGTTCCTCGGCCAATTCGGGCGGGGTGATCTATGCCGGCGGCGGGACGCGCTTCCAGAAGGATGCCGGCGTCGAAGACACGCCCGAGAACATGTACAATTATCTCGTCCAGGAATGCGGCGATGCCGCTTCGCCCGAGACGCTGCGCCGCTTCTGCGAGGAAAGTTCGGAGAACCTCGAATTCCTCGTCCGCCACGGCGTCGGCTTCGAAGGCTCGCTCTACAGCGGGAAGACGAACTATCCGCCCGAGGACAAGTACCTCTATTACGCCGGCAACGAGAAAGTGCCGACCTTCGCGGAAAAGGCGAAGCCCGCGGCGCGCGGCCATCGCGTGAAAGGCAAGGGCTGGACCGGCTACATGCTGGGCGATGCGCTGAAGGATGCGGCCAAGAAGCTCGGCATCCGCTTCACCAAGCATGCGCGGGCGGATCGCCTGGTGCTGGACGGCAGCGGTAGCGTGCTCGGCCTGGAAGTGGTCGTGCTGCAGGACGCGGCCGACCAGAAGAAGCACCAGGAGCTCTATCTCAAGGTCAATCCCGTGAAGCCGTTCAATGGCGACCGCGCGGAGCAGGCGATCAAGGACTGCTTCGCGCTGGAGAACGCGAAAGGCGTGCGCAAGCTGATCCGCGCGCGGGGCGGCGTGATCCTGGCCACGGGCGGCTTCGGCTACAACGTGCCGATGGTGACCGAGCACATGCCGTTCCTGGGCGAGAATTTCCGCGCCCTGATGCGGCTGGGCTCCGCCGGCTGCAGCGGCGGCGGGATCCAGCTGGGCCATTCGGTCGGCGGTGCGGTCGGCAAGCTCGACCATTCCTTCCTCGGCCGCATGATCGTGCCGCCCAAGGCCCCGGTCGAAAGCATCATCGTCAACAAGGAAGGCAAGCGCTTCGTCAATGAAGATGCGTATAATGCCTATCTCGGCGGCGCGATCCTCAATCAGCCGGACGCCGAAGCCTGGATGATCATGGACAAGAAGCTGCAGAGCCAGTTCCTGCGCGAATGCATGCCCAAGGGCGACGGTTCGTTCTATCCCTATCTCGCACCGGCCTTGCTCAACCGCTTCTTCGGCGGCACCAAGAAGGGCAAGACGCTGGCCGAACTGGCGAAGAAGATCGGCGTGCCGCCGGAAAACCTCGAACGCACCGTGGCGGAGTTCAACCAGGCGATCGCGTCGGGCAACGATCCGATGCACAAGAACAAGGATTATATCCGCCCGGTCGGCGATGGTCCCTACTATGCGATCAACAGCTCGATCGGCAGCAAGTTCTCGTTCTGCGTGTTCTTCACGCTGGGCGGACTGAAAGTGGACGAGTTGCGAGGCACGGTGCTGCGCGACGACGGTACGCCGATCGAAGGGCTCTACGCCGCGGGTCGCGCCGCGATGGGCATCCCGTCGAACGGCTATATCAGCGGCCTGTCGATCGCGGATGGCGTGTTCTCGGGCCGTCGCGCGGCACGCGATGCATCGATACGCCGGCAGGACCGTGTCGCGGCGTGATGTCTTGGCAAGGCAGGGTTCAGACTCGCCTTGCGACACAAATTCGGCCATCTTGGCGGTCGCGCATTTGATCCGGCTCCCCAGCACAGGCCGGATATGCTGCATCGGTCGTGGATGACACGATCAAGGAGAGGCTCGTTGCAGAAGATCTACACTTTCGCCGGCGACAACATGAACGAGCTGCATCGCGGCTATTCGGACATCGTGAAGCGCGAGTTCTACGATGGGGAACTGGAAACCGAAGCGCGCGATGATTTCGTGCTGACGGCGGAAAAGGCGCTCTCCCATCCGATCAGCCTGATCCGCATGGTCTCCAATTCCGCGATCTCCTATCGTCGCGAATGGCGCCATATCCGCAACAACAAGACTGGGCTGCGCGTGATCTGGTTCGTGCGGCGCGGGATGGTGCAGTTGGTCCGTTCGCGCAACACCTACACGATCCGTGCGGGCGAATGGGGCATCATCGATTCCGGCGTGCCCTTCCACGCCAAGGCGATCACCGATGGCGAACAGTTCGACGTGCTCTACGCGCTCGTTCCGGCCCATCTCTACCTTTCGCATCTGTCGATCGCGGCGAATCTGGATACGCCGCTCGCGCTCGATTATGCCAATCGCGAAAGCGTCGTGCGCCTGCTCGATCTCCTGATCGATCTCGGCAATGAACTCAGTTCCAACACGGCGGAGCCGCTGGTCGGCGCATTCCTGGAATCGCTCGCCGATCGGGTGCGCGACGTCACCGAATGGGTGCCTGCCCGCCAGCGCAACGCCGATATGCGCCTGGCCGAGATCAAGGCGCATATCATGCGCAACCTGACCGATCCGGATCTCAGCTATGAAGACGTGGCGGCGCAATGCGGCATTTCGCCGCGCTATCTCTATTATCTGCTGAAGGCGGACAACACGACCTTCTCCAAGCTGGTGTGGAGCCAGCGGTTGGAGAAAGCGCGCGAATGGCTCGCGTCCAAGGAGCTACTGGAACACCCGATCCGCGAGATCGCCTTCATGGCGGGCTTCAAGGACGCGGCCCATTTCAGCCGTATCTTCAAGGCCGCTTTCGGCACCTCGCCCAAGGATTACCGGACGGAAGCCCGCAAGCAGGCCGAACGCGCCGAACAGGCCGGCCGGCCGAAATCGACGGGTCGCCTGCTCAATTGATGGGGAACTCCTTGTTCCGTTCGTCCTGAGCTTGTCGAAGGACCGCTTTTCTTTTCGATTCCGCGTTTTAAAGCGAGAACGTGCTTCGACAGGCTCAGCGCGAACGAATCCCGGTGAGACCGAGGGGAAGTTCTATCCCTTCGCCTCCTCCGCCAGCGCGATCTGTTCTTCCAGCTTGGCGCCCATGGGGGCCATGTATTGCAGCCCGAACAGCGCCAGGTTGAGGCTGCCGCTCGCATCCTCCTGCACTCGCTGGAGCGAGACCAGCGCGGAAATGATCACCTTGTAGGTGTGATAGACGTCCCAGTAGCGCAGGCGGTATTCCGAGATCGGCTCGCCGCCGGCCTCGTCATACCAGGCCACGATCTGTTCCCGGCTGGCGAGCGACGCGCTGGCCATGATGAACAGGGCAAGCTCTTCGCCCGCATCGCCGATCCGGCCGTTCTCCCAATCGAGCAGCGCAGAGATCCGGTCGCCGTCGAACATGATATTGTGGAAGCCGAAATCGCCATGATTGAACACGCGCCGGCCGTCGTCCTGCGGTACGTTGGCGACCATCCAGGCATAGGCGCGTTCGAGCAGCGGTGAGGCCGGCGCATGGCCCTTGCGGCCTGCTTCCCGCCAATATTCGACCGCGCCCAGCGTGCTGTCCTTCAGGTCGGCATAGCCTAGCCAACGCTGGAGATAGCTGCCCGTGACGAGCGGATTGTTCTCATCCATGGTCAGGTTCTGGATCCTCACGATCAGGGCGATCGCGTCCTTGAGCTTGGCTTCCTCGACTGGCTCCGCTGCGCCCGAATAGGCGCCCAGCGTGCGGCCGGAAACCTTGCGCGAGGCCATGAACTGCAGGCCCATATGCTGCGGGTCGGTTTCCAGGAACAAAGGTTCGGCTACCGGCAGCCCGGATTCGAAGGCATGCTTCACCAGCGGATATTCCGCCGCGATCGCCATGCCGTCGAGGTCGAGCATGCGGCGCGTCGGCTCGATGCGCAGCGCGATGCCTTCCGGCGGGCCGCCACCGTCCGAGATTTCGGCCAGCACGGTGATCTTGGAAAAGCCGCCCGGGACCATCTTGAAGCTGACGACCTTAGGGTCCGCCCATTCCTTGCGGTGAGTGCGCAGATAGTCTTCCAGCCGGTCCGCGGTGATTCCGGCTACCGCCTTGTCCACCGCCACGCCTTCGGCCGCGCGCTGGCGGTTGTCGTAGAGCGAGCGTTCCCAGTCGACGAGGCGGGTGACCATCGCCTGGCCCTCCGCACCTTTTCGCGCGAGCACATTGGCAGTTTCGGCGGCGGCTTCGAGCAAGCTGGCGATCTCGCTGTCGCGATCCTGCGCAGGCGGCAGCAGCATGGTGCCGGCATGGCTCGCCGCTTCGGCGATCAATGTGCGGCCCCGCGCGATGAAATCGTCGAAGAAGGCGTGATCCTCGCGCAGCAGCAACTCATTGGTGGCGGTGCGAATGCCTTCCACCAGGCTCGGAATATCGACCGTGCCCGGCAGCGCCTGCGCGCGCAGCGCTCCGTCGAGTATGGCGCGGGTCAGTTGGAAGGAACTCGGCGTCATCGTATTCTTGTCCTCTCGCTCTTTCGGCTTCTTGGGGCTGCAGATCAGAAAATCTGCTTGTGCATACCGCCTGTCACGGTGATCGTCTCCCCGCTTACGAAGCTGGCGCGCGTGGAGCACAGGAAGGCGACGAGCGCCGCCATCTCTTCCGGCCGGCCGAAGCGGCACACGCCCATGCCTGTGGGGCGCATGACATTCTCCTCATATTCCTCGATCGTGGTGCCTTTGTTGGCATAGGCTTCGCGCGCGAGATCGGTGGCGAAATTGCCGGTCGCCGCGATATTGGCGGTGATATTGTAGCGGGCGTATTCGAAGGACAGCGTCTTCATCAGGCCCACCACACCCAGCCGGCCGACATTGGACAGGATCTTCTGGGTGGGCGGCGCGTGCGGCGCTTTCATCGATTTCGAGCCGATATTGACGATGCGGCCGAACTGCCGTTCCTTCATCGCGGGCAGCACGGCGCGGGTGAGATGGACGATGCTCATCACCAGCGTCTCGAATGCGTCGTGGAAATCCTGGTTGTTCGTATCTTCCAGGCCGATGCGGAAACTCATGCCGGGGCGCGCATCGGGCGTGTCGAGATTGGCGATCGCGATATCGGGCGCGGAATAGGCTTCCGTCGCCTGGCGCACCGCATTGTGGATCGCGTCCTCGTTCGCCATGTCGGCGATCACACCGGTCGCTTCGTAGCCCTTGGCGCGGATTTCGGCGACGGCCTTGTCCAGCGCATCCTTGCCGCGCGCCGCGATCACCACATTGGCGCCTTCGGCCGCGAGCTCTTCGGCGATCGCGCGGCCCAGCCCCTTGCTGCCACCCGAGACGATCGCCGTCTTGCCTTTCAGTCCGAGATCCATCGTCGAGCCTTTCTCAGAATGTCGCCTGGTGCTGGCCACCGATGACCGTGATGCATTCGCCGCTGATGAAGCTCGCGCGTTCCGAGGCGATGAACGCGGCAACTGCCGCCACTTCGTCGGGCCGACCGAAGCGGCCCACGCCCATGCCGGTGGCCGCCATGTTCGCTTCGATTCCGGCGAGGTCCAGCCCGTGCGTTTCGATCCAGCCCGTGGCGAGGCCGGTCGCGACATGGCCGACGGCAAGCGTGTTGGCCGTTATGCCGAACTTGCCGTATTCGTAGGATAGCGTCTTCATCAGCCCGACGGAGGCGAGTCGGCCGGTGTTGGACAGGATCATCTGCGTGGGCGGGGCATGCGGCTCCTTGGCAGCGTGCGATCCGATGTTGATCAGTCGGCCCCAGCCCTTCTCCTTCATACCCGGCAGGACCGCGCGGGCCAGGTGGACCACGCTCATCAGCAGGTAGGAATGGCCTTCGTCGAAATTCGCGTCCTCGAAGCTGAGGTTGAAATCGGAACCGCGCCGCGCGTCGGGTGCATCGATATTGAAGACCGCGATGTCGGGGGTGGAGCCGAAGGTGTCCCTGATCTGCGCCACAGCGGCATCGATATCCGCCTTGCTGGTCATGTCTGCCGTGAAGCCGGCGCAGATGCCGCCCGAAGCGCGGATCGCGTCCACGGTTTCGTCCAGCGCGGCGCGCCCGCGCGCGGTGATGGCGACGTTCGCCCCTTCCTTCGCGAATTCCTCCGCGATTGCGCGCCCGATTCCCTTGCTGCCGCCGGAAACGATCACCGTCTTGCCTGCCAGGCCCAGATCCAAGGCACTTCTCCTGCACGAACTTTTACGGCGCCAAGCGCCTGTTTGCCGGGCTGTTAGCGCGCGCGAGGGATAGTGGAAAGGCCGAAGCCTCTGGACGGGAGGGCCAGTGCGAGGCCGATGGCGGCGGCATGCGAAGCCAGCACAGGCGGTCCGAGTCCCGAATCGTTCCATAGCGTGAGCGGTGCCGATCACCCGGCAAGACGGCCCAAGTGTTGCAAAATTTGCATTATCACTTGCAAAACGCGCTGCTTCACACTCAAGACACTCTGCTATGAGGTCGCGGTCTTTCAATTTTGGCGAAAAGGCCGATATGGGACGAGGTAGCGACAGGTCCGCCGGGACTCGTCAGGACATACGGATACGAACATGACAAAGACCGCAACGACGCTGATGGATAAGTACGTCCAGGAGAGCGGACGGGTTTACATTTCCGCGAACCAGGCGCTGGTGCGCCTGCCATTGGACCAGGCGCGGCGTGACCGGGCGAATGGTTTGAAGACGGCGGGCTACATCTCGGGCTATCGCGGATCGCCGCTCGGGGTTTACGATGCGGCGCTGTGGGCGGCGCAGAAGCTGCTCGACCAGTATGACATCACGTTCGAAGCCGGGCTGAACGAGGAACTGGCGGCCACTGCCATTCGCGGCACTCAGCAGCTGTCGTGGTTCGGTGCGTCGCAATACCAAGGCATTTTCGGCCTGTGGTACGGCAAGCATGTCGGCGTGGATCGCGCGGGCGAAGCGATCAAGCTGGGCAACATGGAAGGCGCTTCGGCCACTGGCGGCTTCCTGGTGCTGGCGGGCGACGATCATGGCGGCAAGTCTTCCGCCACGGCCAGCCAGTCGGAACAGCAGCTGATCGCAGCGATGGTGCCCACGCTCTATCCGGCGACGACGGACGAGATCCTCGAATACGGCATTGCCTGCTGGGCCATGTCGCGCTTCTCGGGCGCCTATGTCGGGCTGAAATGCATCACCGATACGCTCGACCTCACGTCCTCGATCGACGTGCCGGATTTCCTGCGCAAGTTCGACCTGCCGCAGGTCGATGTGCCGCCCGAAGGGCTCAACCTGTCGAAGACGGTCAGCGCGCAACCGCTGCTGATGGAACGTATTCTCGCGGATTACCGCGTGCCCGCGGCCGAAGCCTTCGCGCGCATCAACCGCTTCGATCGCGTGGTGTTCGAGAGCGATCGGCGCGAACTGGGCATCGTCGCGGCGGGCAAGGCCTATCTCGACCTGCGGACGGCGATGAACGACATGGGCCTGACCGAGGCCAAGTGCCGCCAGCTCGGCATCCGGCTCTACAAGCCGGGCCTGATCTGGCCGCTCGAACGTCACGGCGCGGAAGATTTCGCCGCCGGCCACAAGGCCCTGTTCGTGGTGGAGGAGAAGCGCCCGGTCATCGAAGACCAGTTCGCGCGCTATCTCTATGCGATGGATGCCGATCGCCGCCCGGCGATCATGGGCAAGAAGGATTTGTCGGGCAAGACGATCCTGCCCGATATCGGCGAGCTGTCGCCGGCTCTTGTCCGCAAGGGCCTCTATGCCGCCTTGAAGTCGCTCGGGATCGAGGATGCCGAGGTCGAGCAGCGCTACAACCGCTTCCACGATCTGGAAGGTCAGGCCATCCTGCTCGGCGGTTCGGGCAAGATCCGTCCGGCCTTCTACTGCTCGGGCTGCCCGCACAACACCAGTACGCGCGTGCCCGAAGGCAGCCAGGCGATCGCCGCCGTGGGCTGCCAGGGCCTGGCTGCTTATGTCATGCCCGAACGCCGCACGATGATGCCGGTGGGCATGGGCGCGGATGGGATGCCGTGGGTGTCGGTCGGCAAGTTCAGCGACATGGAGCATATCTTCCAGAACATGGGCGACGGCACCTATTCGCATTCCGGCACGCTGGCGATCCGCGCCGCGGTGGCCTCGAAGGCGAACATGACCTTCAAGCTGCTGTACAATGATGCCGTGGCGATGACCGGCGGCCAGCCGGTGGAAATGCATTTCTCCCCGATCGACATGATCAACCAGCTCCATGCCGAAGGCGTGAAGCCGATCCTGCTGGTGTCGGACGATCCGGACAAGTTCCGCCAGTCCGTCCTTCCCGCCGGCGTGCGTATCCATCACCGCGACGAGCTGGACGCCTTGCAGAAGGAACTGCGCGAGCTGAAGGGTGTCTCGGCTATCGTCTACGAACAGACCTGCGCCACGGAGAAGCGCCGCCGCCGCAAGCGGGGCACCTATCCCGATCCCGACAAGCGCGTGTTCATCAACCAGGATGTTTGCGAAGGTTGCGGCGATTGCTCGGCCAAGTCGAACTGCGTCAGCGTCACGCCGCTCGAAACCGAGTTCGGCCGCAAGCGTGCGATCGACCAGTCGACCTGCAACAAGGACTTCAGCTGCGTGAAGGGCTTCTGCCCGTCCTTCGTGACGGTGGAAGGGGCCAAGGTCGCGCGGCATGTCTCGGGCGACGAGAGCCGAATCGATGCGCTCATCTCCGCCCTGCCCATCCCCGCCATCGCCAATTCCGACGCGGGCTATTCGCTGCTCGTCGGCGGCATCGGCGGCACGGGCGTGCTCACCGCCGGCGCGATCATCGGCATGGCGGCCCACCTTGAAGGCAAGGGCGCGACCATCCTCGACATGACCGGCATGGCCCAGAAGGGCGGTGCGGTCACCAGCCACATCCGCGTCGGACCGTCGCCCGATGCGCTGTTCTCCACCCGCCTCGGCGTGGCTTCGGCCGATGTCATCATCGCCTGTGACATGATCGTGGGTTCGGCCGCGAACGTGCTGCAGACGATCGTGCCGGAAAAGACCGTCGCCGTGGTGAACGAAGACGTGACGCCGACCGGCGAGTTCCAGACCAACCGCGATCTCGACCTCGGCGAGGACATGATGGCGGCGACGATCAGGAAGGCGCTGCGCGGCGGCGAATACATGGGCTTCCATGCTTCGCGCCTGGCGACCGACCTGATCGGCGACAGTATCGCCACCAACGTGCTGATGGTGGGCTATGCGCTGCAGAAGGGGCTGCTGCCGGTCAGCCTGGAAGCGCTCGAAGAAGCGATTCGCCTGAACGGCACCTTTGTGGAAGGCAATCTGCGCACCCTCGCGCTCGGCCGGCTCGCGGCACACGATATCGATGCGCTTGCCCGCGA
This sequence comes from uncultured Erythrobacteraceae bacterium, assembly GCA_946482075.1. The sequence goes on from CAMLQG010000006.1 coordinate 53,420, forward strand.
ACTGGCGCCGGCCAAGGAACTTCCGCCGCTCGACACGGTGGACCAGGTTCTCGACAGCCGCTCGCGCCTGCTCGCCGAATGGGGCAATGATGCCTATGCGCAGGACTATGTGAACTTCGTTCGCGAGCTCGAAGGCACGATCAAGGCGAAGAATCTCGAAGGCGGCGAGCTGCTGGCCCGCGAGATCGCCCTGACGCTGGGCCGGATCAGTGCCTACAAGGACGAATACGAGGTCGCGCGCCTCTATACCGATCCGAAATTCCAGGAACGGCTGCACCACCAGTTCAAGGGCGATTTCAAGCTGAAGTTCCACCTCGCTTCGCCGATGCTGCTGCCGAAGAAGGATACGAACGGCCATCCGACGAAGCGCGAGATCGGCGGCTGGGTCCTGCCGCTGTTCGGCATCATGAAGAAGTTCAAGGGCCTGCGCGGCACGCCGCTGGACATTTTCGGCTACACGCAGGAACGCCGCTTCGAACGGCGCCTGATCCAGGACTACAAGGCCCAGATGCGCGACATCGTGAACCGGCTGGAACAGCGCAATCTCTCCACCGCGATCGAACTCGCCGCCGCCGCCTACGACATCCGCGGATATGGCCATGTCAAGGAAGCCTCGATTGCCGAATACGAAGCACGCGTCGCGGATCTCACCGCCCAGTTCAATGCGCCCACGCCCGCCAAGGCGGAAACGTTGGAACCGGCCGAGTAAGATCACGGCCGAGTACGGAAAAGGCGGGGTGAGCGCCCCGCCTTTTTTCCTCTCGTCATCCCAGCGTAGGCTGGGGTCTCTGGTGGCTTGGCGCGACGATCAGACCGATCCCAGCCTACGCTGGGATGACGAGAACGCTAGTCCGCCATCTCCAGCTTCGCGTCGCGTAGATGACGGCGCAGGACTTTGCCGCCGGCATTGCGTGGGAGCTCGTCCACAATGGCGAGCGCGCGCGGGATCTTGAAGCCGGCGATGCGGCCTCTGGCCCATCCGCGCAGCTCCTCCAGCGTCAGCGAGGCGCCAGGCTTCAGCGTGACCACCGCGCAGACTTCCTCCACCCAGCGTTCGGACGGGCGGCCGATCACGGCGGCGTCGCGGATCGCAGGGTGGTCGAACAGCAGGTTCTCGACTTCCGCCGGATAGACGTTCTCGCCCCCGGTGATGATCATATCCTTCACCCGGTCGAACACGTAGAGGAAGCCGTCCTCGTCCAACCGGCCCATGTCGCCGGTGCGGAACCAGCCGCCGGGCAGCATGGCTTCGGCCGTGGATTCCGGGCGCTTCCAGTAGCCTTTCATGATCTGGGCGGACTGGACGACGATCTCGCCCTCCTCCCCCTGGGCCAGGAAATTGCCTTCCATATCCACGATCGCCACGGCGCCTCCGGGGAAGGGCGTGCCGACCGAACGCAGCTTGGGCCGCTCTTCGCCCTCGTGATGTTCGGGGCCGAGCGCCGAGGCGATGCCCCCTGCTTCGGTCATCCCGTACATGGCAACATATCCGGCCGGCAGCATCGACTGCGCCTTTGCCAGCACCGCTTCGGGCATCGGGGAAGCGCCGTAGGCGATCAGGCGGATCGCCTTGACCGTCTCGCCCGTCTTCTCGAGATGTTCGAGCAGGATGTGCAGCGCCGATGGCACCAGCAGCGTCACGGTGACGCCGGTCTCGTTCATCAGCCTGACCGTCAGCGCCGGCTCGAACTCCCGCATGATCACGATCTTGCCGCCGGAATAGAGGTTCCACATGGCGAAGACCGTGCCCGCTACATGGGCGACCGGGGACACGACCAACGTGACGTCGTCATGCGTTGGATACCAGTCGACTTTCTGGGCATAGCCCGGCTCGCGTTGCGCGATGAGGTTCCAGTTGGACAGCATCGCGCCCTTGGGGCGCCCAGTGGTACCCGAGGTGTACATCTGGACGGTTACAGCATCCGGATCGTCCTGCGCGGGCGGGATGGTGGCCGGCGCCTCGCTTCCTAGATCGTTGATCCGGACGAGCTGCAGGCCGGGCTTGCGCCGAGCCTGTTCCGCCGCTTCCGCCGCGAAGTGATCGTCATGGATCACGAGGTTCACTTCGGCGTCGCCGAGAATGAATTCCCACTCGTCCGGCGCGAGCCGCCAGTTGAGCGGGACCAGCACGATGCCGGCGCGCGAACAGGCGAAGAGCAGGCCGAAATAGGTGTCGCTGTTCTTGCCTAGATAGGCCACCCGTTCGCCCGGCTTCACGCCCCGCGCGCGCAGATCGGCGTCCATCGCTACCGACCGTGCCGCCATCTGCGCATAGCTGGTGATGCGCCCATCGAACTGCATCGCCTCGCGCTCGGGCGTCCGCTTCGCGTGATACTCCACGATCGCCCACAGCGTGCGCACGGACGCATGATCCATGTTCCACACCGTGGGTTCCGAGCGCTGTGCTGTGTTCATGACCTTCCCTCTCCCAAGCGAAGGTCAGCTTGACGCCGGCATCAGAAGAGTACGTCCCGGTTGAGGATACGGTCCGGATCGAGTGCATCGCGCAAGCGGTGCATCGTCGTCATCGCCCCGGCGGAGACGTGTTCGGGGAGGAATTCCTTCTTCACCCGCCCCACGCAATGCTCAGCGGTAAGCGCGCTGTCATAGCCTTTGAGCACGTCGTAGAGGATGCGTTCGACGTTGATTTCCTCCTCGACCGTCTTCTCGCCGACATGGATGCCGATATGGATGTTCCCGTCGCCCAGATGGCCGAAGGTGGCCATCTTGAAGCCCGGATAGGCCGCGCCGAGCGCTTCGCGCACCTTGCCGACGAATTCGTCCGTCTTGCGGATGTCGACGCTGATGTCGCTGCTGACGAAGGGCCACATCTCGTGCATCAGCACTTCGGCACCTTCGCGTACCTTCCAGAGTTCCGCTACCTGGCCGAGCGATTGCGACGTCACTGCATCGTCGATCAGACCTTTCTCGAAAGCTGTCTCGAGGAATTCCATGAACTGCCGCTCGTCCAGCTCCTCGCTATAGCCCATCGCTTCGATCAGCACGTAGAACGGGCTGTTCGGTTCGACCGGGCGGCGGCCCGTGTCGCTGGCGGCCATCATGTCGTAGTAATCCTTCCACATCACTTCGAATGCGGAAAGCGACGCCAGGCGGCGCGCCTGGTTGAGCAGGTCGAGCACCGACTGGTAGTTCGGCACGGAGACGAACGCGACCTTCTGGCTGGCGGGCTTGGGCACCAGGCGCATCACCGCGCGGGTGACGATGCCCAGCGTGCCTTCGGTCCCGGCGAAGACTTGCTTCATGTCGTAGCCGGTGTTGTTCTTGGTCAGCCGGTTCATCGCCGAAACGATCGTTCCGTCCGCCAGCACGGCTTCCACGCCGAGCAGGTTGAAGCGGGTCATCCCCCAGCGCAGCACGCGGTTGCCGCCTGCATTGGTGGAAATGGTCCCCCCGACCGTCGCCGTGCCCTTGGCGCCGAGATCGACGGGGTAGAACAGATTCTCGTTCTCCGCCGCCTTCTGCAGCGCTTCGATCGGAACGCCGGCCTGGACCACCGCCACCTGGTTGAAATGGTCGATTTCCTCGATCGCGTTCATCCGCTCGAGCGAAAGGACAATCTGATCCTCGTCCGCATAGGCCCCGCCGGCCACGCCGGTGCGGCCGCCATGCGTAACCACGCGCTGGCCCCGCTGGTGGCAATAAGCCATGACTTGCGACACTTCCTGCGTGCTTGCGGGGCGCACGATGATGCCGCCGGCCGGAGGCACGTTGCGGAACGGATCGCAGGACCGCTGCGCCGCGTCCTCTCCCAGGATCAGCCCGCGATCGCCGACGATGGCGCGCAGGCCCTCGATCAGCGAAGCGTCGGCCGCCAGTGTCGTTGTCAGCGTATCCATGGTCAGACGGCAGTCTGGATCAGTTCGATCGCGTAACCGTCCGGATCCTTGACGAAGGCCAGCTTGGGCGCGCCCGGGACCATCTTCTTCGGCGCGGTGACCTGTTCGCCGCCGAACTTGGCAAGGCGTTCATACACGGCGTCGATGTCCGGCACCCCGATGGCGATATGGCCGTAGCCGGTGCCATGAGTGTAATCTTCTTCGCGACCCCAGTTGTAGGTCAGTTCCAGCGCGGCCGGGCCATCCTTGTAGCCGGCATAGGACAGGAACAGGATCGAGAAATTGGCATGGGGGAAATCATGCCGGTCGAGCAGGTTCATGCCCAGCCCTTCGCAGTAGAACTGCAGCGACTTGTCGACATCCTTGATGCGGATCATGGTGTGCAGCACGCGCGGGCCTTTGTCCGCCTTGCCCCACTGCCAGTAGTCGTCGACGATTTCTTCTACTTCACCGCTCATCCGGGCTCTCCAATGTCTGGTGGCGCTGTGCACCGTGCTATGGGCACAAACTAGCCATTATCGTCACGTGGAGCAAACCGGATGATGGGATCAGACTGATCGGTCACTAGTCCAGCGTTGTAAGCATGCTGCGGTCATAGCTCTTGAGTTGCGCATAGTTGCCTTCGCGCACGATGGCGGCCCAATCGGGATTGGCGATGATCGCACGGCCGACCGCGATCATGTCGAACTCGCCGCGGTCGAACAGCGCCATGACCTTGTCCATGCTCTGCGGCCTCGCGAAATCGAGCAGTTCTTCCGTGCCCTTCCGGAAATGCGCGGCATAATCCTTCGCGCCCACGCCGAAGGGCTGGTCCAGCGTGATCGAGCCCACGGTGATCACGGGCTTGCCCGAAAGCTGCCGAGTCCAGCCGGCCAGCGTGCGTTCCGAGCCTTCGAAAGCTGCTTCCCAGAAACGGCGCACGGATACGTGGAACACGTCGACGCCGGCATCGGCGAGCGCGCCGGTCAGCTGCTCGACATCATCCGGCGTGGTCACGATCCGCGCGTCGTAATCCTGCAGCTTCCACTGCGAGAAACGGAAGGAGATCGGGAAGGCCGGCCCGGTGCGGCGGCGCACCTCGGCGGTGACTTCGGCGGCGAAGCGCGCGCGTTCGCGCATTGTCGGGCCGTTATAGCGGTCACTGCGGCGGTTCATCACCGGCCAGAAGAACTGGTCGGGCAGATAGCCGTGGGCGCCGTGGATCTCCACGCCGTCGCAGCCCATGTCCTGTGCGGCCTTCGCCGCATCGCCGTAGCGCGCGATCACGTCGGCGATCTGCGAATCGCTCATCGGCGCGCCATAGGGGGAGCCGGGCTGGGGAACGAGATTCTCGTCCGTGTTGGGGATATACCAGTCCGACGGTCCGATCGACGGCAGTTCCGTCAGCGGTGCGGTGCCCGGCGCGCGGGCAAGGCCCGCATGCCAGATCTGCGGCCAGAAGAAGCCGCCTGCGCGATGGACCGCGTCGATCGGGCCTTGCCAGGCCTGCAACGCGGCTTCGCCATAGAAGCTGGGGCTGGTGGGGTTGGAACTCGCCCCGTCCATGATCCCGCTGGCTTCGCCCATGATCAGCGAGGCCCCGCCTTCGACCCGCTTCGAGTAATATTCCGCGTAACCGGGCGCGATCACCCCGTCTTCGGCGAAGCAGCGCCCCATCGGCGCCATGACGATGCGGTTGGGCAGAGTGAGCGAATTGATCGTGATGGGGGTGAACAAAGCATCCGTGGAGCGGCCGCCCCTGATAGTGTCCTCGACCGCTGAAGCCATGCTCATATCCATTCATGGTCGGCCCGAAAAGTGATTGGCCTGAGATCGATGAGACTGCCTGGGGCACGGCAGCCCGTTGCCAAATGCGATCCGAGCCACCGATACTGGCGCGTTCACGCTGGAGCGAGGGATAGCAAATCCGCCCTTAACGGCAAATCCGCCTTGCGCAGGGCGCAACGCAGCTGAAGGAAATGCCGCGACGGACCGGCATCAGGGTGCCGGTCCGTCGTGCAATGTCGTGTTTAACCCTCGATTCCCATCGCCCGCATATAGGCTTCATGGAAATGACGGATGCGGATTTCCTGGTACGTGGCGAGCACCGGGCGAGCCACCTGCGGATCGGTGGCCTTCATGCCCTTGTGGACGGCTTCCATGTTTTCCATGTCTTCGTCCATCAGGTAGCCGGGCTGGCCGGTTTCCGGGTAGTCGCGGCCCTGCTCGTCGAAATCGACCCACACGGTCTTGCCGGGGGCTGGCGCCGGGCCGTCCTTCGGCTTGGGCAGGAGCAGGCGGATTTCCATGATGCATTCGTCCGGGCTCTCGCCCAGCGGAGTGAAGTTGTACCACCAGGGCAGGCCTTCGCCCCACCAAGGGAAGAACGCCGGGAACGACCACCACTGGTGCATGTCCACCATGTAGGAGATCGAGCGGCCGCTGAAATCGATACCGGATGCCTCGCCGTATTTCTTGGCGATTTCCCCAGCTGCATATTCCCGCGCATCGGCAACCGTCTCGCCGCGATCCGCAGGCGGTGCGGGCAGGTCATACGTGTTGCAGAACAGTTCCAGCGCCAGGCGCGGGGTGACTTCGTCCTTGACCCAGCCATCGGGCACCAGTGCCGGCGTGATCAGGCGGCTGACCGCCGAAACGCCGTCATCCCAGCAATCGGTCTGGGTGTAGGTCGAACCGAACATCGGCATGCCGGACGGATGCGTGGTCAGGACGTGGTAGCCTTCGAGGAAGGCTTCCATTCCGGACTTCCAGTTGATCCGCACCTTCTTCTTGATGCGAACGGCCGTGTAGCGATCTTCCAGCGGGCAATCCTTGAAGTGCTCGGGCAGAACGCCCAGAACTTCCTTCAGCGACGGCGCGTTGAGATCGGGATTGATGAAGACGTTGCCGCCCCAGACATCGCACTGGACCTGGCGCAGGCTGACGGCACCGACCTGCACGCTGGGGAATTCCTCCTCGCGCGGGACCCAGATGAGCTTGCCGTCCAGATTGTAGGACCAGGCGTGGAACGGACATTGAATCATGTCGCCTGATTCGGTTTCATCGTTGCACAGTTTCCGCGCGCGGTGGCGGCAGCTGTTCCAAAACGCCTTGAACGTATTCTCGTCGGAACGGACGACCAGGAAGGACAGCGGCCCGACGTCATAAGCGACACGATCGCCCACATTGGGAATGTCTTCGGCGCGGCAGGCTACCTGCCAGCACTTCTTCCAGATTTTCTCGATTTCCTCGGGGACATATTTCGCGTCGAGGAAATATTCATAGGGGAGCGGACGGTTCTGGGGATCGTGCGTCCCGCGGGTTGCCACGGTCCAGGGAACTTCTTCTCCGGCTTCCCGCAGATAGTTCTCGTAATCCGGCATACCTTTGAACTGCATGCCGAGCGCCGCCCGCACATAGCTCTTGTTGCCGTATTTGGTGACGTCCAAAACTTCGTTCATGGGGGCTTCCTATCCTATCCCGCGCGCTACATCGCTAAAATGGGCACGTTTGCAGGCTGATAATGTACCATCGCAGCCCGATGAGCGGAACATAGCTATTAAAGCCTGAACGTAGCAGTAATTGCCCCCAGTTGCAATTTTTCGAAGATGTCAGCCGGGCGCACGCGATCCGCCGCCGAGGCGTCGCTTTTCGAGAATCGCCGCCGTTTGCGACGGTCAGGCGGTGAACCCGCCATCGGCAACCATGATGCTGCCGGTCATGAAGCTGCTCATGGGCGAGGCAAGGAAAAGTGCCGCCTGCGCGATTTCCTCGGCTTTGCCGTGGCGGCCCATCGGGATCATCGTGTTCATCAGCGCAGTCGCGTCGCCGCCGCCGATCAGCGGGCTGAACGCGTCCTCGATCGCGGTCTGGAAACTGTTGTCGATTGGCCCCGGATGAAGGCTGTTCACGCGAATCTTGCGCGCCGCGACTTCCTTCGCCAGCGACCGCATGAAGCCCACTTGGGCGTGCTTGGCCGTGGCATAGGCATAGACCCCCGGGCTTCCGCCGAGCCCGGCGACGCTGGACATCACGATGATGCTGCCGCCTTCGCCCATATGCGGGATCGCATGCTTGGCGCCAAGGAAGCTACCCCGCACATGGACGCGATACACCGCATCCATCGCTTCCTCGGGATAATCCTCGATGCCTCCGATCGGGCCGGAATTACCGGCATTGCAGAACAGGACATCGACCTTGCCCCACCGGCTGACGGCGGCGTCCACATAGGCCTTGGTCTGCGCCGCGTCGCCGACATCGGCTGCCTGCGTGATCACATTGTCCGAAGCGAGTTCCCCGGCCGCACTGGCGAGCGTCTCTTCCTTCAGGTCGACGAGCAGGACCTTGGCGCCCTGTTCGAGGAACAGCCGCGCCGAGGCGAGCCCGATGCTGCCGGCACCGCCAGTGATAATGCAAACCTTGTCTTTCAGCAGGGACATCTCGTTGTTTCCATCTTGTCGTTTGCCCTTGCCTAGCATCGAGGTCCGCGGGCCCGCAAGCCAAAGCCGCGCCATGGCATACAGGGCATCGCAGAGCGCGATTTACCGCTCTGATCACCGGCCAATCGTGCGGGTGAGGGATGGACAGATCGAAGTTGCGCTTTTCGCCAAACCAGTCCAGCAGCCCATGGTTTGAAGGTCCGTTCCGGGCCGCCCGATCTTTTCAGGAGGATGACACGATGAAAGCCTGGTTCATGGAAGGCCAGACCGGCACGCAGGATCTCAAGCTGATGGAACGCGAGATACCCGCGATCAGCGACACGCAGGTGCTGGTGCGCCTGACTGCGCCCGGCGTGGTCCCGTTCGACCAGGCGATCGTCAATGACGAGAACGAGCCGACCTTCCCGCCGGCCATCCTGCCCACCATTCCTGGCAATCAGGGTGCCGGCGTGGTCGAGGATCCGGGCAAGAGCGATCTCAAGAAGGGCGACCGGGTGATGTTCGGCGCGTTCATCTATGGCTTCATGGCGCCCGGCAGCTGGGCCGAATATTGCGCGGTGGAACGCGACCATATCGGGATCATCCCCGCTTCGGTGACGGATGGCGCGGCGTCGCAGGCCGCGGTCGCCTATCCTACCGCCTATTTCGCGCTCAAGGATGCCGGCATGGCCCCGGGCAAGGTGGTGCTCGCGACCGCCATCGGCGGTTCGGTGGGCAATGCGGCCTATCAGCAGGCCAAGGCGATGGGCGCGGCGCGGGTCTTCTCTACCGCCGGCTCCGCCGCCAAGGTCGAACAGGCGCGCGCGCTGGGCTTCGATGACGTCATCGACCTGTCGAAGGAAAGCATCGCCGAACACATTCAGCGCGAAACCGACGGCAAGGGGGTGGATATCATCATCGATTCGGTCGGTGGCCAGGTGATCGCGGATGCGGTGAAGGCCGGCGGCCGCTACTGCAAGGCGATCGTGCTGGGCTTCGCGGCCGGCCGCACCTCCACCATCACGCTTTCCGACCTGATCCTGAACCGCGTGAGCATCCAGGGCTACGGCGCCTACACTTCCACGCCGGAACAATGGGCCGAGGCATTCGCCTTCTTCAAGGAGCAGGCTGATGCGGGCAGGATCAAGGTGATCCACGACCGCAGCTTTCCATTCGACGAGGCCAAGGAAGCGCTGACCTATATGGCGACGCAGCGTCCCTTCGGCGCGGTTTCGCTGGAGATTTAGTCAAGCACGATGCCCACCCCCAACCCCTCCCGCAAGCGGGGGAGGGCACTCCGCGCTTATTCGAAGCCGTATGGTTGGTATGGCCCTTGGAGGAAGAGTTCGAGCTGTCCTG
>CAMLQG010000007.1 GCA_946482075.1 uncultured Erythrobacteraceae bacterium
GCGCGATCGGCGGCAGCGGCAGAATGCTGCGGCAGGGGGCGGAACGATTGCTCTGGACAGTGTCAACCGTGTCAACCTGTTCATCCTCTTATACCTTACGATGAACGAAATTCTCCTCTCGGCCCTGGCGATGAGCGCGATCGTGGCGATTCGCTACCTGCTGGCCAGCGGCGGCTTCGCCTGGGCGACCGCGCGCGTGCGGCCCGGCCATCATGCGGGGCTGGGCGCGCAGATCCGCCGCGAGATCGGGTGGTCGCTGGCATCCGCCGCGATCTACGGCGCGCCGGCGGGGATCGTTGCCTGGGGCTGGCGGCAGCAGGGCTGGACTCGCATCTACACCGATTGGAACGCCTGGCCGCTGTGGTATCTGCCGCTGTCCGTCCCGGCCTATCTCCTTGCGCACGATGCGTGGTTCTACTGGACCCATCGCTGGATGCACCGCCCCGCCCCGTTCCGCATCGCGCATGCGGTCCACCATGCCAGCCGCCCGCCCACGGCCTGGGCCGCGATGAGCTTCCATCCGCTCGAAGCGCTGACCGGCGCGGTGGTGATCCCGGCGCTGGTCTTCCTCATCCCCATCCATGTCGCGATGCTGGGCGTCGTCCTAGCAATCATGACCGTGATGGGGGTCACCAATCACATGGGCTGGGAGATGTTTCCCCGCGCGCTCGTCCATTCCCGCCTCGGCGGCTGGCTGATCACGGCCAGCCACCACCAGCGCCATCACGAGCAGTATCTCTGCAATTACGGCCTCTATTTCCGCCTCTGGGATCGCCTGTGCGGCACCGATCGAGGCTTTGGCCGCTTCTGACGATCCCAGAGGCGGCCGGTGCGGATCGGGCCATCGAAATTCGATGCGGCGGCATCTGACGTCACGCGCAGAATATGCGCCAGACGATCCGCCTGCGTTACTGGCATGACGTCAAAAAAACCGGTGCGAACAGGTCACTTAACCGGAAGTTTACCATGGCGGGGCACAAGGGGCTGAATTGCATAACACGATCGCGAAGAACACGGTCGCAAATTCAGGGGCTTGTCGGCAATGGATACGCTACGGGGGACCTTCGGTCGCGGTGCCGATCTCGGCAACGATCCGGACTACGATCCCGCAGAAGACGATACCGGCCACGAGACGCCGCCGCTGGCCATCGGCCAGGATGAGCGGCGCATGCAGGTGCGCGCCTACAATCACTGGGCAAGCCTGCTACAGGACCGCCACTTCCCGCTGATCTCGGATCTCGATCCGCAGGCCCTGCCCGATTTCGGCCCGTTCAGCGTCCTCCTCGATTTCAGCGACGGGGTGGAGAATCCCCGCATCGCCTATCTCGGCCACGAGCTCGCCGAGGAATGCGGCGCGACCGGCCGCATCGAACGGCTGCATGACGTGCCCGGCCGCTCGCTGCTTTCGCGCATCACCGATCACTACATGCAGATCCTGGCGAATCAGGCGCCGATTGGCTTCGAAGCCGAGTTCGTGAACCAGGCGCGCCGCACGATCCTCTATCGCGGCATCCTGCTGCCCTATTCGAGCGCGAACGACACGATCGATTTCATCTTCGGCGTGATCAACTGGAAGGAATTGGCCGACCAGTTCACCACGGACGAATTGCTGCTGGAGATCGATCAGGTTCTCGGACCCGATCCGCTGGCCCAACTGCCGGATATCGAGGTTGACGACGTGCTCGATCTCGCCCTGCCGCTGGAAGGCGCATCCGGCGTCGCGCATGCCCTGCCCGCGCCCGCTTTCGGCGAAGGTTTCCTCAAGGGCATCGGCTTCGCGGACGAAGAAGAGGACGAAGGCGGCGCGTTCGAAACGCTCGATCTCGCGATCGCCGGGACAATCGTTTCGGAAGCCGGGTTCGAAGCGGATTGCGATATCGCGCCGGATGGCGGAACGGCGCCCGATATCGCCAGGGATAGGGATATGGGCCTGGGCGACTGGCTTGCCTCGGCCCGCGAACTGGCGCTGGCCGCCGGCCGCAACGAGGATCGCACGCGCCACGCGCTCTATGCCGCGATCAGCCGCGCCTACGACTTCTCGCTCGCCGCGGCGGCCGAGCCCGAGGAATTCGCCGAGCTCGTGGAGGCATCGGGCCTTGCGGTGCAGGATCGCGCGCCGATGACGCCGGTGGTGAAGCTCGTCTTCGGCGCCGATTACGACAAGACCCGGCTGACCGAATATGCCGCCGCCTTGGGCCATGGCCATCGGATGGGCATCGGCTGCGGCGAACTTGCGCAGTTCCTCGAAACGATCAAGGGGGGCCTCAAGGCCGTGGTCGCAGCCGAACGGCGCATGCGGCGCGAGGAAAGCGGCAAGGCGATCGCAACGGTCGACACCCCGCGCGAGCGGCTGGCAAGGAAGCTCCGCAAACTCGATACGAGCAGCTTCGAAGCGATCCGGGAGGATGGCGGGGAATTCGGCCTGGTGTTGATCCGCCGCCTGCCTGAAGGCGCTGTGGCGATGCTGGGCGAAGTTCCGGAAGACATCCCCTTGCTCGAACGCGCCGCACGCAAGCTGCTGGAAGGCAAGTAGGCCCGTATTCCCCATTGCGGCGAGCGCCCCTGCCCGCCTAGGATCGCGCCCGAACCGGCGCCCTGCAATTGGCGGAGCCGGACGGGAGACGATGATGGACGCGCTGAGCAGGCTGGTCGCCGCCGAGGAAATCCGCAACACCAAGGGTTCCTACTGGTATTATCTCGATACCAAGAACTGGGATGCCATGGCGGGCGTCTTCACCCATGACGCGATCTTCGACATGCGCGAGGAAGCGGCGTTCGGCGCCGGCCAGGAGCCGGGAGTGCTGAAACCGGTCGAGGAAGCGATTGCCGCAGGCGATCCGGCGGTAACGGTCGGCGGGCGCGAATTCGCCCAGATGCTCTCGGTCGCGCTGAAGAACTGGAAGACCGTCCATCACGGCCATGCGCCGATCATCGAGATCGAAAGCGAGGACGAGGCGCGCGCGATCTGGCCGCTGTTCGACTATATCGATGACGGCACGCGCGCGCTGCACGGCTACGGCCACTATCACGAGCGCTATCGCCGCCAGCCCGATGGACGCTGGCTGATCTCCTATCTGCGCCTCACCCGGCTTCGCGGCGATGGCGATTATCCGCAATTGGGATAGGCAGTCTTCATTGGAGGTTCAGCCCCAAACACGCTAGCAAGACCCTCGATGCGCCTGCTTGCCCGCCTTCTGGCAATCCTCGCCACGTTCACGCTGGCCGTGCAGCCCGCGCTTGCCCAGTCGATCCTGCGCGACGCGGAAACCGAGGCGTTCCTTCGGGATATCGCGGCCCCGCTGGTCAGGGCGGCGGGGCTCGAGCCGGGCAATGTCGATGTCGTGCTGCTGAACGACTCCTCGATCAACGCCTTCGTCGCGGGCGGCCAGGCGGTCTATATCCATAGCGGGCTGATCAACGCGGCCGACAACGCCGAGGAAGTCCAGGGCGTGATCGCGCACGAGCTGGGCCACATCACCGGCGGACACGTGATCCGGTTCGACGAAGGAGCGAGTGCCGCCGCCAACATCACGATCCTTTCGCTGCTGCTGGGCGTCGCCGCAGCCGCAGCCGGCGCGCCCGACGCGGCGATGGGGGTGATGGCCGCGGGCCAGCAGGCCGCGATGGGCAAGTTCCTGGCGTTCAGCCGCGTCCAGGAATCGAGCGCGGACCAGGCCGGCGCGCAATTCCTCTCCAGGGCCGGCATATCGGGCCGGGGATCGATCGAATTCTTCAAGAAGCTGCAGAACCTCGAATTCCGGCACGGCTACAGCCAGGACGACGAGGCCGCCTTCAGCCGCACCCACCCGTTGACCGGCGAGCGCATCACCAGCCTGCAGGAACTCTACGAACGCGATCCCGCGTGGGAAAAGCCCGCCGACAAGGCGCTGCAGGAACGCTTCGTGCGAATCAAGGCCAAGCTCTACGGCTATCTGTCCAGCGCCCAGCAGACGCTCGTCGCCTATCCGCCAAGCAACACGAGCATCCCGGCGCGCTATGCCCGTGCCTACGCCTATCACAAGGACGCCTACCCGGATAAGGCGCTCGAGGAAGCGAACGCTCTGATCGTGGCGGACCCGAACAATCCTTATTTCCTGGAACTGAAAGGCCAGGTCCTGCTCGAATCCGGCCGGGCCAAGGAAGCGTTGACGCCGCTGCGCCAGGCAACCCAGATGACGGGCAACAATCCGCTCATCGCCGCGATCTTCGGCCATGCGCTGATCGCGACCGAAGACGCCGGCAACCATGCCGAGGCCGAACGCGTGCTGAAAGCCGCCGTCGCGCGCGACCGGGAGAATCCCTTCGCCTGGTATCAGCTGGGCGTCGTCTACGAAGCACGCGGCGATCTGCCCCGGGCAAAACTGGCGAGCGCCGAGACGCAAGCCATGTACCGCCAATATCCGCAGGCCTTGCAGAGCGCCGAACAAGCGGCCGCCGGCCTGCCCGAAGGATCGGCCGACTGGCTGAGAGCACAGGATATCGCGATGCAGGCGAGAGCCGAGCTTGATCGGAACAAAAAGCGCGGTAAGCGCGGCTAGGATGTTCGAGAACAACAGATCCCGCAGCTTGCTGAAGCTCGTCGTCATGCCTTTGGGCATTCTCCTCCTCGGCTTCGCAGGCGGATGGGCGGCGCAGACCAGCGGCCTCACGCGCGGCGCAACCGAACAGACTGTCCGCGAATATCTCCTCGACCATCCCGAAATCCTGCCCCAGGCGATGGAGCGGCTGCACGCAAAGGAACAGGCCAGGCGGTTGGCGCCCGTTCGCGAGCAGGTGAAGACGCCGTTTCCCGGCGCGATCCTCGGCAATCCGAAAGGCTCGGTCACGCTGGTCGAATTCAGCGATTATGCCTGCGGCTTCTGCCGCCAGAGCGTGGAAGAAGTGAATGCGCTGATCGCCGAGAACCGCGATCTCAAGGTGGTCATGCGCGAATTCCCGATCCTCTCGCAGGAAAGCGTCGATGCCGCGCGCATGGGGCTCGCGGCCGCAGAGCAGGGCAAATATCCCGCGTTCCACCAGGCGATGTTCGAAGCCGGCCGCCCTTCCGCGCAGGCGATCGCCGCGGCGGCGTCCAGGGCAGGGCTCGACATGGCCCGCGCCACGAAGTTCGCCGCGTCACGTGCGGTCGAGGCGGAACTTTCGCGCAACATGGCCATCGCGGAGCAACTCGGCCTCAACGGTACACCCGCCTGGGTCGTCGGCGATCAGGCGTTTTCCGGCGCCATCGGCCGCGACGAACTGACCAAAGCGGTCGCCGCCGCGCGGAAACCGCAAGTGAAATCGTGATCCGCCCGGCGCTCCGCATCGGTGTGGTGGCCTGCCTGCTGGTCACATCGCCCGCTTGGCCTGCAAGCATCGATCCGGCCGACCGTTCCGTCGCGGCGACGCTCGGCTCGATGCAGCAGGACGATGCGCGCCTGCAATCGCTCGGCTGGCGGCTGGCGACCGCGAATGCCCGCTATTGCAGCGACGTACGTCCCGCGATCGGTCTCCTGCTGCAGGACGCGATGAACTACGGCACGCCCGACGCCGCGCGCGCGGCGATCGGGATCGACGAGACCAGGGCAGTGGGCGACATTGCGGTCCAGGCCGTCGCCAAGGGTTCGCCCGCCGATCTCGCCGGCCTGGCGTCCAACCAGCAGATCGCCGCGATCGACGGCACAAGGATGGCGGATCTGCCCGGCGCGCGCACGGGGGACTATGCCCGGCTCGCCGCGGTCCACCGGTTGATCGACACGGCGCTGGCGCGCAACGGCAAGGTCACCATCGCCATCGCGGGACGCGAGGAGCCCGCAACCATCGCGGGCGTGCCCGCCTGCGCCAGTACGTTCGCCATGCAGACCGATGGTCGCAGCGCCCAGGCGGACGGGCAGCGCGTGCTGATCGGGCAGAGCTTCGCCTCCTCCCGCCGGCCGGCCGATGTGCTGGACGATCCGGAGCTCGCCGTCGCGATCGCGCATGAGCTGGCCCATGTCATCCTGCGCCATGGCGCCCGGCTCGACAGAGGCGGAAATGATCCCGCCCGGACGCTCGCAGCCGAGCGCGAGGCCGACCGGCTGGCCGTCTGGCTGCTGGCCAATGCGGGCTTCGATCCGGCGGCCGGCCCGCGGCTGATGCGCGGCTGGGGCCGTCGCTACGATCCCGCTTTCCACGCCAGCGGCACGCATGATGCCTGGGAAGCCCGCGCCGTGCTGATGGAAGCCGAGATCGCGAAACTACGCCAGGTGATGCGGGCGACCGGCGCAGCGGACTGGTCCCGCGCATTTGCGGTGAAGTAGGGCCCCGCGCCGAACCGTGACGCAGGAACCGTCACCACCCCCGTCTGTTACAAATCTGTCTGACTGTCCGCATGAAATAGGCTAAGACCCGGAACATGGCGGTATTGCCTCTTCGTCCCACGCCCTTCTTCGCCAACAAGAACCGCGCTTTCTGGCAATTGCAGATCGCGGGTTGGGGCGGAGCTCTCGTGCTGCGCGGCATCACGACGATCGCGAACGAGCGGCCGCTATCCTTCCTGGTCCTGGTGCTGATCGCGACCGTCACCGGCCTGTCGATCAGCTCGATCCTGTCGGTGATCTACCGCCAGCTCATCCATCGCCGCCCGCTCGTCACCTGGGGCGTGACCGCGATCGTGCTCGCACTGGCGGTCAGCGTATCGGCCTTCATCAATGGCTGGGTCATCAGCCTTTACCAGGCCGGCGCCAATGCCAGCTTCGCGCAACTGTTCATCGGCGTGTTCTATATCGATCTCACCCTGCTCGGCGCATGGTCGGCGCTCTATTACGCGATCAATTTCTTCCTCCAGATCGAGGAGCAGAACGACCAGATGCTCCAGCTCGAAGCGCAGGCGACATCCGCCCAGCTCGCCATGCTGCGCTATCAGCTGAATCCACATTTCCTGTTCAACACGCTGAACTCGATCTCCACCCTGGTGCTGCTGAAACAGACCGAACCCGCCAATGCGATGCTCACCCGCTTGTCCTCCTTCCTGCGCCACACGCTGATCAACGAGCCGGGAAGCAAGGTGAGCATCGAGGAAGAGGTCGAGACGCTGAAGCTCTATCTCGACATCGAACGAATGCGATTCGAGGAACGGCTGCGGACCGATTTCCGCATCGATCCTGAAGCGGCGAATGCGCTGCTGCCGTCGCTGCTGCTCCAGCCGCTGGTCGAAAATGCGATCAAATACGCGGTCTCTCCGCAGGAGGAAGGGGCACAAATCCGCATCTGCGCACAGCTCATCGGGCAGAAGCTTCGCGTCACCGTCTCCGACACCGGTCCGGGATTGCAAAACAGCGGTGGCGGCACGAGCTTGCCCGGCGTGATGGCTGGTGGCGGAGACATGGTTTCGACTGGCGTGGGCCTGCCCAATATTCGCGACCGCCTGGCACAGGCTTACGGCGAAGATCATCGCTTCGAGATCCGTACGCCGCCCGAAGGCGGCTTCACGGTCATCATCGAACTCCCATATGAACCGGCCACGCAGCCGGATCTTTCGCTCGACCCGAAACTCGCCGCTCGGCCCGCCGTGACGGCCCTGGCCGACAGGCGTCCTCTGGAATCCAATGCATGACCATTCGCACCATTCTCGTCGATGATGAAAAGCTGGCCGTTCAGGGCCTGCAGCTCCGCCTCGAAGCCTTTCCCGACGTCGAGATCATCGACACTTGCGCCAATGGGCGCGAGGCGATCCGCAAGATCAAGACCGAGAAGCCCGACCTGGTCTTCCTCGACATCCAGATGCCAGGTTTCGACGGCTTTTCCGTGGTCAAGGGCGTGATGGAGATCGAGCCGCCGCTATTCGTCTTCGTGACCGCCTATCAGGAACATGCGATCCGCGCCTTCGAGGCGAATGCGGTCAATTACCTGATGAAGCCGGTGGACGTGGACAAGCTCGCCGACACGCTGGACCGCGTCCGCACGCGCCTGGCCGAGAAGCGCTCCGCTGACGAGGCGGAGAAGCTCAAGACCGTGCTGTCCGAAGTCGCGCCCGACGCGATGGACCAGATGCCGGAAGAAGAAGACAACACCGGCCGCTACGAGAAGCTGATCAACATCAAGGATCGCGGGCAGATCTTCCGCGTAGATGTGGATTCGATCGAGCATATCGAAGCCGCGGGCGATTACATGTGCATCTATACCGGCGACAATTCGCTGATTCTGCGCGAAACGATGAAGGATCTCGAACGCCGGCTCGATCCGCGCCTGTTCCAGCGCGTCCACCGCTCCACCATCGTCAATCTGGACCAGGTACGCCAGGTCAAGCCGCACACCAATGGCGAATGCTTCCTGGTGCTGGAAAGCGGGGCGCAGGTGAAGGTCAGCCGCAGCTATCGCGACGTGGTCGCCCGCTTCGTCCACTAGAGCTCGGCAAAACGGGGGGCACTTTGTCAGACTGGTCGCTGCCGGGGTTCGACCTCGCGCAATTCGTATCCGCAACGCTGGCGGAAGATCTCGGTGCAGGTTTTCCCGGCGGCGGGCGTGACGTCACTTCGGAAAGCGTGATTCCCGCAGATGCGCGCTTTGCCGGCGTGATGGACAGCCGCGATCCGATCACGGTCGCGGGCCTGCCCATTGCCGCCGCCTTCTTCCGCACGCTCGACCCCGCGATGAAAATCGAGCTGCTGGTGGAAGAAGGCGCGCAGGTCGAGGCCGGCGCCGACCTGATGCGCCTGTCGGGCAATGCACGGGCCATGCTGACGGCGGAACGCAGCGCCTTGAACACGGTGCAGCATCTCTCCGGCATAGCCACCATGGCCCGTGCCTATGTGGATGCGATGGGCGGCGCGAAGACGGTGCTGCTCGATACCCGCAAGACCATTCCCGGCCTGCGCCATCTGGAGAAATACGCCACCCGCATGGGCGGCGCGCAGAACCATCGCATGGGCCTGTGGGACGCGGCGATGATCAAGGACAACCATGTCCTGGTCGCCGGAGGGGTAGGCGAAGCCGTCCGCCGCGCGCGTGCAGCAGGCGTGGAGCGGATCATCTGCGAAGTCGACCATATCGAGCAGATCGCTCCCGCGCTGGAAGCCGGAGCGAGCCATCTGCTGCTCGACAATATGGGCCCGGACAAGCTGCGCGAGGCGCTGGCCATCGTGGCTGGCCGCGTTCCCTGCGAAGCTTCGGGCGGCATATCGCTGGCGACCATCGCCGCTGTCGCGGCGACCGGGGTCGATTACATCTCCGTCGGCCGCCTCACGCAAAGCGCGCCCGCCGCCGATATCGGGCTGGATTTCACGCCGCTGTGAAGCACGGATTGGCAGCATTGCCGCTCCTGGCGATGGCCAGCGTGGCGCATGCCCAGGCCTATCAATGCCAGGTGCCGGAAACCGCGCCCGCCGTCCCGAAGATCGCGCAGGACGGGGAAACCCGCCGGCTTCCGGTCAAGAGCTACACGCTCGCGCTCAGCTGGTCGCCGGAACATTGTCGCGGACGGGAAGACAGCGCGGACGACCGGATGCAATGCTCACCCCGCAACGGGCGCTTCGGCTTCATCGTCCATGGGCTCTGGCCCGAAGGATCGGGCGGGAACTGGCCGCAATGGTGCCGCGCCGGACCGCCGCCGGCCCCCGCCACGATCCGAAAGGGCCTGTGCATGACGCCATCGGCCCGGCTGATGGCGCATGAATGGGCCAAGCATGGCAGCTGCATGGCGCGGCGGCCGGAGACCTATTTCAGGATCACCACGATCCTCTGGCAGAGCCTGCGCTGGCCCGATTACGACCGCATCTCGCGCAAGCCCGGCCTGACCGCGGGCGATATCCGCAAGGCCTTTGCCGATGCCAATCGCGGCTGGGAGCCGAAGCATGTCGGCCTCGTGCTCAACAAGAAGGGCTGGTTGCAGGAAATGCGGCTCTGCTACGGCAAGGACTTCCTGCCGGCCGTCTGCGACAAGCGCCGCTTCGGCCCGCCGGACAAGACGCCCGTGAAGATCTGGCGCGGGCTGTAGGCCATCGGTGAGAACCTTGATCGTCAGGCCGATCCAGTCTGAGACGATCGAGGTCTAGCGCCGTTCGCGGAAGAAGTCCCGCAGCAACTCCGCCGCTTGGCTTTCCCCCATGCCGGAATAGATCTCGGGCCGATGGAGGCATTGCGGCTGCTCGAACACGCGTGCACCATGTTCCACCGCACCGCCCTTGGGATCGGGCGCGGCGTAATAGAGCCTGGCGATCCGCGCATGCGCGATCGCGCCCGCGCACATCGCGCAAGGTTCCAGGGTGACCCAGAGCTCGCAATCCTCGAGCCGTTCCCGCCCCAGCGCTTCCGCCGCGCGCCGAATCGCCAGGATCTCCGCATGGGCGGTCGGATCATGCAGCCCGCGCGGCGCATTATGCGCCTCGGCGATCACGGCGCCATCACGCATCACGACCGCGCCGACCGGCACTTCGCCCGCTTGCGCCGCGTCCCGCGCCAGGGCAAGCGCACGGTCCATCGGCGGGGGCAAGGGCCAGCGAGTCATGCCCCGATCGCTAGTGCGCGCATGCGCATGCGGCAATAGCGCGCGATTGCTTGACGGAACGGACCACCCCCGCTATGCGCCCCGCTTCCTGTGGACTGCGGTCCAGATCGAACGAGAGATATCATGTCGCGCATTTGCGAACTCACCGGCAAAGGCCGGCAGATTGGCCACAATGTGAGCCATGCCAACAACAAGACGAAGCGCGTGTTCCTGCCGAACCTGCAGAACGTCACGCTGCTGTCGGAAAAGCTGGACCGCAGCTTCAAGTTCCGCGTCTCGACGCAGGGCCTGCGCTCGGTCGAGCATGTCGGCGGCCTCGATAACTGGCTGCTGAAGACGGCGGAAACCAAGCTGTCCCCGCGCGCGCGCAAGGTGAAGCGCGAACTGGCGAAGGTTCAGGCCGCAGCCTGACGCAGAGCCGCTTCGGCGGTTCTGCTTCGATGCTCAATCATGGCGCGCCGCATCCCGGCGCGCCTTTTTGCGTGCGCCGTCGGCATCTTTCGGCACTTTGATCGGGGGTGGCGTCCAGCGAAGCTTCAGCAGCAGAGTGCGCTGGAGCAGCGACGTGTTGTCGTCGGAGACAAGCCAGATCTCGACCGCGCCTTCTGCCAGCGGCACGATCGCCAGCCCTTCGAAATTGTCCATCGGCACGGCACCGTCCAGCAGTGCGATCTCCTTGCCCGACCAGACCTTGCCTGCCTTGATCGTGCGCGGATCGGCAAGCAGCAGCTTCCCGGAAAAATGGGGCGGCAGGCCCAGCTTGACGCTGCGCGCCACCATCAGCACCCGGCCATCCGGCAATTGTGCGATATCGGTCGCCCGATAGCCCTGCGGAGCCTTGAAACGGAACCTGATCGGCTTGACGACGACCACGGGATCGCGCGGAAACAGGACAGCAGGGCTCGTCTCGTCGAACCAGCCCGATGGCGTTTCAGCCAGCACGATGAAACGGCCGTCGCGCAGGCGTGTCATCCCTTCGGGGCCGCCATTGCTGGGCCAGTCGCGCATCGCCGCAGGCCGGACGCGACGCGACAGGCGAAGATCGGGCGTCAGCCGCTCGATCGCGTTGTATCCTTCGTATCCCGCCCAGATCCGGCCGGTAGCGGCATCGCGGGTCAGCGATTCGATATCCACCATGGTCTTATCCGCGTTCCGCTCCGGCGCGAGCCAGCCCATCTCGGTCGCCGGAGAGCCGCGCGTCGGGTCGGAGAAACGCAGGAACCGCCCGCGGTCGCTCCCTGCCAGGAAGCGCCCCTCACCCAACGGGACGAGCGCGGAATAGCCGCCGAAATGATCGTTTCGCCCCGTCAGCTGCCACGCGCCTGCCAGAGTCATTCCGGCGGGCAGCCGTTCGAGACCGTCTGTATCGAGCGGCGTGAAAGTCACGAAGGGAAGCTCCGGCAATCGGGGAGGCCGTGGCGTGCGCCACCAGGTCAGCGCCAGCAAGCTGCCGAGCAGCAGGAGCAGGAAAGCGCGGCGCATGGGACCGCTCTACGAAACGGGTGCGAGAAGGCAATCCCGCGAGCGAGGCCTCAAGGCATCGGTCCGAGGAAAAGAAGCGGATCCAGCCGCGCATCGTGCCATTTGAGGCTCCAGTGAAGATGTGGACCGGTCGCGCGGCCGGTCGCGCCGATGCGCCCGATCACCTGACCCTGCTTCACGCGCTCGCCTTCTTTCACGAGGATTTGCGAGCAGTGCAGGAACGCGCTGTTCAGGCCCATGCCGTGATCGATCATCAGCAGATTGCCTTCCAGCGTGAAAGGATGGTCCGCAGCCAGCACCACCACGCCGTCGGCGGGAGCGACGAAAGGCGTGCCGCTGGTGCCGGTGGAGATGTCCAGCCCCGAATGATAGCTGCCCGGTTCGCCGCGATAGATGCGTTGCGATCCGAAACGGCCCGATATGCGGCCTCTCGCCGGCCAGACGAAGGTTTGCGACCAGCCCTCGCTCTTCGCCTGCACGTCTCGCGCGGCGGCGATCCGGGCCAGTTCGGGCTCGCGGATGCGCATGAAGGCTGCGGTCGGCCCGCCCGGGCTGCGGGCGACGTTCACATGCTCGATATTCCAGGCACGCGGCGAGATCGCGAGCACGCGGTCCACTACCCGGCCATCGCCGAGCTGCGCGCGCAACACGGCGCTGGACTTCTGGTCGCGGTCGAACGCGGCGAAGAAGGCGCCGTCATTGTCGAAACCGACCGGATCGCCATCCAGCGTCAGCCGGACGGTTCCGCCGGGCACCACGCCCCTGATCCACCCGCCCTGCGTCGTTTCGCCCGCGAGGGAGAAGCTCGCGGGCAGAGCGGGCCGGGAAGGATGGGATGGCGCGACCGGCGCGAGACCAGGCCGCGCTGTGGGGCCTTTTCCCTGGGAAGCGCCGCAGCCGGCCAGAAGGACAAGCCCGATCACCAGACCGGATCGGATGATCGACGGGGATCGGCGGCTCACGCCCGGCCCAGCAGCCGCTTCGTCGCCAACTCCGGAGTGGCATAGGCTTCCTGCCGGTCCACGCTCCAATAGGTGAGTTCTTCCAACGGGATCTCCCGCCCGCTGACCGCGCAGAACACATGGCGCCCGGCCCTGATCACACGGTATCCGTTGGGTTGGTACTGGAGGAGGGCGGTCGCGTCGCGGGATGACATCAGCATGGGGTAGATCCTACCAAAGAGACGAATTCAAAGCAATTTCGGTTGATCGTCGCTCGCCGCACGACCCGCCTTCGGCCGGGGTTTCTCGGGCGCTTTGGGCATGGCCGCAGTCGCTTCCGCACCGGCCGGAACGACATCAAGCGTGCCATCGCCGAATTCGAGCGTGAGGAGAGGCTGCAAGCCCGCTTCCGCGCGCGATTTCACCGCCGCGATGCCCGGCGCGCTGACCAGCACATAGCCGCGCTGCAAAGGCGCCCGGGGATCGAGCTGACGGCGCAGCCGGGCCAGCGCGTCGAGCCTTTCCTGTCCCGAAGCGACGCGCTGCCGGATCAGACCCGGCGCGAGCCTGACAGCCACCAGCCGGTCGCGCGCGCGACCCAGCCGATTGGCGAGAAGCGGCACGGAAAGCCGGGAAGCCTTGTCCCGCAGCGCCTCGCGCGATCGGGCCGCCCGGTCGGCGAGACCCCGGCGCAGACGCTCGGCGAGATCATCCAGTCTCTGCGCCTGGGGCTGCAACAGCGCTTCGGGCCTGGGCAGACGCTGCGCGCGCGCTGCCAGCCTTTCGCGCCCCATCGTGATCGGCTGCATGACGCAGCGTTTCTGGCGCAGCGCCAGCTCTTCGACGAAGGCGATCAGGTCGCGGCGCACCGGCACGGCCATCTCCGCCGCAGCGGTGGGCGTCGGCGCGCGGCGATCGGCCGCGTGATCGGCCAGCGTGGTGTCCGTCTCATGCCCCACGGCCGAAATCACCGGAATTGAGCATTCCGCGATCGCGCGCACCACGCTCTCTTCGTTGAACGACCAGAGATCCTCGATCGAGCCGCCGCCCCGCGCCACGATCAGCAGGTCCGGACGCGGCACCGCGCCGCCCGCGGGCAGCGCGGAGAAGCCCCGCACAGCCGCCGCGACCTGCTCGGCCGAACCCTGCCCCTGCACCAGCACGGGCCATACGAGCACGTGGCTGGGAAACCGATCGGCCAGCCGGTGGAGGATGTCGCGAATCACGGCGCCCGTGGGAGACGTCACTACGCCGATCACGCGGGGCAGATAGGGCAAGGGCCGCTTGCGCTCTGCCGCGAACAACCCTTCCGCCTGCAGCCGCGCCTTGGTCTTTTCCAGCAGAGCGAGCAGCGCGCCTTCCCCGGCGATCTCCATCCGATCGATCACGATCTGGTAGCTCGAGCGGCCGGGATAGGTGGTGAGCTTGCCGGTCGCGACCACTTCGATCCCGTCTTCGGGCAGGAACGGCAGCCGCTGCGCGTTGCCGCGCCAGATCACGCCGTCGATGCGCGCGCCCTCGTCCTTGAGGCTGCAATAGACATGGCCGGAAGCCGCCCGCTTCACTCCCGAAAGCTCGCCGCGCAGGCGCACGAAGCCGAAGCGGTCTTCCACCGTGCGCTTGAGCAGGGCGGAAATTTCGCTGACGGTAAGCGGCGCGGCGTTGTCCCCGGGCGTCCCCTTCGCTACCAGCCCGGCAGCTTCGTCATTGTCGAAAGGGCTATCGGGCATGAACATCCTCTTGCTGGGATCGGGCGGACGCGAACATGCGCTGGCCTGGAAGCTGGCGCAATCCCGCCTGGTCGCCGATGGCGCGGGCACGCTTTATGCCGCACCGGGCAATCCCGGTATCGCAGAATATGCAGCGCTGGTGCAGCTGGACGCAACCGATCATGCGGCGGTTTCCACCTTCTGCGCGGACAAGGGCATCGGCCTGGTCGTGATCGGGCCGGAAGCCCCGCTGGTGGATGGCCTGGCCGATACGCTGCGCGCTTCGGGCGTGCCGGTCTTCGGCCCATCCCGCGCCGCGGCCCAACTCGAAGGCAGCAAGGGCTTCACCAAGGATCTCTGCGCTCGCGCGAACATTCCCACGGGCGCCTATGTCCGGACATCTTCGCTCGAACAGGCACTGGCCACGCTCGACCGGTTCGCGCCGCCCTATGTGCTCAAGGCCGACGGGCTCGCTGCCGGAAAGGGCGTGGTCATCGCGGAGGATCGGGCCACGGCGGAAGAAGCGCTGGCGGATATGTTCAGCGGCCGGTTCGGCGCGGCGGGCGCGGAAGTGGTGATCGAGGAATTCCTCGAAGGGGAGGAGGCGAGCTTCTTCGCGCTGACCGACGGAGCGACCATCACGGCGTTTGCCTCCGCTCAGGACCACAAGCGCGTGGGCGAAGGCGATACGGGTCCGAATACGGGCGGGATGGGTGCTTACAGCCCCGCCCGCGTGCTCACTGCGATGCTGGAAGGGGAGACGATGGAGAAGATCATCGCGCCGACCGTGCGGACCCTGGCGAGCGAAGGCATGCCTTACCAGGGCGTGCTGTTCGCCGGGCTGATGCTGACCGCGCAGGGGCCCAAGCTGATCGAATATAATTGCCGCTTCGGCGATCCCGAATGCCAGGTCCTGATGTCGCGGCTGGAAAGCGATCTCGGCGAGTTGCTGCTGGCCTGCGCGGAACATCGCCTGGCGGCGAGCGAAGCGCCGCGCTTCTCGCAGGACACTGCGCTGACGGTGGTGATGGCGGCCGACGGCTATCCGGACACGCCGAAGAAGGGCGGGAAGATTTCCGGCATCCCTGCTGCCGAAGCAAGCGGGGCCAAGGTCTTCCATGCCGGCACGGCGCTGGGCATGGACGGCGTGCTGACATCCTCGGGCGGGCGCGTGCTCAACGTCACCGCTCGCGGCAGGAGCGCTACCGAAGCGCAATCGGCCGCCTATCGCGCGGTCGATGCACTCGACTTCCCGGACGGCTTCTGCCGCCGCGACATCGGCTGGCGCGAAGTCGCTCGCGAACAGCGCGGGCGATAGATTGCTGCAGCCAAATCTGCGGTAAACGACTCTATTTGAATCGTTTTTCCATCAGCGCTTGGAGATCCTGTTCCGGCCGCGCGCCGTAATGGGAAATCACCTCGGCCGCCGCCACCGCGCCCATGATGAGCGAGGTGCGCAAATCTGCTCCGCGCACATGGCCGGCGATAAAACCGGCCGCGAAGAGATCGCCTGCCCCGGTGGTGTCGACGACCTTGCCGACCGCTTCCGCCGGCACGTCCACCCGGTCGCCGCCGGCCAACGCCAACGCCCCTTCGGCACCGCGCGTCACCACCAGAACCGGAACCTTGGACGCCAGCGCGGCCAGGCCCGCTTCCAGCGTGTCTTCACCCGTCAGCGCGGCCAGCTCCACATGATTGGCGAACAGGATGTCGATATCGCCGGCCTCGATCAGGGCACGGAAATCGTCGCCATGTCGGGAGATCACGAAAGCGTCGGAAAGGGTGAAGGCGACCTTGCGTCCCGCCCCATGCGCCGCCGCGATCGCCTTGCGCATCGCTGCGCGCGGCTCTTCCGGATCCCAGAGATAGCCTTCGAGGAACAGGATCGAGGCGCTGGCGATCAGCGCGTCGTCGAGCGCCGCGGCCGGCAGGAATTGCGACGCGCCGAGATAGGTGTTCATCGTGCGCTGGCCGTCATCCGTCACGAAGATCAGGCAGCGTGCGGTCGGCGGATCCCCCGCGCGGGCGGGCGTGGCGAAATCGATGCCGGCGGCCCTTATGTCATGGCCGAAGACTTCGCCCAGCTGATCCTGCGCGACCTGTCCGATGAAACAGCCGCGCGTGCCGAGCGCGGCAAGGCCTGCCAGCGTGTTCGCGGCCGACCCGCCGGAAATCTCCCGCGCCGGTCCCATCGCATCGTACAGCGCATGCGCCCGGTCCGTGTCGATCAGCGTCATGCCCCCGCGTTCCATGCCGAGCTCCTCGATCAGCTCGTCCCGGCAGGGGGCCATCACATCGACGATCGCATTGCCGATGGCGATCACGTCATAGCGGGGTTCTGTCATGCGTATCCCTGATGATGGGGCAAGGAATGGTGCGGTCAGCCATCGCAGGATTTCAGCCCAAGGCAAGCGCGTTGACACCGGGTCCGGCCGAGCCCATTTCCGACGCTCCGATGATGTGCGCCATTGACCCCTCACTCGCCCCTTCGCCCTCCCGCCATCACCGGCGCAGGGGTGCGTGCCTTGCCATGACGCTGGCCCTTGCCGCCATGCTGGGCGGATGCGGCGGCCCGGCGACCACCACCCGCCCCCAGAGTGCGAGCGCGGCCGCTCCCCCCTCCCGGGCCATTCCCCCGCAGACCCCGCCCCAGCGGCCGATCTCGCCCACCTGGCGCGGGGCGCGGGTGATGGACCTGCCGGGGCTGGAAGGCGTGATCGGGGCGGATACGGGCGCGCTGACTCGCCAGTTCGGCACCGCGCGGCTCGACGTGAAGGAAGGCGATGTCCGCAAGCTGCAGTTCAGCGGCACAGCCTGCGTGCTGGATATCTATCTCTATCCGCCATCGCCCAATGCGGAACCGCGCGCGACCTATGTCGATGCGCGCCGTGCCAGCGACGGGCTGGACGTGGACCGCGCGGCCTGCGTCGCCGCGCTGCGCCAGCGCTAATAATTCAGACCGTAAAGCTTTCGCCGCAGCCGCAGCTGCCGGTGGCGTTGGGATTGTTGAACACGAAGCCGGCGGTGAAGTCGTCTTCCTGCCAGTCCATCGTCGATCCGATCAGATAGAGCACGCTGGCGCCGTCGATGTAGAACGTGCCGCCCGGCGTCTCGATCTTCTCGTCCATCGGATTGGCTTGCGTCACATAGTCGACCGAATAGGCGAGGCCCGAACAGCCCCGGCGCGGCGTGGACAGCTTCACGCCGATCGCATCGGCAGGCGCCTTCGCCATCAGATCGGCAATCCGCGCTTCAGCCGACGGCGTCAGGATGACGGCGGCGGGGCGCTGGCGGGTCTTCACTTCCGTCATCACAACATCCCCAGTTCGAGCTTGGCTTCGTCACTCATCTTGGACGGGTCCCAGGGCGGGTCCCAGACGATCTCCACTTTGGCGTCGCGCACGCCCGGAACCGCGCCCACGCGCAGTTCCACTTCACCCGGCATGCTTTCCGCCACCGGGCAATGCGGCGTGGTGAGCGTCATGATCACTTTCGCATCCGCATCCCGGGTCACTTCGACGCCGTAGATCAGGCCGAGATCATAGATGTTCACCGGGATTTCCGGATCGTAGATCTCGCGCAGCGCCGCGACCACGCCTTCGTAGAGCGCGCCGCCCGGTTCGCCCGGAACCGCGCCCGAGGGCTTTTCCTGCAGGAAACCCTCGAGATAGTCGCGCTTGCGCTCGCCGCTCTCGCTCGCATCTTCCACGCGGGCGCGGCGCGGCGTTTCCACGCTGTCCACTTCCTCGACCTGGAACTTCTCGGAGTTCTCGTCACTCATCCGAAGATTCTCCTGGTGCGGTCGATGCCGCGCAGCAGCGCCTCGACGTCACCTTCATCATTATAGACCCCAAAGCTCGCCCGCGCCGTCGCCGGTACGCCGAGATGCTCCATCAACGGCTGGGCGCAATGGTGCCCGGCCCGGATGGCGACATTCTCTTCATCCAATATGGTGCCGAGATCGTGGGGATGAACCCCCTCCATCACGAAGCTGACGATTCCGGTGGAGGCATCCGGCCCGAACAGGCGGATATCGTTCCTGCGCCGAAGCTCGTCCCGCACCCGGTCGGCCAGCGCGATCTCGTGCGCATGGATCGCATCGAGCCCGATCGCATCGATATAATCCATCGCCGCATGCAGTGCGATCGCTTCCACGATCGCCGGCGTGCCCGCTTCGAAGCGCTGCGGGGGCGGGGCATAGGTCGTCTTCGCGAAAGTCACCCGGTCGATCATCGAGCCGCCGCCATGATAGGGCGGCATCGCTTCGAGCAATTTCGAACGCGCCCACAGCGCGCCGATGCCGGTTGGACCATAGAGCTTGTGGCCGGAAAAAACGTAGAAATCGCAATCCATTGCGGTGACGTCCACGCCGATTCGCGGCACGGCCTGGCACCCGTCGATCAGGAGCTTGGCTCCCACTGCATGGGCGAGATCGGCCGCACGCCGCGCGTCGAGCAGCGAGCCGAGCACGTTCGAGACATGGGCGAAGGCCACGAGCTTGTGCTGCGGCGTGAGCATGCGTTCGGCCGCGTCGAGATCGATCCGGCCATCCGGCGTCAGCGGGCAGACATCGATCTCCACGCCGGTCCGGTCGCGCAGCAGCTGCCAGGACACGATGTTGGAATGATGTTCGAGCACGGACAGCAGGATGCGATCGCCTGCCTTGAGGTTCGTATCCCCCCAGCTCGACGCGACGAGGTTGATCCCCTCGGTCGCGCCGCGCACGAAGACGATCTCTTCTTCCTTGCCGCCGATGAACCGGGCAACCCGGCGCCGCGCGGCTTCATAAGCCAGCGTCATCTCGGCGGAACGCGAATAGACGCCGCGATGGACGGTGGCGTAATCCACGCCCATGGCCTTCACGGTCGCGTCCAGCACCGCCTGCGGCTTCTGCGCGGTCGCGGCGCTGTCGAGATAGTGCCAGGGTGCGCCCGAAGCGGTCAGAAGCCCGGGGAAATCGGCTTTGCGGCTGGCGGTCAGGACGGTCATGCCACTCTCGCGTCGAGTACCGACAGGGCGCTGTCGAGCAGGTTTTCGCGCAGCGCTTCGTTGTCCAGGCCGATAAAGGCATCGGCGATGAAAGCGCGGACCAGCAGCTTGCGCGCGACTTCGGGCGGCAGGCCGCGCGCGGCCATGTAGAACCCGGCCTTCTCATCCAGCGCGCCGATCGCCGCGCCATGGGCGCATTTGACGTCGTCGGCGAAGATCTCCAGCTCCGGCCGGGCGTGGGCGCTCGCGCCCTGATCGAGCAGGATCGCCTTGAAGTTCTGCGCGGCATCTGTCTTCTGCCCGTCGCGGCCGACTTCGATCCGGCCGATGAAATTGCCGGTGCCCTGACCCCAATGCACGGCGCGTACCGTCTGGTTCGAGGTTGCCTCGGGCGTGTTGTGAAGCACGCGGGTGACGAATTCCTGCGTCGTCTGCCCGCCGCCCAGAGTCACGCCCCCGAACTCGAAATGCGCAGCCTTCGCCAGGTGAACTTCCACTTCCATCCGCGCATAGCGATCCGCATTGGCGATGGCGAAGAGCGCGAAGCGGCCGCCTTCCCCCACATGGACGCGCAGCCGGTCGACCGCGCTCACCACGTTGCGGCCGCCGAAGAACCCGGCGATCTCCTGCCGGGTTTCGCCCGCGGCCACGGTGAACTCGCGCCAATCCGCGAAGCCCGGCACTTCGGCCAGCGCTTCGACATCGGAATAGCGCCAGTCTTCCTCGGCCCGGGTGGGCAGGTTGCTGGGAAGGGTCGCTGCCGTCGTCACGCGGTCACCGCCTCATAGCCTTCCTGCTCGAGCTGGAGCGCGAGCTCCGGCCCGCCCGACTTCACGATACGGCCGCCGGCCAGGATATGGACCTTGTCCGGCTGCACATAGTTCAGCAGGCGCTGGTAATGGGTGATGAGCAGCACGCCCTTGTCGGGCTTGCGCATGATCGCGTTGATCCCTTCGCCCACGATCTTGAGCGCGTCGATGTCGAGGCCGCTGTCGGTCTCGTCGAGGATCGCGAATTTCGGATCGAGGATGCCCATCTGGACCATCTCGGCGCGCTTCTTCTCGCCGCCGGAGAAGCCGACATTCACCGGCCGCTTGAGCATGTCCATGTCGAGCTTCAGGAGCCCCGCCTGCGCGCGTGCGAGCTTGAGGAAATCGCCGCCCGACAGCTCTTCCTCGCCGCGATAGCGGCGCTGGGCGTTCAGCGCTTCGCGCAGGAACTGGACGTTGGAGACGCCGGGAATCTCGACCGGATACTGGAAGCCGAGGAACAGGCCGGCCGCGGCGCGCTCATGGGGTTCGAGATCGAGCAGGTCCTGGCCGTCGAACTCCACCGAGCCGCCGGTGACGTCATAGCCCGGCCGGCCGCCGAGCGTGTAGCCGAGCGTCGACTTGCCGGCCCCGTTCGGCCCCATGATCGCATGGACCTCGCCCGCATTCACGGTGAGCGTGAGGCCCTTGAGGATGGGCGTGCCGAAGACTTCGGCCTGGAGATTATCGATCTTGAGCATTTTTGTCCTTCATGCGCCTCCGGCGGGCGCCGAGAATGATCGGGAAAAGAACTGCGACAACAATCGCGATCCAGCTGGCCTCGCTCATCGTCGGGCTCCTTCGTTCGAGGGATCGGAACGGGGCCGGGCGGCAGCGCGCTTGCGATCGAACGGCTTCTGCAGTTCGATCAGGATCGCCTGCAGCACGCCCTCCAGGTTCTGCATCACCTCGTCACTCGTGAAACGCAGCACGCGGATGCCGACATCGATCAGCTTCTTGTCGCGCAGCGCATCTATTGCCGGGTTGTCGTGCGTATCGCCATCGATCTCGACCACCAGCCAGCGTGCGGGGCAGGCGAAATCGGCGATGGCCGAGCCCACCACCTGCTGGCGGCGGAACTTGAAGCCGCCGAGTTGTTGATTGTTCAGCCTCGACCATAACCGCTTCTCGGGTTCGGTGGGGTTTCTGCGCATGTCCCGCGCATATTCATGCAGGCGATCGAGGCGTGAGACGGAGATCCCCCACCCCCGGCCCCTCCCCTGAAGGGGAGGGGAGTCCTGGCGCTGTGCCTCATCGCGAAGGGTCAGCGTCTTCCTCACCCCACGCTCCCCTCGAGCGAAATCCCCAGCAGCTTCTGGGCTTCGACCGCGAATTCCATCGGCAGCTGCTGCAGCACTTCCTTGGCGAAGCCGTTGACGATCAGGGCCACGGCCTCTTCCGGGCCCAGCCCGCGCTGCATCGCGTAGAACAGCTGATCGTCGCTGATCTTGCTCGTCGTCGCTTCATGCTCGACCTGCGCGGAAGGGTTGCGCACTTCGATGTAAGGCACGGTATGCGCGCCGCATTCCGCGCCCAGCAGCAGCGAATCGCACTGGGTGAAATTGCGCACGCCATCGGCTGTCGCCGCCACGCGGACCAGCCCGCGATAGGTGTTGTTCGATTTGCCCGCGCTGATCCCCTTGGACACGATGGTGGAGCGGCTGCCCTTACCGTTGTGGATCATCTTGGTGCCGGTATCGGCCTGCTGGTGATTGTTCGTGACGGCCACCGAGTAGAACTCGCCCACCGAATCCTCGCCATTCAGCACGCAGGACGGGTATTTCCAGGTGATCGCGCTGCCGGTTTCGACCTGGGTCCAGCTGACCTTGCTCCGCTTGCCCTGGCACAGCGCCCGCTTGGTGACGAAATTATAGATCCCGCCCTTGCCCTGCGCATCGCCGGGATACCAGTTCTGGACGGTGGAATATTTGATCTCCGCATCGTCTAGGGCGACCAGTTCCACCACGGCTGCGTGCAGCTGGTTCTCGTCGCGCTGCGGGGCGGTGCAGCCTTCCAGATAGGAGACGTAGCTGCCTTTGTCCGCCACGATCAGGGTGCGTTCGAACTGGCCGGTATTCTCCGCATTGATGCGAAAGTAGGTGGACAATTCCATCGGGCAGCGCACGCCTTCGGGGATGTAGACGAAGGTTCCGTCGGAGAAGACCGCGCAATTGAGCGCGGCGAAGTAATTGTCGTGCATCGGCACGACCTTGCCCAGCCAGCGCTTCACCAGCTCGGGATATTCGCGGATCGCCTCGCTGATCGAGAGGAAGATCACGCCCGCGCGCTTCAGCTCCTCGCGGAAGGTCGTTGCGACGCTGACGCTGTCGAACACCGCGTCGACCGCGACCTTGCGCGCGCCCTCGACCCCGGCGAGCACCTTCTGCTCCTCGATCGGGATGCCGAGCTTCTCATAGACGCGCAGGATCTCGGGATCGACCTCGTCCAGGCTCTTCAGCGCTTCCTTCGCCTTGGGCGCGGCGTAGTAATAGGCGTCCTGGTAATCGATCGGCGGGATGGCGAGCTTCGCCCATTCCGGCTCCTTCATGGTGAGCCAGTGGCGATAGGCCTTCAGCCGCCATTCGAGCATCCATTCCGGCTCGTTCTTCTTGGCCGAGATGAAGCGGACGATATCCTCGTTCAGCCCCTTGGGCGCGAATTCCTGCTCGATATCCGAGTGGAAGCCCCACTCGTAGGTTTCGAGCTTCTTCGCAGCCTCGCGCGCTTCCAGATCTCTGATCTCGTCGGTCAATTTGCAGCTCCAGTCGCTTCGAGAGCAGTTGCGAAGCGGTGTCCAGCCTGCAGGCCCGTATCAGCCGGGACGTGCGGGGAGGACAGATTCGAAAGGGAAATACCGGCAAGCGCACCGCGCATCGCCTGGTTCACCATCGGCCAGTGCGGCCGAACGGCGCAGCATTGTTCGAGGCCGCAATCATGGCGACCGGTTTCGACACAGGCGGTGAGCGCGATCGGGCCTTCCACAGCCTCGACAATATCGGCCAGCGTGATCGCGGCTGCCGGGCGCGCCAGCTGCAACCCACCCCGCGCACCGCGCACGGAACGCAACAGCCCGGCGGCTGTCAACCGGCTGACCAACTTCTGCACCGTGGGCGCAGGCAGCCCGGTTTCCGAGGCCAGCTGCGCGGCGGATACGCGCGCGCCGCCGCAATGGCGCGCCGCGGCGCTCATCGTGACGACGGCATAATCGGCCATGCTCGAAAGGCGCATGAGAACCCGGCTCCGGTTAAATCAGACTGATTCGTTCCGGTTTCACTTAGGGACGCAAGCGCGGTATTTCAATCCGCGTCTGGATGACGCCCCCATGGCGCGATCCGCCGGAGATTCCGCATCTGCAGCCATTGGTTGAGAATCGGGCTGCGGGCCTCCTGCAGCTGGGACGGCGTACGGCCCAGAAACGACCGGATCTCGCGGATCATATGCGGCTGATCGTAGAAATAGTTCATCACCGCGGCCAGCGCCCGCGCGCTTGCCTTGGGATTGGACAGAACGGCCGCAGCGCGGATCGCCCGTGATTTGCGCCACAGCGCATGCGGCGGCAAGCCCAGATAGCGCTCGGTCAACCGCTGGACCTGTCGGGCTGAATAGCCGGTCTCGCGAATCAGGGGTTCCAGATCCGGCGCGGCCGGACCGACCAGCCAGGCGACCGCCTTCCCGATGAACTGCTCGTGCCTGGGATTGACCGGGCGCAGCCGGCGTTCGATTTCAAGGCTGAAGCGATCGACGATCTCGTGCGGCAAAAGTGCACCCGCTCGATATCCGGCACGCCATTCCTCTCCAAGGTCCTTGAATTCCGGCGCGATCCATTCGGCGGCGTCATAGACCCGATTGCCATGGATCGCCGCGTCGAGTTGCGCGAGAGCAGCCCAGCCAAGCGGCGTCAGCACCGCGCAGATCGCATGGAAAGGTCCGGAAACTTCGAACAGGGCCGCGCGCGAACACGGCGTGTAGAGCGCGATCGGAGCGATCGGGTCCCTCGCGCCGCCGGGAAAGCTCACATGGCCCTCACCTCGCGCGTTGAAGACCAGATGCGCCAGATTGGACGGATGGATATCCCGGATGCACGGATCGTCACATCGTATGAGATAGAAGGTCGAAACATAGGGCCGCAGCGATACCGCCGGCAGGAAATAGTCCGAAAAGAACGCCGCGCGCTTTTCCTTGCCCGGTGGACGTTCAGGATTGCCGGCCATCATGGCAATGCTCTCGTCCAGAATACCTTCCCTTCAATGGCAGCCCCAGGGCAAGGGAGGCCATAACGAAAAAGGGGCGGCCTCACGATTACCGGAGGCCGCCCACAAAGTTGAGGAACTCGTCGCAGATCGCTTCGAGCCCTTCGGGTCGCAGGGTCGTAATATGCGCCTTCGCGAGGGCAGGATTGTATGAAAGCGACAAATCTTCGCTGTCGGCGCAAGAAAATGCTCTCTTTTCGTTCTTTCTCGGCATTTCGCTTCCCGCGTCGACAGCGGGGCACAGCTTTGCCATAGGCGCGGGCATGAGCTACCGCCTGCTCCGCCCGATCCTGTTCTCGCTCGACGCGGAACGCGCGCATCATCTGGCGCTGGCCGCGCTGCGCATCCTGCCGGCAGGCCGGCCCGCTTCGGTGGGCAGCGTCCTGGCGACCGAAGTCGCGGGACTGCGCTTTCCAAACCCGATCGGCATGGCCGCAGGCTTCGACAAGGACGGCAAAGTGCCCGATGCGCTGCTCGGCCTCGGCTTCGGCTTCGCCGAAGTCGGCTCGATCACGCCGCTTCCGCAGCAAGGCAATCCCCGCCCGCGCCTGTTCCGGCTAGAGCAGGATCGGGCCGTGATCAATCGCATGGGCTTCAACAATGACGGCGCGGAGGCTGCACGGGCCCGTTTTGCCGACCGGGGAAGCAGGCCGGGCATCCTCGGCATCAATATCGGCGCGAACAAGGATTCGGCCGACCGGATCGGCGACTATGCCGCGATGGCGCGGACCATGGCGCCCTACGCATCCTATCTCGCGGTCAATGTCAGCAGCCCCAATACGCCCGGCCTGCGCGCGCTGCAGGATGAAAGCGCGCTCACGGAGCTGCTCGACGCCGTGCTGGAAGCGCGCGGCAGCCATGCTCCCCCGGTGTTCCTCAAAGTCGCGCCGGACCTGGAATCGGCGGATATCACCGCCATCTCCCGGATCGCGGCGGACAAGCGGCTTGGCGCGCTCATCATCTCCAACACCACGATCACGCGCCCGCTGCTCAAGTCGCGCCATGCGGGCGAGACAGGCGGGCTTTCGGGCGCGCCGCTGCGCGACCTGGCACAGGAGACGCTGCGCGCGTTCCGCAGGACGACCGGTGGCGCGGTGCCGCTGGTCGGCGTGGGCGGGATCGGTACGGCCGAGGATGCCTGGGTACGCATCCGTGCCGGGGCCAGCCTGGTGCAGATCTACAGTGCCATGATCTATGAAGGGCCGGGCATCGCGCGGCGGATCGCCGCCGGGCTGGAACGGCTCATGCGGCGCGACGGCTTCGCTTCCATTGCGGAGGCTGTCGGAAGCGAATAGCCATGCAGGCGATGCTGTACCGCCTGCTTCCCCCGCTCGTCGCTCCTCTCCTGCTGATCGCCTGCGCACCGGCCGCTCCGGTCGCCAGCGCTCCGCCTCCCGCACCGTCCGGAATTCCCGGCCTGGTGAGCGCCGCCGACCCGCGCGCGGCCGAAGCGGGTGCGCAGATGTTGCGGGCGGGCGGCAGCGCCACCGACGCGGCGATCGCGACGATGCTGGCGCTGACCGTGGTCGAGCCGCAAAGCTCCGGCATCGGCGGCGGCGGTTTCCTGGTGCAGGGCGATCCTGACGGCAAGATCACCACGATCGACGGGCGCGAGACCGCCCCATCCGGCGCCACGCCCGCCTGGTTCACGAAGGACGGACAGCCGCAGACCTATGACCAGGTGGTGTTGACCGGGTTGAGCGTGGGCGTGCCGGGCAATCTCCGCCTCGCGGCCGAAGCCCATCGCCGTTTCGGCAAGCTCGGCTGGCCGGCCCTGTTCGCGCCGGCGATCAAGCTGGCTCAGGACGGTTTCGCGATCACGCCCCGGATGCGGGAGTTCCTGGTCGAGGAAAAGAACCGTGCATCACGCGATGCCGCAGGCCGGGCCCTGTACTACGATGCGGCGGGTGAAGCGCTGCCGGCGGGCACCGTGATCCGTAATCCGGCGCTGGCCGAAACGCTGCGAACGATTGCCGATGGCGGGCCGGACGCATTCTACACGGGCAAGGCGGGCGATGCGCTCGCCGCGAAAGTGCGGGACGAAACGC
Source organism: uncultured Erythrobacteraceae bacterium (assembly GCA_946482075.1). The sequence goes on from CAMLQG010000007.1 coordinate 26,691, forward strand.
CGAAGGCCGGCGGCATGGCCGCCGCGGACCTTGCCGGCTACCGCGCCCGGGAGCGCGAGCCGCTTTGCGGGCATTATCGCGCTTACAGGATCTGCGGCATGGGGCCGCCTTCTTCAGGGGCGACGACAGTCTTCGCGATCCTGAAGCAGATCGAACGCTTCGACCTGACGGCCCTGGGGCCGGACTCGCCCGTCGCCTGGCACCTGATCGCGGAATCGCAGCGTCTGGCCTATGCCGATCGCGAACTCTATCTCGCCGATGCGGATTTCATCTCCGTGCCCGCGCAGGACCTGATGGACGGCGAATATCTCGCGGCCCGCGGGAAAGGGATATCGGCGGGCGGCACGATGGCGAAGGTGGAAGCCGGCCGGCCGGGCAAGCGCGCCGTCAGCCTCGCCGATGGCGACGAGCCGGAAGAACGCGGGACGTCCCATTTCGTGGCGATCGACAGCGCAGGCCATGCCGTAAGCTATACGTCCACCATCGAAGGCTCGTTCGGTTCCGGCATCATGTTCGGCGGCTTCTACCTCAACAACGAGCTCACCGATTTCAGCTTCGCGGCCGAAAGGGACGGCAGGCCGGTGGCCAATCGGGTGGAGGGCGGCAAGCGGCCGCGCAGCTCGATGGCGCCCACGCTCGTCTATGGGCCGGACGGCCATCTCGTACTGGCCGTGGGCGCAGCCGGCGGGGCGACGATCCCGGCGCAGGTCTCACGCGCGATCATCGGCGTGATCGACTGGAAACTGCCGGCCCAGGAAGCGCTCGCGCTGCCGGTGCTGTTCTCTCCGGCGGACATCGTCTTCGTGGAACAGGGCAGCCGGCTCGAAGCGATGATCCCGGCCCTGCAGGCGCTCGGCCACCGCCAGGTGGCGCCGCGCAAGCTCTCGCTCAAGACCAATGCCGCCGAATGGACCGGCGCCGCCTGGCGCGGCGCTGCCGATCCCCGCAGCGAAGGCGCCGCGATCGGCCAATAGGGTGCCGACCGAGGCTTGCCGCCTTGACCCGGCATCCGTAGACCTGCACCCACGCCCGATATCGGGCTGGGAGCAGGAGCAGGCGGTTGCGGCTTACCGATTTCGACACGGCGAACAACCTTGTCAGCCTGTTCCTGGCGCGCGCCGATACTCGCGGCGACGCGCCATTCCTCTGGTCCAAGCGCGAAGGTTCCTGGCGGGCGCTGAGCTGGGCCGATGCCGCCCGGCGGGTCTGCCTGATCGCCGAGAACCTGCGGAAGCTGGGCCTGCAGCCGGGCGACCGGGTAATGCTGGTGTCGGAGAACCGCCCGGAATGGTGCGTCGCCGACCTCGCGATCATGGCGGCGGGCTGCGTCACCGTGCCGGCCTACACCACCAACACCGAACGCGATCACGTTCATATCCTTGACAATTCCGGGGCGCGCTGCGTCATCGTCTCGACCGAGAAGCTCGCAAAACCACTACTGCCTGCAATCATGCGCACCGGCACGGCCGATCACGTGATCGGCATCGAGCCGCTGCGGCGAGGACAGACCGGAGGTTTCGCCAGCCACCAATGGGTCGAACTGCTCGACGGTGACGGCGGGGAAGCCCGCAAGGCGGTGGAGGATCGGCTGGCCGGCATCGGCCGGGACGACATGGCCTGCATCATCTACACCAGCGGCACCGGCGGCGCACCGCGCGGAGTGCCCCAGCACCATGGCGCGATCCTGTGCAATGTCGCGGGTGCGGCGGATATCATCGAAGGCGATTTCGGCTGGGGGGACGAGGTGTTCCTCTCCTTCCTGCCGCTGAGCCATGCCTATGAGCACACGGGCGGCCAGTTCCTGCCCATCGGCCTGGGCGGCCAGATCTATTATTCCGAGGGCCTGGAGAAGCTGGCCAGCAATATCGAGGAAGTGCGCCCGACGATCATGGTCGTGGTCCCGCGCCTGTTCGAAGTGCTGCGCGGGCGGATCATGAAGCAGGTCGAGAAGCAGGGTCGCTTCGCGACCTATCTGATGGAGCGCGCGCTCGCGATCGGCGACCGAAAGGCAAGAGGCCGCGCGCGCCTGCGCGACAGGCCCATGGACATGATCCTCGACCGGACGATCCGGCCCAAGATCCGCCGGCGTTTCGGCGGACGGATCAAGGCGCTGGTTTCCGGCGGCGCGCCGCTCAATCCCGATGTCGGCAATTTCTTCAATTCGATGGGGCTGACCATGCTCCAGGGTTACGGCCAGACGGAAGCCGGGCCCGTGATCAGCTGCAACCGCCCGTCGGCCGGCCTCAAGATGGATACGGTGGGCCCGCCCTTGCGCGGGGCGGACGTGCGGATCGCAGAGGACGGCGAGATCCTCTGCCGGGGCGAGCTGGTGATGCACGGCTATTGGCAGAACCCGGCGGAAACCGCGAAAGCGCTGCAGGACGGCTGGCTGCTGACCGGGGATATCGGCCATATCGACGAGCGTGGGCGGATCGTCATCACCGATCGCAAGAAGGACATGATCGTCAACGACAAGGGCGACAATGTCGCGCCCCAGAAGATCGAAGGGATGCTCACCCTGCAGCCGGAAATCGCGCAGGCGATGGTCTCGGGCGACAAGCGGCCCTATGTGGTCGGGCTGATCGTGCCGGACGCGGAATGGGCGCTGGAATGGGCGCAGCGCGAGGACGAGCATTTCGACCTCGCGAAGCTGCAGAACCTGCCGGCCTTCCGCAGCGCGATCCGCACGGCGATCGATCGGGTGAATCAGGACCTGTCCGTCATCGAAAAGGTCCGCCAGTTCGCCTTCGCGGACGAGGCCTTCTCCATCGCCAACGAGGAAATGACGCCGAGCATGAAAATCCGCCGGCACAAGATCAGGGAACGCTACGGCACCCGTCTGGACGCGCTCTACAAGGCATAGAGTGCAGCCGGATAAGGCTCAGGCGGCTTCCTTCTCGACATATTCGGGATAGAAGCTCGGCGCGCGTTCGGACCAGCCGGGCGCGGTGGCCGCGGCTTCGCTGAGCGACTGGAGCAGCTTCTTGCGCCGATCCGGGCGGATCTGCGGCAGTGCGGCCGCGCCGCAGAAGGCGGCGGGAAGCCAGGGCCGGATATGCGCGCCCAGGAGACGTTCGTAGAGGAAGCGATAGGCCGAGAAGCAGGACAGCCGTTCCTGCGCGAGGTCGAAGGCCGTGAGCCGCAGCAACGTGCCCATGAAATCGCCGATGCCGTCCAGCGCGCGATCGTTCGGCGTGTCTGCCCGGAGCGCCTTCAATTCCTGATAGACGACATACTGGCTGCGGATGGAAGCCCTCTCGGCCGCGTCGCGCGCCCAGAGCTTGAAAGCGTCCTGCCGGCCAAGGCCGATATCCAGGCTGCGTTTGATGTAGCGCTGCTCGGCCGCGTCGAAGCTCGCGAATTCGCGCAGTTCGGCAATGGTCAGCTTGGCCGTGTCCGTATCACTCATGGTACTGATGCCCCAGACGCCGGCACCAACCGGCGCGATGGGATCATCATCATCCGACATGGTTAGCATCCGGTTAAATCCCGGAGGCAATTCGTCATGCGAGGACCGCTGGTCCACGGCAATCCAGAGCCCGACGCGATCGGCTCTGGATTGCTTCGGCCGGTGGCCTCGCAACGGCGCCGGCAATCGTCAGATCAGGCCGGCCAACGGGCTCGACGGATCGGCATAGCGCCGCGTGCCCATGCGGCCCGAGAGATAGGCGTGCCGCCCGGCTTCTACCGCCAGCTTCATCGCGCGCGCCATCCGGACCGGTTCCTTTGCTTCGGCGATGGCGGTGTTCATCAGCACGCCCGTGCAGCCCAGTTCCATGGCGATCGCCGCGTCGCTCGCCGTGCCAACGCCGGCATCGACCAGCACCGGCAGCTTCGTGCCCTCCACGATCAGGCGGATCGTCACGCGGTTCTGGATGCCGAGACCCGAGCCGATCGGCGCCCCCAGCGGCATGATCGCCACCGCGCCTGCTTCCTCCAGCTGCTTGGCCGCTATCGGATCGTCGGTGCAGTAGACCATCGGCAGGAAGCCCTCCCTGGCGAGGATCTCGGTCGCGCGCAGCGTCTCGCGCATATCGGGATAGAGCGTGCGCGCTTCGCCCAGGACTTCGAGCTTCACCAGATCCCAGCCGCCCGCCTCGCGCGCCAGCCGCAGCGTGCGGATCGCGTCCTCGGCAGTGAAGCAGCCGGCAGTGTTCGGCAGGTAGGTGGTCTTTTTCGGATCGATGAAGTCGGTCAGCATCGGCGCGCCCGGATCCGACAGGTTGACCCGCCGCACCGCGACCGTGACGATTTCCGCCCCGCTCGCGGCGAGCGCGGCGGCATTCTCCGCGAAATCCCTGTACTTGCCCGTGCCGACGATAAGCCGTGAGGTGAACCGCCGCCCGGCGACTTCCCAGCTATCCTCCGCATCGTCCTGGCCGCCGCCCACGAAATGGACGACCTCCAGCACATCGCCATCGCTGAGCAACGCATCGCCCAGAGTCGAGCGCGGTGCTATCTCGCCATTGCGCTCCACCGCGACCTTCGCGGGGTCGAGCTCCAGTGCGCGAACGAGATCGGCGATCGACCAGCCGGCTTCGGCGCGACGCGATTCGCCATTGACGATGAGGGACAGGGCAGAAGTCATGCCCCGCGAGATAGCGCTCAACGCGCGTGACGCAAGTTCATCACATGCGCGCTCGCCACGAGAGCGACGCCGAGAATGGTCAGGACCGCTTCCATCGGACCGTGTCCCACCGCCAAGGCGCTGCCCATCAGGCTGAGACCCGCGCCGGCGACGACCAGCGGCAGGACGCGGCCATGGCGCAAGGCGCCGAGCCCGATCGTGACAAGGCCGACTGCAATGGCGAGGCCCAGGCCGACGCGATGGATCTCCGGCGAAAGCAGCAATTCCCCGCCGAGGCCGAGCGCGGTGACCAGCAGCAGTCCCACCAGACAGTGAATCGCGCAAAGACCCGACAGGAGAATTCCCGCCCGGTCCAGACGATCACGAATCATGACAAACGCCATACGCATGGGATGGCCTCTATGATATGTTGTAACATCATGCAACGACGTGCCTTGCGCTTTCGCCCGGTCGGGCGCAAAGCCCGCCGCATGGTCGCCCTATCGAACCAGGCCGAACGCATGCCGACTGCCGAATTCGGCGTTGCAAGGCCGCGCGCACTCGCCACTTGGCTTCTGGCCGTGGCGGCTCTCGTCGTCCTCATGGTCGCCGTGGGGGGCATCACCCGCCTGACCGAATCGGGCCTTTCGATCACCGAATGGAAACCGGTCACCGGCGCACTCCCGCCGCTCACCGAAGCGCAGTGGCAGGCGGAATTCGAAAGCTACAAGAAGATACCCGAATATATCGAGATCAACGGGCCCGCGGGCATGACGCTGGCGGATTACAAGTTCATCTATTTCTGGGAATGGCTCCACCGCCTGCTCGGCCGCGTGATCGGCCTGGCCTTCGCGCTGCCGCTCGCATGGTTCTGGGCAAAGCGGCAGATCCCCGCTGGCTACAAGCCCCGTCTGCTCGCGCTGCTCGCGCTGGGCGGACTGCAAGGCGTGTTCGGCTGGCTGATGGTGCGTTCGGGATTGAGCGTGCGTACCGATGTAAGCCACTTCTGGCTTTCGATCCATCTGCTCACCGCGCTGTTCACGCTGGCGGGGCTGGTGTGGACCGCGCTCGACCTCAAGCGGCTGGAGCGCGATCCGGCCGCGCGGCCCGCAGCGCTCACGCTGACCGGTGCGCTCATCGGCGCGATCCTGTTCGTCCAGTTGCTGCTCGGTGCCTGGGTCGCAGGCCTGAATGCGGGCCTGGCTTCCGACACCTGGCCGCTGATGCAGGGCAAACTCTTCCCCGACGTGGACTGGAGCAGAGGCGCGTTCTGGGCCGCCACCCATGATCCCTTCCTGCTCCATTTCCTCCATCGCTGGTGGGCCTGGGCCGCGGTCGGCGCGCTGATCGTGCTCGCCCGCCGGGTGAAATCGCTCGGTGAGCGCCCGGTCTCGGTCGCGATCCACTCGGCGTTCGGCACACAGATCCTGCTCGGCATCGCAACCGTGCTGACCGGCGTGTCCCTGTGGATCGCCACGCTTCACCAGCTGGTGGGCGCCCTGCTTGTGGTCGCCGCCACCTGCGGCATCCACGTGCTCGGACGGCGGGTTTGAGCCCGCAAGGGCCCGCGCTGATCTGGTGCCCCTTCGGGGACGAGTCATCCGCCCGCGAGGTGGCGGGCAGGCTGCTCGACGAAGGACTGATCGCCTGTGCGAACATCCTGCCGGAGATGACCTCGCTCTATGTCTGGCAGGGCGAACGCCATGAGGACGCGGAACGCGGCGTGATCTTCAAGACCGATGCCGCGTTGCTGGACCGCGCACTTGCCAGGCTGGCCGCGCTCCACCCCTATGACACACCGGCAGCGATCGGCTGGCGAGCGGATGTGGCTGCACCGGCAACGCTGGAATGGCTGGGCGGTCTGGTAAGCGCAACCCGGCCTTCCTGATCCTCACCCCAGCCTTCGCTAGGGTGATAAATGGATAACGGTATTATTTTACCTCTCCGCAAAGCCGCCGTTTCGCTTGACTTGTAAGCGTTTCGCTAACAAAGGGCGCCCTTCTCACGCGGGTGAGCAGGCGGATTCGCGTCCACCTCCAGCCCGCGTGGCGACGATGCAACAAGGATTTGACAGCCCATGAAGGCGCTCAGCAAGCAAACCCGGTCGATCAAGCCGGCCGAGGTGGAAAAGAACTGGCATCTCATCGATGCCGACGGCCTGGTGGTCGGCCGCCTCGCCGTGGTCATCGCCAATCACCTGCGCGGCAAGCACAAGTCGAGCTACACCCCCCATGTCGATTGCGGCGACCATGTCGTCGTCATCAATGCCGACAAGGTTCGCTTCACCGGCAACAAGCTGGGCGAAAAGACCTATTACAAGCACACCGGCTATGCCGGCGGCATCAAGGCGGTCACCGCCGAGAAGGTGCTGGGCGGCCGCTTCCCGGAACGCGTGCTTGAAAAGGCGGTGGAACGCATGATCCCGCGCGGGCCCCTGGGCCGTGCGCAGATGCGTGCGCTCCACCTCTATGCCGGCTCCGAGCACCCGCATGGCGGCACCCAGCCCCAGCCGCTCGACGTCGCTTCGATGAACCGCAAGAACAAGGCTACTGCATGATGGCCCCCGAAACCGGCAACGAAACCAACACCATCTCCGATCTCGCCGATCTGAAGGACATCACCGGCGGCGCTACCGCTGCTCCTGTCGATGTCGCCGTGAACACGATCGCCCCGCAGTCTCCGCCCGCGCCGCTGCGCGAGCAGGAACTCGACGCGCAGGGCCGGGCCTATGCCACCGGCCGCCGCAAGGATGCGGTCGCCCGCGTCTGGCTGAAGCCGGGCACCGGCAAGATCACGATCAACGGCCGTGACCAGGAAGTCTATTTCGCGCGTCCGACGCTGCGTCTCGTCATCAACCAGCCGTTCCAGGTCTCCGACCGCGACGGCCAGTACGATGTCGTCGCGACCGTCAAGGGCGGCGGCCTTTCCGGCCAGGCCGGCGCGGTCAAGCACGGCATTTCGCAGGCGCTCTCGAAGTTCGAGCCAGTGCTGCGCGGCGCGGTGAAGGCGGCGGGCTTCCTCACTCGCGACAGCCGCGTGGTGGAACGCAAGAAGTACGGCCGCGCCAAGGCCCGCCGCAGCTTCCAGTTCTCGAAGCGCTAAACCTTACGGCTTACGCCAAACACGAAGGGGCGGTCCGGCGACGGGCCGCCCTTTTCGTTTGCGCGCCCTTTGCGTTGGAGCCGGGGCGACGTATCAAGGCGCATGAGTATGCTCGAACGCCTCCAGCTGGACTTGCCCATCATCCAGGCGCCGATGGCGGGAACCGCCACGCCGGCGATGGCAATCGCGGTTTCCAATGGCGGCGGGCTGGGCTCGATCGGCGTGGCATCGACCGATGCCGAAAATGCACGAGCCATGATCCGCGCGGTGCAGGCCGGTACGCAGCGCTCCTTCAACGTCAATGTCTTCCTGCATCGCCGGCCGCGCCCCGATGCGGCGGTCGAAGCCGCGTGGCTGGGGGCGCTGACACCATTGTTCCGCAGCTTCGGCGCGGAACCGCCCGAAAGCCTCGCTCCGGTCAACACCAGCTTCGTAGAAGACGACGCGATGCTGGCCGCCCTGCTGGAGACCCGCCCGCCGGTGGTCAGCTTTCATTTCGGCGTGCCGGCCGAGGATCGCGTCACCGCGCTGAAAGCGACGGGCTGCATGCTCTTCGCCACCGCGACCAGCCCGTCTGAAGCCGAGGCGCTGGAACGCGCCGGCATCGATGCCATCGTCGCGCAGGGCTACGAAGCCGGCGGCCATCGCGGGGTGTTCGATCCCGATGCGCCCGACGACCGGCTCGGCACGATGGCGCTCACGCGCCTGCTGGCCCGCCACTCGAGACTGCCGGTGATCGCCGCGGGCGCGATCATGGATGGGCAGGGCATCCGCGCCGCGCTTGATCTCGGGGCGGTGGCGGCGCAGTTGGGCACGGCTTTCATCGCCTGCCCCGAAAGCAGCGCCGACGATGCCTATCGCGCTGCATTGATGGGCGAGGGCGCGCACCATACGGTCCTCACCCGCGCGATTTCCGGACGGCCCGCGCGCTGTCTTGCCAATCGCTTCACCGCCTGGGCCGAAACGGCAGGCCTGCCAGCGCCAGACTACTCCATCGCCTATGCCGCAGGCCGTGCGCTCAACGCGGCCGCCAAGGCAAAAGGCGAAGGTGGCTTCGGCGCGCAATGGGCAGGGCAGGGCGCTCCAATGGCACGAGCGCTGCCGGCGGCGGAATTGCTCGCCACATTGGCGCGGGAACTGGCCGAAGCGCGCTAAGGCGCGATATCCCTTTTTCCGTTCTAACGTTCGGGTCAATTCGGCTCGTGATATTCGCGATGCTCCACCGTGAGCCCGCTTGCCGGATCGAAGCGGAGCACATTGTAGGACGGCGGCGTGCTGCGCAGGCGCGAGGAGAGCGTTCCCGCACCGATCATCCGCACTTTCCGGCCTGCGACCTCATGCGCGATGTCGAAGGAATTGTGGACATGGCCCGACAGGATCGCATCCGCACCGGCTTCCGCCAGCGCCAGGAACGCCCTGTCGCCATTTATGGTGGGATTGGGTGAGCCTACCGGCCCTTCCATAAGCGGATGATGGCACGCGACGACCTTCAGTCGCCCGTCGCCGGCCAGCCGTTCGAGTTCCGTGACGGTGCGGTCCAGGGCCGGGCCCCGCACCACGCCATCGGACCAGGGAAAGCGGGTCTGTGCGCGCACCGTGGTCCTGAGTGGCACAATGACCACGTTGACCAGAGCAAGTTCGGCTTCCACCGCCTTCTCCAGCGCATCGAAGCGCTTGTAGGGCGTGCGGAAGCGTTCGATCAGATTGTAATAGGGCATGTCGTGATTGCCCGGCTCGATCGTCAGCGGCACGTTGAAGGACTGGAACCACTGCCGCGCGGCTTCGAATTCGCGCTTGCGCGCACGTTGCGTGACGTCACCGGTGCAGATGACCGCATCCGGCCGCTCCCGCGCGACAGCATCCGCGAACCAGTCATGCGCGGGCTTGTGCTCGACGCCGAAATGCACGTCGCTGACATGGAACAGGATGGTCGGTTCAGTCATGCGCCGGTCCAAGCAGATCGAGATCGAGCGGCGCAAGGGAAAAGCGTTCCTCCGCTCCGCCTTCCTTCCGCTCGCCATCGACCATCAGTTCGATCGGTGCGCCTTCCAGCGAACGGCACAGGATGCTGTCATGCCCGCCCAGCTCGTCATGCGGCCCTTCGCGGAAATCGCGCTTGAGGATCGCGACACCCTGCCGGAGGTAATCGCCGATATCCTCCGCCCCGTAGCCCTGCACTGCCATCCCGCCATCCACGATCGACAGGCGCACGCCGGCATAACCCTGCTCGCGCCCGAGCGACGGCTCGCGGATCGCCACCATCGGCCCCACCGTGCTCTTGCTGGCGGCATCCAACGCGGTCGCCACCGTTTCGACGATATTGCCCTCACGCATCTCCTCGCGCACCTCGGCCCAGGCCGCACCTGGCCCCGCGACCACTTCCACCAGCGCAAGACCCTGCGATCCGCGAATGCAGTTCGTGCGGATACGGGCCAGCCGGCCGGCCGCAAAATCGCGCGCGATCGCCTCGGCGTCGCACTCGCCGTGAATCCGCTTGCACAGGAGATTGGCGGTCCCGCCCGGCAGGACCAGCATCGCGCCGCCCCAGCCTTCGAGCCTGGTCGCGGCCGCGTTGAGCGTACCGTCCCCGCCATGGACCGCGAGGATCGTCACACCTGCGGCATCGAGATCGGCCGGGCCGGGAAGCTGGTCCTCCTGGCAGTCGACGATCCGTACCGGTCTTGCGCCGCCATCGCCCAGCCGGTCACAGAGCCGGGCGATCGCTTCTTCCGCATGGCTGCCGCTGGCGCCATTGACGACCAGCCAGAGTGTCTCGCTACCGTCCATGCCCGTCAAAGCGCAGGAGCTCCCTGCCTGTTCCCGCCCGCCTGGCTCTTCGATGCCGTCAAAGCCGGCGCGAAAGGATCAGCCATGCGGCCGTGGCATTCACCCCGCTATAGAAGAGATAGGCCCAGCCCCAGCCGGGCTGGCCGTTCGCCACGAGAAGCAGCGCCGCCAGCAGAACGAGGAACTCGGTCGCCAGACTGATCCTGCCGCCCAGCAGATGAAGGAACCAGGGCGCATGTCCAAGCAGCGGATGGCCGCTTTCGAGCACGGCCTTGTGCATGGCGAAATTGCCGATGCCGAGCAGGAAGGTGACGAGGATCGCCATGCCGCATCATATCGCGGCAGGGCGTGGACGCGATATGCAAAAATCGCGTTGTTCTCAATCCTCCGCGTCGCGCAGCGATGGGGAGGATCATTTCACCGTCAGGCTCCTTCGAGCAGGTGCTCCTCGGCGATCTTCCGCTTCCAGAGCTGCGGGGCCAGCGTGTGGACATTGCTACCCTCCGCATCGACCGCCACTGTCACCGGCATGTCTTCCACCCGGAATTCATAGATCGCTTCCATGCCGAGATCCTCGAAACCGACGACCTTGGCTTCCCGAATCGCCCGCGCCACGAGATAGGCCGCCCCGCCGACCGCCATGAGGTAGGCGACCTTGTGCTTGGCGATCTCCTGCACCGCGCCCTGGCCGCGCTCCGCCTTGCCGATCATCGCGAGCAGGCCCAGTTCGAGCATCGTATCGGTGAACTTGTCCATCCGCGTAGCGGTGGTAGGGCCGGCCGGACCGACCACTTCGCCCATCACCGGATCGACCGGGCCGACATAATAGATCGCGCGGCCCTTGAAGCTGACCGGGAGTTCCTCGCCCTTGGCCAGCATGTCCTGGATACGTTTGTGCGCGGCGTCGCGGCCGGTCAGCATCGCGCCGTTTAGGAGCAGGCGGTCGCCCGCCTTCCAGCTGCGGACCTCTTCCGGCGTCAGATGGTCGAGATCGACGCGGCGCGCGGCCTCGTCCGGCGTCCAGTGGACATCGGGCCATTCATCGAGCTTCGGCGTCTCGAGATAGCTCGGGCCCGAACCGTCCAGCGTGAAATGAGCGTGGCGCGTGGCGGCACAATTGGGGATCATCGCCACGGGCTTGCCGGCGGCGTGACACGGCCAATCCTTGATCTTGACGTCGAGGATGGTCGACAGCCCACCTAGACCCTGCGCGCCGATGCCCAGCGCATTGACCTTGTCGAAGATTTCGATCCGCAGCGCTTCCAGATCGTTCTGCGGGCCCCGCGCCTTCAGCTGGCCCATGTCGATCGGGTCCATCAGCGCTTCCTTGGCGAGCTTGACGCAATGTTCCGCCGTGCCGCCGATGCCGATGCCGAGCATGCCCGGCGGGCACCAGCCGGCGCCCATCTGCGGCAGCATCTCGATCACCCAGTCGACGATATTGTCCGACGGATTCATCATCTTGAACTTGGACTTGTTCTCCGAGCCGCCACCCTTGGCCGCGACATCGATCGAGACCTCGTTGCCGGAGACCATTTCCACCGACAGCACGCAGGGCGTATTGTCGCGCGTGTTGCGCCGCGTGAAGGCAGGGTCGGCAAGGACCGAGGCGCGCAGCTTGTTTTCCGGATGGTTGTAGGCGCGGCGCACGCCCTCATCGACCACCTCCTGAAGGCTCAGCTTCGATTCCAGGCGGCATTCCTGCCCCCATTTGACGAAGACATTGACGATGCCGGTGTCCTGGCAGATCGGCCGGTGTCCTTCGGCGCACATGCGACTGTTGGTCAGGATCTGGGCGATCGCGTCCTTGGCCGCAGGGCCCTGTTCCGCCTCATACGCCTCCCCCAACGCGCGGATATAGTCCATCGGGTGATAGTAGGAGATGTATTGCAGCGCGTCGGCGACGCTTTCGATCACGTCTTCCTCGCGGATCGTCACCATATCAACCATGGACTCGGGGCTCCTTGATCTGAATCGTGCCGCCCCCATAGGCTCGCAGGGCCGCTTCCGTCAAAGAGCTTGCCCCTTCGGGCAAGACAAGAATGCGGGCAGCCCGGACCGGCTCCGTCAAACCGCTTGGCGCGGGCGAAGCTCTTGCCTAAAGCGAAATGGACGCAATGGATTGTCGCGCGGCAGGCACCGCATGCGAGGTCCGTCGAAAGAGGGTTCAGGATGAACATGGCAGCCCTGCGCGCCGAACAGGATTCCGCGACCGCCCGCAAGGCGATGATCGACAGCCAGCTGCGCGTGAGCGGCGTGAACGAGGATTTCGTGCTCGCCGCGATGGCCCGCGTCCCGCGTGAGGATTTCGTGCCCGAGACGGTTCGCGCGCTGGCCTATATCGACCGGGCGGTTCCGCTGGGCGAGGGGCGCTTCCTGGCGGCCCCGCTGTTCTACGGCCGAATGCTCTCGGAAGCGCGCCCTACCGCCGATGACGACGCGCTGGTGGTCACGGGCGGCAGCGGCTACCTGGCTGAACTGGTCCGGCCGCTGGTGAACTCGATCGAAGTCACCGATGCTGACGCGGCCGCGGCGAAGACGCGGAAGAAGGGCGATTTCACCCTGTTGCTGATCGATGGCGCTATCGAGCAGCTGCCCGACAGCCTCGTCGCGCGCGTGGCGGAAGGCGGCCGCGTGGTGACCGGTCTCGTCAGTCGCGGCGTGACGCGGCTTTCCGCGGGCCGCAAGGCCGCCGGTCAGATCGCGCTTCTCCCGCTCGCCGAAATGGGCATTCCCGTGCTTCCCCAATTCGCGGTGCCGAAGGGGTGGAGTTTCTGACCATGAAGGGGAGGGGACTGCATCTTCGGCCGCTGGCGGCTTGCCTTGCGATGAGTGCGGCCATGCTGCCCTCCGGCGCCAGGGCCGATACTCTGCGTGATGCGCTCGCCAGCGCCTACAAGACCAATCCCGACATGCTCGCCGCCCGGGCCGACCAGCGCGCAGTGGACGAGAATGTGCCGATCAACCGCGCCGACGGCCTGCCGAACCTGGCGGCCGACGGCACGTACACGGAATATCTGCACCAGAGCAACGACAGTCCGCTCAATGCCGATCGGCAATACGAGGCTTCGGTGAACTTGACCGTGCCGATCTATTCGGGTGGTGCGGTGAAGAATTCCGTCCGCGCCGCCAAGGAACGGGTGAAAGCTGGCCAGGCCGATCTCCGCGCCACGGAATCCGCCATCTTCAGCCAGGTCGTGGGCGCCTATATGGACGTGATCCAGAACGAGGCGATCGTCGGGCTCAACCGGAACAATGTCGAAGTGCTCAGCGTGAACCTGCGCGCGACGAGCGACCGGTTCGAGATCGGCGATCTGACGCGTACCGACGTGGCGCAATCCTCCTCGCGCCTGGAACTGGCGAAAGGCGATCTGCGTACGGCGGAAGCCAATCTGGTGAGCGCGCGCGAACGCTATATCCAGCTCGTCGGCAATCCTCCGGGCAAGCTCGAACCGCCGCCGCCGCTGCCCAACCTGCCCGGCGACGTCAATGAAGCGCAGAACATCGCGATGCAGGCCAATCCGGATCTGATCGCCGCGCGCGAAAGGGCCGGCGCCAGCGCCTATGACATCGAAGTCGCCGGATCAGGCCGCCTGCCCAGGATCGAGGTCTTCACCACGGGCGCCTACAGCAAGCAGGATCGTCCGTCGGATCCCGAATTCGGCAATCTGTTCCCCAACTCGAATACGACTGCCACCGCCGGCGTGCGCGCCACGATCCCTTTGTACCAGGGAGGCCGCCCGGCTGCGCAGGAACGCCAGGCGCAAGCGCAGTCCGCGGCACTGCTGGAACGCCAGATCAGCACCGAGCGTGACGTCATCTCGCAGGTCCGCTCCGCTTTTTCGAGCTGGCGCGCGTCCACCTCGATCATTTCCTCTACCCAGAGCGCAATCCAGGCAGCGGAACTCAGCCTCGAAGGCGTGCGGGCGGAAAATACTGTCGGCAATCGCACGATTCTCGACATTCTCGACGCCGAACAGGAGCTGCTGCGTTCGCGCGTGCAGCTGGTGACGGCGCGGCGCAACGAATATGTCGCCGGGTTTACGCTGCTCGCCGCCATGGGCAAGGCCGAAGCGCGCGACCTCGGCCTGGAAGAAGCGGGACCGCTTTACGACCCCGACGTCAACTACAAGCGGGTGAAGAACAAGTTGTTCGACTGGTCCTTCGATCCCGATCCGACAATACAATCGACACGAACCGTTGACACACCTCCCCAGGACGGGGATATTTCGGCCGGTAAGTGAGGCGAAGCGGGGGCTTGCTCAAAATGCGTCAGGATGGCGAACCTTCGGTCGAGGAAATCCTCGAATCGATCAAGAAAGTGATTGCCCGCGACAATCGCGAAGGCGCTGCCGAACAGCGCCGCCAGCGCGAATCGGAAGGCGTCGTCGCGCCCGAGCCGCTCGAGATCGGGGAAGACGATCTCGATGCCGAGGAAGTGCTCGAACTGGGCGAAGAAGCCGAAATAGAGGAGCCGGCCCGCGAAACGCAGGCCGATGCAGCGTTTCGCCCGCTGGTGAACGAAACCGCCCGCAATTCGATGCAGGAATCGCTGGCGGCGCTGGCGCTGCTGGCCAAGCCCGGGGCGCAGCCGCAGATCGTGCGTTCGGGTGAAACGTCTCTCGAAGGCCTGGTGCGCGATCTGCTGCGTCCCATGCTGGCCGAATGGCTCGATCGCAATTTGCCCGCCATGGTAGAAGAGATGGTCTCCAGCGAGATCGCGCGGATCGTCGGCAAGCGCGGCTGAGCTCCTGACATCAAGCGACAGTTGCTAGTCCGGCCTGCGCCGGAGTAGGGACTGGTCCATGAGCAACGATCTCACGGGCGCCCGCAAGGCGCTGGCGCATATC
The DNA here is from genome assembly GCA_946482075.1 of uncultured Erythrobacteraceae bacterium. The sequence goes on from CAMLQG010000007.1 coordinate 41,997, forward strand.
GGCGGTGACGGCATCAGGCGTCACATCTTTCTCTGCGCCGAACCCGAAAAAGCCAAGTGCTGCGCTCCGGATGTCGGCAAACAGTCCTGGAACTATCTGAAAAAGCGGCTGAAACAGCTCGGTCTGGCGGACAAGGGCGGCATCGCGCGGACCAAGGCCGACTGCCTGCGTATTTGCGAATCCGGACCCATTGCAGTGGTCTATCCCGAAGGCGTCTGGTATCACGGCTGCACCGAGGACGTGCTCGAGAAGATCATTCAGCAGCACCTGATCGGCGGCAAGCCGGTCGAGGAACACCGCCTCAGGCCGGTGGATTAGTTTCGTCCTCATCCTTCAGCGGATCGACGATCGCTTCGTCATGGCCGGTGCCGCTCGACAGGAAAACCAGTCCCATCAGCGCGGACATCAGCAGCATGGCAAAGCCGATACCCAGCGCCGTCGCGATGTAGAAGTGGATCGAGACGAAACCGTTGTTCCTGTAGAGCAGCGCCATCGCCAGGATCACGACCGCCATCGTCACGCAGAACATGAAGCGCATCAGCCGCTTATATCGTGCCCAGGCGTACGCGGCGTTGCCCGGATCATCGAGAGGGGAGCGGGGAATCTTCATGGGCGAATTGGACCCTAGGCCCGCTCGCGGCTCCTTGGCAAACGGGAATCGGCAGGGCGCGACGGAAATCGGGCCGCACTGGCCAATTGTGCCGTCGCATGGCATGATGCGCCAACGATAATGGAAGGGAGTGCAGAGTGATTATCGCGCAACTTATCCAGAGCCGCGACGGTGACGTCTTCACTTGCACCAGCGCGATGAGCGTGGCCGAAGCTGCCCGTCTGCTTGCCGAAAAACGCATCGGCGCCGTTCCGGTCGTGGATGACGACACGGTGGTGGGAATCTTTTCCGAGCGCGACCTGCTGTATTGTGTGGCGCGCGACGGCGCAGCCGCGCTGGATCAGCGCGTCGGCGATGTGATGACGTCCCCGGCGATCACCGTGACGCCCGATACGGAAGTGATCGAAGCGCTGTCGCTGATGACGCGGCGCCGCATCCGCCATCTCCCGGTCCTGCACGGCACCGCGATGGTGGGCCTCGTATCGATCGGCGATCTGGTGAAGATGCGGGTCGAAGCCGCCGAAAGCGAAGCCGAAGCGATGCGGGCCTATATCCAGACCGCGTGAACGACCGTTTTCGCGCCTTGCCGGGCGGCTTCGGCCTCCCTACATCCGGGATATGGACGCTCAGACCCTTACCCTGACACCGGCCGCTGCGGCCCGCATCGCGGCGATCGCGACCAAGCAATCCCGCCCGGCGCTGCTGCGCCTTTCGGTGGAAGGCGGGGGCTGTTCAGGCTTCCAGTACAAGTTCGACCTGGCCGATGCGCCCGAAAGCGATGATTCGATCGCCGAGACGGACGGTGTGAAGCTGCTGGTCGATCCGATCAGCCTGGACCTGGTGGCCGGCTGCACGGTGGATTTCGTCGAATCGCTGGGCGGCGCGGCCTTCCGGGTGGAGAATCCCAACGCGGCTGCCGGCTGCGGTTGCGGCTCCAGCTTCGGCATCTGATGCATTCTCCGGGGATCGGATAGGTGCGGATCGCCACTTTCAACATCAACGGCATCAAGGCGCGGCTGCCGCGCCTGATCGAATGGCTGGAAGAAACGCAACCGGACGTCGCCTGCCTGCAGGAAATCAAGTGCCAGGATGAAAGCTTCCCGGCCAGGGAGTTCGAGGCGATCGGCTATCACGCCGTATGGCATGGCCAGAAGGGTTTCAACGGCGTCGCCATCCTCGCGCGCGGAGTAGCACCCCAGGAAGTGCGGCGCGGCTTGCCGGGCGACGATATGGACGAGCATTCCCGCTATCTCGAAGCGGATGTGAACGGCGTGCGCGTGGTCTGCATCTACCTGCCCAACGGCAATCCGCAGCCCGGCCCGAAATTCGACTACAAGCTCGCCTGGATGCGCCGCCTCCATGCCCATATGCGCGGGTTGTGGGAACAGGAGATTCCCGCGATCGTCCTCGGCGACTACAACGTCATTCCCGAGGACAAGGACGTCTGGTCGGTCAAGGCGATGGAAGATGATGCACTGATGCAGCCGGAATCGCGCGACGCCTATGCCGTCCTGCTCAACGATGGCTGGACCGACGCGATCGACATCTTCAACCCGCAGGGTGGCGTCTGGACCTTCTGGGACTACCAGGCAGGCGCCTGGCAGCGCGATCACGGATTCCGGATCGACCATGCCCTGCTGTCGCCCGAGGCAGCCGACCGGCTGGCGCGCGTCGGCGTCGACAAGGAGTATCGCGGGCGCGAGAAAGCGAGCGACCACACGCCCGTCTGGATCGAACTGGCCGCCTGACAAGCGCGCGGATGCCGTTAGGCGCCCGCGGCTATCTCACCGATAGAAGATGTGGTTGCGGACCTGGGCCACGCGGCGCAGCTGCCAGCCGGGCGAGACATGGCGCGCATGGAAGAACAGCGCGCCTTCGGCCGGGCTCTTCCATAAGCCCTTGTCCGCGATCTGGGCAATCGCGGCCGCTTCGCGCCAGGCTTGCGAGCCGGTGTTGATCGCCGGCATCCGTCCGCCACGCACGAAGGAGAATTGGGAAGGCTGATAGACCACGCCGCAATAGCTGGCGGGGAAACGGCCCGATTCCGAGCGGTTGACGATCACCCGGCCCACGGCGAGCTGCCCGTTCAAGGGTTCACCCTTGGACTCGAAATAGATCGCGCCGGCCAGGCAACGCAGTTCGTCGGTCAGATTGCCGGGCGCGGGCATGTCATCCACCAGCTCGGCAAGTGAGGTTGCGTCGCCGCCATCGGCGCCGACCGCAGGCACCTTGCTCTCATTGTGCAGGCCGTAATCGGCCGGCAGCGGCTGCACCACTTCGCGCGTGACGAATCTGATCCGGGGAGAAGAAGCGCCATTCGCGACGTCCGACGCAAACCCGGCTCCCGCGCCAGGGGCGGGATGAGCGGGCTGGGCGGCTTCTTCGATAATGCCCAGCAACTTGTCCTGAGCGAAAGCGCCGGAACCTTCGGCGCCAAGGAGAATTGTCAACAAGGTTGCGGCCACCGCGATCGCGCTGGCCTTCTTGGTCTTCCGGCTCATCTAGTCCGAATTCAGGGCGGTGGACGAGCTCCGACGCAGGTTGGACCCCGATGCGACACAACGTCGCAAATGGATCTCTTTTTGAGCCTGCCGGCTGTCCCCCGTCTGCGTGCTAGCCAGTCAGGCCGATGTGCCGCCCTGGCCGCCTCCGCATTTGAGGTCGGGGGCGGCACTTATTCCGCAATGCGGCAATGTCAACTTTTTAACGGTTCTATCCGATGAAACGTTCACCATTGGCGATATCCAGTTCCACGATCCAGCTGTCGGGGTCCTGACTGTGCCTCCGGCTCAAATATTCCGAAAACTCCCGTTTATTATCAATATCTTCTGAGCGTACCAAAGTCCACACACGATTACCGTCCAGATCGGGCATACGTTCGAAAAGACGCCCTTCGGCCCCGTTCACGCAACAAACGACAAGAATCGTGCCCGCATCGCGTTCACCTTTTGCGATAATGCTCGCGAAACCTCCCGCAGCCTCAACGGCGCGAATCATGCCGGAAATTTCGAGATGGGCAGGGAGTCGCGAATCCACGTGCGGTGCCGGATTTCAGGCGGTCGCCGGACGATAGCCGGGCAGACCGGACAGCGGGATATGCGAACGCATGAACGTGCCGGTTCCGCGCCCGATCTCCTCGCCCTCATCATCGATCAGCCGCGCTTCGGCCACGAGCACGCGGCGCCGGCCGCTGACCCAGCGACCTTCCGCCACCACCGGTCCCTTGCGGATCGGCCGGGTGAAGTGAAGATTGAACGAAGTCGTCAGCAGGAAACGGTCGGTGACCAGCGTGTTGGCGGCATAGAAGGCCGCATCGTCCAGCATCTTGAAATAGAGCGTGCCATGCGCGGCGCCAGCCGCGTGATGGACGCTTTCATCCACGGTGAAGTCGATCCGCGAGCGGCCTTCGCCCGTGATCGTCAGGCGCGACGTGAACAGCCGGTTGACGGGTGCGGAAGCATAGAGACTTTCCAGCGCGTTCCAATGAAGGCCGGCGCCGGTGATCTCCGCGTCAGGCGGCGTCCCGGTCGGTGCCATTGGTCAGCAGCGCATAAAGCGTTTCGGCATCAGGCGCCTGGACCATCGCCGTATGCAGGCCTTCCTGCCGGGCCACGCGCGAGATCGCAGCGAGCGCCTGGAGATGCGCGGCGCCCGCATTTTCCGGCGAGAGCAGGCCGAACACCAGATCCACCGGCATTCCATCCGCCGCATCGAATTCGACCGGCTTTTCCAGCCGCAGAAGTCCCGCCACCGGGCGCTTGATCCCGTTCACGCGCGCATGGGGAATCGCGATGCCCCGGCCGAATCCGGTGCTGCCGAGGCGCTCGCGCTCCTCGATCCGTTCGAGGATCTCGCTGCTCTCCAGTTCGTAGACGGAGGCGAAACGATCGGCGAGCTGTTCCAGAATCGCCTGCTTGCTGTCCGCCCTGATGATGGCGACAGCATCCGGTAATAGCGAAAAGTGAACGTTCATCGTGTGTTGGCTTCGTCGTCCTCATCCGCCGGATCGCGCCTCATGGGGCGCGAACGCGGCGGGAAATTTGCGCTGAATCCTTCCGGTGGGCGTATGTGCGCCGCGCTTGCTTGGATGCAGCGCAGGCGTTCAGGATGGTTCAACCCAGCCTATGGAACCATCTTCGCGGCGGTAGACCATATTATGTCGTCCGGTACCAGCATTTTTGAAGAAAAGCGCGTTGGTGTTGCGCAAATCGAGCATCATGACAGCGTCGGATACCGATGTTTCGGGAATGTCGATCCGCGTTTCGGCGATGATCGGCGGAGCGTCGGCAGTGACTTCCTCTTCCTGTTCATCCACCGGTCCGGCGAAGACGGTGTAGGCCGCTTCCTCTTCCTTGGCGGCGTGAGAAGCCTGTTCGTGGCGATCGGTCAGCCGGCGCTTGTAGCGGCGCAGCTGCTTCTCGATCTTCTCCGCCGCCTGATCGAGCGCGGCATGCGCATCATGCGCGGCGGAATGGCCCTTCAGGATCAGGCCCTGCATCACATGCATCACGATGTCGCAGCTGAACGCGCCTGCGGGAGCCTTGCCGAAAGTCACGCTGGAGGAAAGGGCCCGGTTGAAGTGCTTGTCGATGATCGTGCCGAGCCTGTCGCTGACATGATCCTGCAGGGCCGCGCCAGTTGTCATCTGGTGTCCAGATACGCGGATATCCATAGGGCGTTCTCCTCTTCTGCTTATGCAACGAAGGAGCCTTCAACTCTTCCAGAGCGGCGACTCCATCGATTCCAGAAATGCCGTATGTCGCGCTAGTTCCTCGGCCGAGGCGGCATGGGGGCGGGCCGGGCGAAACACGCGCTCGCGCACGGCGACCGTCGCCGAGGCGACGACGACCAATTCCTCGCGCGCGCCGCCGAGTTGCAGGCCAATCTGCCTGCCGCCGGTAAGCTCGACATAGACCTGGGCAAGCAGTTCCGCGTCAAGCAGCGCGCCGTGCTTGGTGCGGTGGCTGCGATCGATGCCGTAGCGTGTGCAGAGCGCGTCGAGCGAGAGCTTGGCGCCGGGATGACGGATTTTCGCCAGCGCCACCGTGTCCACCATCCGACTGCGGCACACCGGTTCGAGCCCGCAGATGTCGAGCTCGGCATTGAGGAAGCCGAAGTCGAAGCCCGCATTGTGCGCAACCAGAGGCGAGTCGGCGATGAAGGCGAGCAGCGCCTCGGCCTGCTCGTGGAAGCGCGGCTTGTCCGACAGGAAGGCTTCCGACAGGCCGTGGACGGCTTCGGCTTCCGCCGGCATCGACCGGTCGGGATTGAAATAGGCGTGGAAGGTCTGCCCCGTGGGCACCCGATTGACCATTTCGATGCATCCTATTTCCACCATCCGATCCCCTGTCTTGGGATCCAGGCCGGTGGTTTCGGTGTCGAAGATGATTTCACGCATCGTTGCCTCAATATTGGCCCGCAAGGGTCGCGAGGCAAGCAAAATGCGCGCTGGCAATCGTGAAGAAAGATGTCAGCGCCCGGCAGCGAGTTGCTGCCTCAGCCTGTCCGTCAGCGCCACCACCGCCGCGCGGGTCCGCGCGAGCGAAGCGCCGGTATCGATGACATGGTCCGCCCTGGCGCGCTTTTCCGCATCGGGCGTCTGCAAGTCGAGGATTCTGGCGAATTTCTCCGGCGTCATGCCCGGGCGCGCCAGCACCCGTTCGCGCTGGCGTTCGGGCGGAGCGGACACGACCGCCACCGCATCGACTTGCTCCCAGCCGCCTTTCTCGAACAGCAGGGGAATGTCGAAGACCACCAGCGGAAGGCCCGCATGTTCGAACAGGAACCGCGCCCGAAGGTCGGCGACGGCGGGATGGACGATCGCTTCCAGCCGGGCAAGCGCTTCCGAGTCGCCGAACACCTGCGCGCCGAGCGCCGGACGATCGACACCGGCAGGGCCGGTGGTGCCGGGAAAGGCCGCCTCGATCGCCGGCAACAACGCGCCAGCCGGGCCCTGCAGCTTGTGGACTTCGGCATCGGCATCGAACACCGGCACGCCTTCCTCGCGGAACATCTCCGCCACGGTCGACTTGCCCATGCCGATGGAGCCGGTGAGGCCGAGGATGAAAGGCCTGCTCATCGCGTCAGGATCGCCCGCAGAGTGAGTTCATCATCATCGCGGGGAGGGGGCTGGCCGAAGAAGCGGGCGAAAGCTTCGGCCGCCTGGCCGATCAGCATCGACAGACCGTCCACCGTCCGGAAACCCGCCGCGCGCGCGGCCTGGAGCAGCGGCGTATCCAGCGGGTGAGTGACGATATCGTAGACCACGCTGCCCGGTGGGGCGTGGCTGAAGTCGAATGCAAGCGGTGGCTGGCCCGCCATGCCCAACGGGCTCGCATTGACGATGAGATCGAGACAGCCTTCGCGATCGTCGAACGCGAAATCGGTCGGTTCGGCGAAGTGATCGAGCGGGATTACATGGTGCTCGCCTTGCGGATCGAGCTCATCGAGCAGAGCGCGGGCTTTTTCCGGATTTCGCCCGGCGAGCACGATCACCATCTTCTCTCCCGCCAGCGCGGCGATGATCGCGCGCGCGGCACCGCCCGTGCCCAGCACACGCGCCATGCGGAAATAATGCACCTGATCGAGCAGAGGCCGCAAGGGTTCGAGGAAACCGCCGGCATCGGTGTTATAGCCGGTCAGGCTGCCATCGGGCTCGTGGACGATCGTGTTCACTGCCCCGATCCGTTCTGCCAGCGGATCGAGCCGGTCGAGATGCGGCATCACCGCCTGCTTGTGCGGCATGGTGACGTTGCAGCCGCGCCAGGCCGGATCGGCGCGCCGTTCCGACAGATAGCGTTCCAATCCATCCGCCGTCACGTGGCAGGCGCGATACTCCGCATCGAGGCCCAGCCGTTCGATCCAGAAGCCATGGATCGCGGGCGATTTCGATTGGGCGATCGGATCGCCGATCACTTCGGCATAAGGTCTCACGCGGCAAGCTCCCCATGCTCGCGCAGCGCATCCAGCACCGGCAGCAACGGCATGCCGAGCACGGTGAACTGATCGCCCTCGATATCCGAGAAGAGCTGCACGCCCAGACTTTCGATCCGGAACACGCCGACGCAGGCGCCGACCTCGGGCCATTCGCGCGCCAGGTAGGTTTCGATGAAATCCTCCGAAAGCGCGCGGACATGGAGGCGTGCGATCGCCGCATGGCGCCAGATCACTGCACCGTCGCGCGCCAGGGCGGCGGCGCTGTGCAGGTCCATCCGCCGGTCGGAGAAGAAGCGCAGATGCGCCGCCGCATCGTCCCGGCTCGCCGGCTTGTCGAACCGCCGGCCATCCACGATCACGAGGGAATCACTGCCGAGCACCAGCTGGTCGGTCCTGTCCGGCTCGACCGCCAACGCCTTCGCCTCGGCCAGGGCGATGGCGATATCGGCCGGAAGCGCGTCCGCAAGCCCGGCTTCCAGCGCGCGTTCGTCCACCATTCCCGGCCGCGCGACGAAATCCACGCCGGCCGCCTCCAGCATCGCGCGCCGCGACGCGCTTTTCGACGCCAGCACGATCATATCGGCTTCGGCCCCGCCGATGCCGGCCCGTCGCGTTCGTTCATCAGGCGCATCACGGCAGCGGCGGTCTCCTCGATCGAGCGGCGCGTGACGTCGATCACCGGCCAGCCATTATCGGCGAACAGCCGGCGGGCGAACTGCACTTCCTTCTGCACCTTCTCCATGTCGACATAGGCCGTCTCGGTCGCCTCGTTCAATGACAGCAGGCGGTTGCGGCGCACCTGCACCAGCCGGTCCGGCGCGGTGGTGAGGCCGACCACCAGCGGCTTGCGCAGGCTGAACAGGACGGCGGGCGGCGGGCTTTCGACAACCAACGGGATATTCGCCGTCTTGTACCCGCGATTGGCGAGGTAGATGCTGGTCGGCGTCTTCGATGTGCGCGAGACACCGGCAAGCACGATGTCCGCCTCTTCCCAATCCTCCCAGCCGACCCCGTCATCATGCGCGATCGTGTAGTGGATCGCATCCACCCGGCTGAAATAGGCGTCGTCCATCAGATGCTGCCGGCCCGGCCGCCCCTTGGCCTCCTGGCCGAGCTGGTTTTCCAGCGCCTCTGTCACGGCATCCAGCGCGGGAACGACCGGCAGGCCCATTGCCCGGCAGCGATCCTCCAGCCTTTCGCGGATTTCCGGGTTGACCAGCGTGAACAGGACAAGTCCGGGATTGCCCGACAGCTCGCCCATGATCCGGTCGAGATGCTGGAGCGAGCGGACCATCGGCCAGAAATGGCGCACCACGCCAGCATCGTCGAACTGCGCCAGAGCGGCCTTGGCAATCATTTCCAGCGTCTCGCCGGTGGAGTCCGACAGGAGGTGGAGATGAAGCCTGGTGGTCATGGATTATGCGTCGCCGAGGGCTGTGGACAATGACCGGCATAAACCACGGGAGGGCCATGCGGACAAGGTCGGCAGGAAATCCGGTCAGCGTTTTTGGCCCGTTGCCGGACTTCCTCATGGCGGTTTGTGGACATGGGGAGAAGGATTTCGACAGGCTGGGGACAATGGGGATAGCTTTTCCTTGACGCCCACGGGTAGGGATTCGCCGTTCCGATCGCCCCTGTTCAGCAGGGGAGAAATCGGGCAAGGCGCGGCCATCCCCGATATCCACAAGCCAACAGACTCCTACAAACCTCTTTAAATATAATTCTTTTATTGGATTGGACTCTCGATGCCCGGTCTTCTTCTCGACACTCTGCGCGGCAGACAGGCGCGCGAGCGCCCGCTCTGGCTCATGCGCCAGGCAGGGCGTTACCTGCCGGAATATCGCGCCTTGCGGGCAGAGAAGGGCGGATTCCTGGAACTCGTCTATGACAGCGAAGCCGCGGCCGAGATCACTCTCCAGCCGATCCGCCGCTTCGGGTTCGACGGCGCGATCCTGTTCTCGGACATCCTCATCGTGCCTTATGCGATGGGGCAGGGGCTGCGCTTCCTGGCCGGGGAAGGACCGAGCCTGTCTCCCCGGCTGGTGGATCATGGGCTGGAAAGCCTCCAGGCGGCTCCTGAGAAGCTCCAGCCGATCTATGATACGGTGGCAAGGGTCAGGGGACTTCTGGGCCCTGACAGGACGCTGCTGGGCTTTGCCGGCAGTCCGTGGACGGTGGCGACCTATATGGTCGCGGGGGAGGGCAGCCGCGATCAGCATGTGGCTCGTGCGCTGGCCTATCGCGATCCCGCGGCGTTTCAGGCGATCATCGATGCGATCGTGGACGTTACGGTGGACTATCTCATCGGCCAGATCGGGGCCGGAGCGGAAGCGGTGCAGCTGTTCGACAGCTGGGCAGGCAGCCTGGCGCCGGCGGAATTCGAACGCTGGGTGATCGCGCCGAGTGCGGCGATCGTGGCGCGCCTGCGGGCGGCCTGCCCCGATGTGCCGATCATCGGCTTTCCCAAGGGCGCGTGCGAGAAGCTGCCCGCCTATGCGCGGGAGACGGCGGTGGATGCGCTGGGGCTCGACGAGACGGTCGATCCTGTGTGGGCGCATGGCGCGCTGCCCCAAGGTCTGCCGGTGCAGGGCAATCTCGATCCACTACTGCTTGAAGCCGGCGGCGAGGAGCTGGAAACCCGCGTGATCCGGCTGCTCGAGACCTTCGCTTCGCGGCCGCACGTCTTCAATCTCGGCCACGGTATCGGGCAGTTCACCCCGATCGAGCATGTCGAGCGCCTGGTTGCGACAATTCGCGGCTGGCGGGGGTGACGCAGGGCCGCACCTGCCCTAAATGAGGGCTATGCTAGAGGTGCTCAGCATGACCTATTACTGGCTCAAGGCCGGACACATCATCTTCGTGATATTCTGGATGGCGGGGCTGTTCATGCTGCCGCGCTATTACATCTACCATCAGGAGACCGAACGCGGCGGCGCCGAGGAAGCGAAATGGGTGGCACGCGAGGAGCGGCTGCTCAAGGTGATCCTGATGCCGTCGATGGCGATCGTCTGGCTGCTTGGGCTGTCGCTCGCCTATACGACCGGCGCATTCGGCCAGAGCTGGTTCCACGCCAAGCTCGCACTGGTGCTGCTGCTGAGCTTCTATCACGGCTGGCTGGTGAGCTATGGCAAAGCCCTGGCGCGCGGCGAACGCAAGCTGGAAGGACGCACTTTGCGAATGCTGAACGAAGTGCCGGGCGTGGCTGCGGCGATCATCGTGGTGCTGGTGATCATTCGGCCGTTCTGATCCGCATGCTATTCGCTCGTCACCTGCGGTGAAACGAGGATTCTGCGGGACTTTTCCGAATTGACGGAAAGCCGGACGAGGCCTATCTCCACTCCATCTCCGGCTGCGGTCGCCCATCCCGGCGCGACCAGGTCTGCTTTCCCAAAGCCCAATCGACCTTTCGGCCGCTCCATAATATCATCACCGGAAAACCGCGATGCACTTGAAAGAACTAAAGAAAAAAACGCCGGCCGAGCTGGTCGAGATGGCAGAGGAAATGGGCGTCGAAGGCGCTTCCACCATGCGCCGCCAGGATCTGATGTTCGCGATCCTGAAGGAAGTGGCCGAAGAGGGGGAGGAAATCCTCGGTGTCGGCACGATCGAAGTCCTGTCCGATGGCTTCGGTTTCCTGCGCAGCCCCGAAGCGAATTATCTCGCCGGCCCCGACGACATCTACGTCTCGCCCAACCAGGTCCGCAAATGGGGTCTGCGCACGGGCGATACGGTCGAAGGCGAGATCCGCGCGCCCAAGGACGGCGAACGCTATTTCGCGCTTACCCGGCTGGTCTCCGTCAATTTCGACGATCCGGAAGCCGTGCGCCACCGCACCAATTTCGATAACCTCACGCCGCTCTATCCCGAGCAGAAGCTGACGCTCGATACCGTGGATCCCACGGTCAAGGACAAGTCCGCCCGCGTGATCGATATCATCGCACCGCAAGGCAAGGGCCAGCGCGCGCTGATCGTCGCTCCGCCGCGTACCGGCAAGACCGTGCTGTTGCAAAATATCGCCAAGGCGATCACCGACAACCATCCGGAAGTCTTCCTGATCGTGCTCCTGGTCGACGAACGGCCGGAGGAAGTCACCGACATGCAGCGCAGCGTGAAGGGTGAAGTCATCTCCTCGACTTTCGACGAACCGGCGAGCCGCCATGTCCAGGTGGCCGAGATGGTGATCGAGAAGGCGAAGCGCCTGGTCGAGCACAAGAAGGACGTGGTGATCCTGCTCGATTCGATCACGCGCCTCGGCCGCGCCTACAACACGGTGGTACCGAGCTCCGGCAAGGTGCTGACCGGCGGCGTGGACGCGAATGCACTGCAGCGCCCGAAGCGCTTCTTCGGCGCAGCGCGCAATATCGAGGAAGGCGGTTCGCTTTCCATCATCGCGACCGCGCTGATCGATACCGGCAGCCGCATGGACGAAGTCATCTTCGAAGAGTTCAAGGGCACCGGCAACTCGGAAATCGTGCTCGACCGCAAGGTTGCGGACAAGCGCATCTTCCCATCGCTCGATGTCGGCAAGTCCGGCACTCGCAAGGAAGAGCTGCTCGCCAGCAAGGATCAGCTGTCCAAGATGTGGGTGCTGCGCCGTATCCTCATGCAGATGGGTACGGTCGATGCCATGGAATTCCTGCTCGACAAGATGAAGGATTCCAAGACCAATGAGGATTTCTTCGCGACGATGAACCAATAGGGTCCATCGCCAATCGATCCATCGCCAATCGAGACGTCACTTTCCCGGGACGGCGATCCGCGTTTCCGAACGGGCGCGTTCGCTCCGTGCAGATCGCCGCTTCGGCAGCGGATGGATTCGATCGTCGGATTCGGGCGGTGGCGGCCCTGCCAGGAGCCGTTCGCGATGCACGCCCAGGACCTTGTCATCGCGATGCAGTGTGGCGATGGCAAGCGCGGCGCCGGCTTCCTTGGCTTCGTACATCAGCTCGTCGGCGAACTTCATCTCGCTTTCCAATGCGCGCGTGCCGGGGGGGATGATGATCACGCCGACGCTGCAGCGCAGCTGCGGACAAGTGGCCGATGTCGCGCGGTTCATCGTCTCGTGCAGGCGTTCCGCCACCGTGCCGGCGGCTGCTTCGTCCTTCACGCTCATATAGATCAGGAATTCGTCGCCGCCGATTCGCGCCAGCACGTCGTGCTTGCGGATCATCCTGCGGGCATGTTCGGCGAAAGCGACGAGGCCCTGGTCACCTTTCGCATGGCCTTGGAGATCGTTGAGCTGCTTCAATCCGTCGAGATCGGCATAGGCGAGGATCTTCCAGTCGCACGATACGGTTTCCGCGCCGGCGAGTTCGAAGAAGGCCTGCCGGTTCAGCGCCCCGGTCAAGGGATCGGTCCGCGCCAGCCGCCATTCGCGGATATAGGATTGCCGCGCATTGTTGAGCAGCGCGATGATCATCGCCACGGCAAGTATCCGCATCGCGATCCCGGCAATAGGCGCATCCTCGCCCATCGGATAGACCTGTAGTCCGTTGGCCGTGAGAGAGGCACCGGCGCAGGCCAGCATGATCACGATCGCGGTGCGCCAGCCGAGCGACCATGCGGCAAAGCCGATCAGCATCAGATAGGCCGGGCCGAACCAGGCGTGATGGTCGGTAAGGAAATCGAAAATCGCGATAAGCGCGATGCTGGCCGCAAGAATGGTCCAAGCCCGCGCCGGGGGGATATGGAACGGGATGGAGGCATGGCTGCTCCTGCCCGCGGAGGGATGCTTGCGTCGTTCGGATGAGACCCGTCCCATGGCTCCGAGCCCTAGCGAGATATGCCTAATTCGGCGTTAAATTGCGTAACTGACCCTAATGCGTGCGGCGGAAGCTGTCGGCGCGGGCCATCGCCCACTGCCTCGCGAGCGGCGTGCCTTCCGCGTCTTCCAGCAATGCGCGCGGTGCGATGAAAGGATGGGTGCGGTCGACCGGGCTGGTCTGCGCGATGTTGATTCTCTCGCGCATGTCCATCGGCGAAATCTCCCATGGATTCTGCAGCCCCATGGCGACCACGATCTCGCGCAGGCTGTGGAGCGTCGAGCGGTGGAAACGGACCACGCGTTCGGCCTTGTCTTCCACCACCAGCCCGCGCTGGCGCCAGGCGGACTGGGTGGCGACGCCGGTCGGGCACGCGCCGGTATGGCATTTCATCGACTGTACGCAGCCCAGCGCGAACATGAAGGCGCGCGCGGCATTGCACCAGTCCGCGCCCAGGCCGAAGGCATCAGCCATGCCGGCGCCCGAATGAACCTTGCCCGATGCGCCGATCCTGACGCGATCCTTCAACCCCGTGCCGACCAGCGCGTTGCGGACCCAGACCAGCCCTTCGCGCAGCGGCATGCCCACGCTGTTGGTCAGCTCCAGTGGAGCAGCGCCCGTGCCGCCTTCCCCGCCATCCACCACGATGAAATCGGGGGTGATCTCCGTCGCCAGCATGGCTTTGGCCAGCGCCAGGATCTCGTGCGGCTGGCCGACGCAGAGCTTGAGCCCCACCGGCTTGCCGCCCGATAATTCGCGCAGCTGGGCAAGCCATTCCATCAGTCCGATAGGTGTGGAAAAGGTCGAATGGGCGGCGGGCGAGATGACGTCACGCCCCACGGGCACGCCGCGCGTCTCCGCGATTTCCGCCGTCACTTTGGCCCCGGGAAGGATGCCGCCATGCCCCGGCTTCGCGCCCTGGCTGAGCTTGATCTCGATCAGCTTGACCTGATCGTGCCGGGCTACATCGGCGAAGCGGGCGGGATCGAACTTTCCCTCGGCGTTGCGGCAGCCGAAATAGCCGCTCGCGATCTGCCAGACGAGATCGCCGCCATTCTCGCGATGATAGCGCGAGATCGAGCCTTCGCCCGTGTCATGCGCGAAATTGCCCATCTTCGCGCCCTTGTTCAGCGCTTCGATCGCCCGGGCCGAGATCGAGCCGAAGCTCATCGCCGAGATGTTCAGCAGGGAGGAAGAATAGGGCTGCCTGCAGTCCGGCCCGCCGATATCGACCCGCCACTCCGCCGGCGCCTGGTCGTTCGGCACGATGGAATGGCCGATCCAGCGATATTCGTTCGAATAGACGTCGAGCTCGGTGCCCATCGGGTGGGAATCGAGTTGTCCCTTGGCGCGAGCATAGACCAGTGCGCGTTCGTCATGGTTGAACGGGAAGCCTTCCAGGTCGCCTTCCACGAAATAGGCCCGCACGAACGGACGCAGATCCTCCGACAGCCAGCGGAAACGCGCGATCAGCGGATAGTTCCGGCGCAGCGTGTGCCGCTGCTGAAAGAAGTCCCACAGCCCGATCAGGAACAGCGGGATCGTGATCGCGAAAGCCCAGTGGAGCAACGGCAGCGCGCTGACCGCGACGCCGAGCGCGAGCAGGACGGGGATCAGATAGCGGGGAGCGGTATCCATCCGCCAGCTCCGTCAGCCGAGATGGTCCTTAAAGAAGGCTTCCGTGCGCCCGTCCGCGAGTTGCGCGCCAGCCTCGTCGCGCCGGTTGCCCTCTGTCGCGGCGAAGCCGTGATCGAGCCCGGGATAATCGTGGAGCGTCACGCGCGGATGATCGTCGAGCCCCGCATGGATCGCCTGTTGCGCTTCCGGCGGGACGAAGCTGTCGGCAGTGGGGATATGAAGCAGCAGGGGATTGGCGATCGCGTGCTTCTCGCCCAGCATCTGGTCGATCATCACGCCGTAATAGCCGACGCTGGCATCGATATCGGTGCGCGCTGCCGCGAGATAGGCCATCCGTCCGCCCAGACAGAAACCGACCAGCCCCACCTTGGGCACACCGGCTTCGCGCCGGAGCCAGTGGATCAGCGCTTCAATGTCCTGCACGCCGAGATCGGCATCGAACTGCCCGAAATAGCCGAAGGCCTCCTGCAGTTCGGCTTCGACATCCGGATTCAGCTCCACGCCGGGAGCGAAGCGCCAGAAGATGTCGGGCGCGGCGGCGAGATAGCCCTTCGCGGCCCAATCATCGCATTTGGCGCGAATTCCGGCATTCACGCCGAAGATCTCGGGGATCACGATGATCGCGGCGGCGGGAACGCCGGCGGGGCGCGCGACATAGGCGGGGATCCGGCCATCGCCGTCGAGGGCAGGGACCTGTACGGTTTCAGACATCGTGTTCTCCTTCGTTGCTGCGAGACTACGCGGGCGCGATGGACTTTGCCAAGGCCGTGTGACAGGTTTGCGCGATGGTGTGAGGCCGAGTGCCTGGCGCCGAGTGCCTGGCGGAGGTCGCTGAATGAAAGTGAATGTCGAGATCGAATGCACGCCGGACGAGGCGCGGCGCTTCATGGGCCTGCCCGATGTGAGCAAGGCCAACGAAGTCTATGTCGAGCATCTGACCAAGGCGATGAAAGGCGTGACCAGTCTGGAGCAGTTGAAGGATTATGCGCAGAACCTCGCGCCGATGGGTCAGATGGGACTGAAGCTGTTCCAGAACATCATGGCCAGCGGTGCTGCCTTCACCGAAGCGGCGACCGGCGGTGCGAAGTCGCGCCGCAAGTCCTGACCCCCTATTTCTCGGCCTGCTGTGGGGCCGTTCTGACTCATGGATACGATCTTCGCCCTTTCAAGCGGACAGCCGCCTGCGGGGATAGCGGTGATCCGCATAAGCGGGCCGCATGCGAGCGCGGCGCTGGTATCGCTGACGGGCGCCCTGCCTGCGGCGCGGCGCGCCACTCATGCGTCGCTGCGCGCTGCTGACGGGACAATGCTCGACGATGCGCTGGTGCTCTGGCTGCCCGGCCCCGGCACCGCGACGGGGGAAGATGTGGCGGAAGTCCACTGCCATGGCGGCCGCGCAGTGGTGCGTGCGGTGGCGCTGGCGCTGGTATCGCTGCCCGGCCTGCGCGCGGCCGAGCCCGGCGAATTCACCAGGCGGGCCTTCGCCAATGGCCGGATTGACCTTGCGGAGGCGGAGGGGCTGGCGGATCTTCTGTCGGCCGAGACCGAACTGCAGCGACGCTCGGCGCTGGCGATGGCGGGCGGGGCCTTGTCGCGTGCGGTCGAGGGCTGGCGCGTGGCGGTGCTGGGCCTGTCCGCGCAAGTCGAAGCCGTGCTGGACTTCGCCGATGAGGATGATGTCGCGGCATTGTCGGCGGATTTTCTGCAGAGGATCGCCGATCTTTCGGGAGAGATCGCCGCCTGGTTGGCGAAACCCCATGCCGAAGTGCTGAAGGAAGGCTACCGGATCGTCTTGGCGGGACCACCGAACGCCGGTAAATCGGCCCTTTTCAATGCGTTGGTGGAAAGCGAGGCGGCGATTACCTCACCCACCGCCGGGACGACGCGCGATGTGATCTTGCGGCCGGTGGCGATGGCCGGGATTCCGTTCTCTTTCGTCGATACTGCGGGCCTGCATGAAGGCACGGGCGACGCTATCGAGGCGATCGGGATCGATCTTGCGCGCGCCGAACTCGAGCGCGCCGATCTGGTATTGTGGCTCGGTCCCGAGGGCGAGGGGCCGGACGACGCCTGGGAGATCGAGGCGCAGGCCGATCGCGATGACCGCCTGCGCAAGACGAGGGCAGCTCATCGCGTTTCGGCCGTTACCGGTGAGGGTCTTGACGGTCTGCGGCAGGCGCTGGTCGATCACGCACGGGCCGCGATGCCCGCGCCGGGCGAGGCGGCGCTCAATGCCCGGCAGCGGGCATTTCTCCGGGAGGCGCATGATGCGCTGGCTGGAGCGGGAGCGGTTGATCCCCTGCTGACAGCGGAAGCGTTCCGCCTGGCGCGCGTTTCGTTCGACCGGCTCACCGGGCGCGCGACGACTGAAGACATGCTCGACGCGCTGTTCGGACGCTTCTGCATCGGGAAGTAGGTGTTCCACGTGGAACACGAACGCGCACATGCAGAATGAATCTGGTTGCCAGGATGCCCCCATGCCTTTGACCGGAATCGGCATTTCCAGTATCGCGCGCGGCGATGGAAGCATTCGATATCCTGGTTGTAGGCGGTGGCCATGCCGGTTGCGAGGCCGCGGCGGTGGCCGCGCGGATGGGTGCGCGCACCGGTCTCGTCAGTTTCGACCTTTCCGCGATCGGCGCGATGAGCTGCAATCCGGCGATCGGCGGGCTGGGCAAGGGCCATCTCGTGCGCGAAGTCGATGCGTTCGACGGGCTGATCGCGCGTGCGGCCGACAAGGCCGCAATCCATTATCGGATGCTCAACCGCTCGAAAGGCAGCGCCGTCTGGGGGCCGCGGATCCAGGCGGACCGGGTGTTGTTCAAGGCCGCGATCCAGCGTCTTCTGGCGGAGCAGGGCGATCTCACCTTGATTGCGGGCGAGGCCGCGGAACTGATTCGACGCGGAGGCCGCGCGGTCGGGCTGCGCTTGGGTGATGGCACCGCGATTGAGGCGCGCGCCGTGGTGCTGTGCACTGGAACGTTCCTGGGCGGAACGCTATTCCGCGGTGAGGAACGGATGACGGGCGGGCGGATCGGCGAAAGCTCGGCACAGAGGCTCGCGGCGCAGATGCGCGACGCCGAGCTGCCGATGGCCCGGCTTAAGACCGGTACGCCGCCGCGTCTCGATGGGCGGACGATTGACTGGGCCCGGCTGGACGAGCAGCCGTCGGACACGGATTTCTGGACGATGTCCCCGCTCACATCCGTGCGGCGCAATCCGCAGATCTTCTGCGCGATCACGCGGACCAATGCACGCAGCCATCAGGTGATCCGTGACAATCTTCACCGATCCCCCTTGTTCACCGGCGCGATCGATGCGCGCGGGCCGCGATACTGCCCCTCGATCGAAGACAAGATCCACCGCTTTGCCGATCGCGACGGTCACCAGATCTTCCTGGAGCCGGAAGGGGCGGGGACGCATCTGGTCTATCCCAACGGCATCAGCACATCGCTGCCGGCGGATGTCCAGCTCGCGATGCTGCGCACGATGGAAGGGTTGGAAGCGGTCGAGATGGAAGTGCCCGGCTACGCGGTCGAGTATGATCATATCGATCCGCGTGCGCTTCACTCCAGCCTGGAACTGCGCGCGATGCCGGGGCTCTATTGCGCGGGTCAGATCAACGGCACGACCGGCTATGAGGAAGCGGCGGCTCAAGGGCTCGTCGCCGGTATGCACGCGGCGGCGGCCGCGCTCGGCCGGGTGCCAGCTCCACTCGATCGTGCGAACTCCTATCTGGCAGTGATGATCGATGACCTCACGCTGCACGGTGTGAGCGAGCCCTATCGCATGCTCACGGCGCGAGCGGAATATCGCTTGCGCCTGCGTGCGAACAACGCATCGAGTCGTCTGACCCCGTTGGCGATCACGACAGGTTGTGTGGGCGCGAAACGGCGCGAATGGTTCGCCCGACGAGAGGATGCGCGCGCGCGGTGGGACGATGCCCTGTCGGCCGAAGCGCCCGCGGCGGACCTGGCACGCGTAGGCCTGCCCGTGCGCGCGGATGGCGGGCGGTTGCCCTTGCGCGAATGGCTGCGGTTCGGAGGGGTCGAACTGGAAAACCTAAGCTCGTGGTTGCCTGGTGATCTCGACAGGTCGAGCGAGATCGCGTCCGAAATCGCCGAAGACGCCGCCTATGCGCCTTACCTTGCGCGGCAAGATGCCGAACTGCGGGATCTTCGCGCGAGCGAGCAGGTGGCGTTGGGGGCCGATTTTCCCTTTGCTTCGGTTCCGGGCCTCTCGAACGAGATGGTCGAACGCCTGGCGGCGGCGCAGCCGGCGACTTTGGCGGTTGCCGGACGGATCGCGGGAATCACGCCAGCGGCATTGGCAGCGCTGCTGGTCCACGCCCGACGCCGGTCCGCGGCATGATTCGCAATGAGGCCGAGGCGCGTGCCTATGTCGGTGACCGGTGCGATGGGGAAAGCCTGGCGCGGCTCGATCGATTGGCGGAACTGATCCGGTCCGAAAACGAGCGGCAGAACCTTATCGCCAAGCCGACGGTCGACGAGATCTGGCGCCGTCATATTGCGGATAGCGCACAACTTCTCGCCCATGTTCCACGTGGAACAGCGCCTGACCTGTGGCTGGATCTGGGAACCGGCGCCGGCTTTCCCGGCCTGGTGATCGCGGTGATGCGTCCGGAATGGAATGTTCGCATGGTCGAATCGCGGAAGCTGCGAATCGAATGGCTCGAGCATGCGCGAATCGATCTGGGGCTGGCAAACTGCGAAGTGCTCGGTGAACGGCTCGAACGTGTCACAAGCTTCCCTGCCGCTGTCATTTCGGCGCGCGCTTTCGCCCCGATGCCGAGGCTGCTCGATCTTTCCGCGCGTTTTTCCACAAGCGACACGCTTTGGCTGTTGCCGAAGGGGCGGTCGGCCACGCAAGATTTGAACTCGCTTCCCGCCGCGCAACGCGCACTGTTTCACGTGGAACAATCGCAAACCGATTTCGAGGCGGGTATCATCGTTGGCAGACTGAACGGGAGCGCGAGACGCAAACCATGATCCGGATCGCCATCGCTAATCAGAAGGGTGGGGTGGGCAAGACCACCACCGCCATCAACATGGCTACTGCCATGGCCGCAACCGGCTGGAAGACGCTGCTGGTCGATCTCGATCCGCAAGGCAATGCGTCCACCGGTATCGGTATCGACGCCGCCTCGCGGATCAATTCCAGCTATGATCTGCTGGTCGACAAGATGCCTCTTGCGGAGTGCATCCAGCCAACGAGAATACCCGGTCTTGATGTCGTTCCGGCCACGGTCGATCTGAGCGGCGCGGAAGTGGAACTCGTCTCGGTGGAAAATCGCAGTGACCGCCTGCGCGATGCGCTTGCCGGTCATATGGCGCATGATGTCTGCTTCATCGATTGTCCTCCCTCTCTGGGCTTGCTGACGCTCAACGCCTTGGCGACGGCGGACACGTTGCTCGTGCCGTTGCAGTGCGAATTCTTCGCGCTCGAAGGATTGAGCCAGCTTCTGCTGACAGTGGAACGGGTACAGCAGCGCTTCAATCCGGATCTCGGAATCATCGGCGTGGTGCTGACCATGTTCGATCGTCGTAACCGCCTGACCGACCAAGTGGTCGACGATGTGCGCGATTGCCTGGGTGAGCTGGTGTTCGAAGCGGTCATTCCGCGCAATGTCCGCCTGTCCGAAGCGCCGAGCCATGGGCTTCCGGCCCTGGTCTATGATCATGCCTGCGCGGGCAGCCGCGCCTATATGGCGCTGGCTCGCGAATTGATCGGCCGCCTGCCAGAAAAGAGGAAAGCCGCATGAGC
>CAMLQG010000008.1 GCA_946482075.1 uncultured Erythrobacteraceae bacterium
CGCGAGAAGCACGATCCGATCGAAGCCGCCAAGGCCGAACTGGTCAAGCGCGGCAGGAGCGAGGATCAGCTGAAGGATATCGACAAGCGCATCCGCGCGCAGGTGGCGGAAGCCGCCGACTTTGCCGAAAGTTCGCCCGAGCCCGCTCCCGCCGAACTCTATACCGACGTATTGGTGGGAACCTATCGATGACCATCGAATTGAAAATGCCTGCGCTGTCCCCGACGATGGAAGAAGGGACGCTTGCCAAATGGCTCGTCAAGGAAGGCGATGAAGTCCAGGCGGGCGATATTCTGGCCGAGATCGAGACGGACAAGGCGACGATGGAATTCGAAGCGGTGGACGAAGGCCGCGTCGGCCAGATCCTGATTCCCGAAGGCAGCGAAGGCGTGAAGGTGGGCACCGTGATCGCGACGCTGTCGGGCGGTGAAGGCGAGGCGGAAGGCGGCTCCGGCGAAGCGGCTGCCGCGCCGGCGAGCGAAGCGGCCCTGCCCAAGCCGGAGACCGAGGAAAAATCGGACAAGGGCGAACAGGCGGAGAAGATCGCCGGCAAGCCGGTGGCTGCCAGCGTCGTCGATCCCGAAGTTCCCGAAGGAACCGCCATGATCTCGACGACGGTGCGCGAAGCGCTGCGCGATGCGATGGCCGAAGAGATGCGCAAGGATGACCGCGTCTTCGTGATGGGCGAGGAAGTGGCGCAATATCAGGGAGCCTACAAGGTGACCCAGGGCCTGCTGGACGAGTTCGGGCCCGAGCGCGTGGTGGACACGCCGATCACCGAATACGGCTTCGCCGGGCTCGGCACCGGCGCCGCGATGGGCGGCCTGCGTCCGGTCGTGGAGTTCATGACCTTCAACTTCGCGATGCAGGCGATCGATCACATCGTGAATTCCGCGGCGAAGACCAACTACATGTCGGGCGGCCAGATGCGCTGCCCGGTGGTGTTCCGCGGCCCCAACGGCGCGGCATCGCGCGTGGCGGCGCAGCACAGCCAGAACTACGCGCCCTGGTATGCCAGCGTGCCCGGCCTCGTCGTGATCGCACCCTATGACGCGGCCGACGCCAAGGGGTTGCTGAAGGCGGCGATCCGCTGCGAGGATCCGGTCGTCTTCCTCGAGAACGAACTGGTCTATGGCCGGACGTTCCCGGTGCCCGAGATCGACGATTTCGTGCTGCCCATAGGCAAGGCCCGCGTGGTGCGGGAAGGGAGCGACGTCACCATCGTCAGCTACTCGATCGGAGTCGGCATGGCGCTCGAAGCCGCCGAGACGCTTGCGGGCGAGGGGATCGCTGCCGAAGTGATCGATCTGCGCACGCTACGTCCGCTCGACAAGGAAACGGTGCTCGAAAGCCTGGCCAAGACCAATCGCCTGATCGTGGCGGAAGAAGGCTGGCCACAATGTTCGATCGCGTCGGAAATCGTGGCGATCTGCATGGACGAGGGTTTCGACGATCTCGACGCCCCGGTGCTGCGTGTCTGCAACGAAGACGTGCCGCTGCCTTATGCCGCCAATCTGGAAAAGCTGGCGCTGGTCAACGCGGCGCGGATCGTCGAAGCGGCGAAGAAGGTCTGCTATCGGTAGGGCAGGGTGCGCCTGAGCATCTGCGCCCGTTCGTCCTGAGCTTGTCGAAGGACAGCTTTTCCTTTCCTACGATGGAAGAAGTGAAAGACGGTCCCTCGACAAGCTCAGGACGAACGGCATAGGCGGATCGAGACGCCTAGCAGTCGTCGTGGACTTCAGCCTCTTCGTCATTGTAAATACCGATCCCGCCATTTCCGTCATAGTCGCGGTCGTCGCGGACCGTCATCGCTGCTGTTTCATTGATCACCGTCGTAGCTGCAAAGGCGGATGAAATCAGCGGTTGGTAATCATACGCGATTTCGACGAAGATGACGCCATTGCCATCAGGGGCCGTAACCTGCTGCCCTGCCGGCCCGACGCCGTTGAGATTCGTATCGCCCGCTTTCCCGTAGCTGGAGGGCCATACCAATTCGCCATAGCAGCGCTGCCAGTGGATCTTGAACTTGTGCGTAGTGTTGGGATCGGCAACCGGCTCCACGCTGGAGATGAGCACCCGTCCTCGGTTTTCGAGATCCAGACTGCCCGCCTGCAGGTTCGCTCCGGTTAGCAGATCGTTGATCTGGGTCTCGCTGATGCGCGGGTCGCTGAGCAGGCTTTCGGTCCCGATCCGCGAGGCGTTGTCGGCCACATGAAGCGCAAGCTGGCTGATGCGCATCTTGGTGACGACATAGTTCGTCAATTCCGCGCCCCCCAGGAACAACGGAACCACGATGAGCAGAGAATAGGCGAATTCCACCATAGCCACGCCTTCCTGGGCGCGGCGAAGACGTGCGAAGAGCGAGGCGATCTGCTTCATTCGCAGTTCCCCACGGTTGGCTCGCCATAGCTCTGCTGATCGCCATAAGGCTGGTTGGCCAGCACTGTGGAAGCTTGCAGCTTTACATTGTCGGGAACGCCGATGAACTTGTTGAGCGGAAACAGGCGGGGATATTCGATAGTCACGGTGTAAACGACATTGTCGCGCGCACCGGCCTTGCCCACGTCGTCGCCGCCATCGGCATCTTGCACTCCGTTATTGTTGCGGTCCTCGAACGGTTCGCCGTCGTTGCACTCGCCGTCTTCGTTCGTGTCGGTGAAAGGCTCGGCCTGTGCGGCCGCGGCATCGCTGAACGTGCGATAGAACCGCCGGCTGACCTCTATGTCTGCCGAATTATTGAGCTTGAGAAGTTGACTCTTCACCTTCTCGTCGATCGTATCCCGCTGGGTAGCTGTCGTGCCGGAAGCCGTTTCCAGCGTGCCGTCTCGGGCAGCCTTCTGCACCGCGCCTTCCAGAACGCTTTGCATGTAGAGCGTATGGCCGACGTCGAACGAGCCGATCAACAACAGGCAGAGGACGGGCGCGACCAGGCCGAATTCGACCAGGGTAGCGCCACTCTCCGATCTGGTCAGGTCCCGCAATGTCCGATGGTGAGACATGGGATAGCCTCAGCTCGTAAGCCGCAGATCGGCGATTTCGGACGCGATCTGCTTGAATTTATTGATCAAAGATTGAGAGTCAGCGATGGAAAAGAACTTCCCGGATGACGCGCACTCCGACAGGCGTGCTTGTGTCACTTCATTGACACCCGCGCCGAACGAGATGACCCACAGCGTGATGTTCTTGTTCTTCACTGCGGTACAAAGGGCGGAGAAGCGCGCATTGACCTGGTTATCCATGTCGTCCTTGCTCGGCTGGCCTGCCGTCTGACGTTGGTCGAAGAACGGCAGACCATAGGCAGCGTAGTCAGACGAATTGGCATTGGTGTCGCCGTCGGTCATGAAAATCATGTGGCGCTGGATGGAGCCGCCGGTCTCGGTTTCTTCGTTCTCGGAAGCGAATATTCCGGTGGGCGACATCAGTCGCGCGCCCCACAAGATGCCGATGTCGTGATATGTGTTCCCAGTGGGAGTAAGGCTGTTGACATACGCGCTGAACCCGCCGGCGCCCGTACCGCCATCAGACCATACCTGAAGCTTACTTGCCTGGGCCGGGCAGTAGTAGGAGGAGCCATTTGGATAGTCATTGGTTGTCGTCTGCGAAGCAGTGTTCCAACTGCTCACACTGCTGCCACGCCGCGTGAATATCAGACCGGGAAGTGCCGGCTTCCAGCGCGTCGCATCGCTATCGGGAACGAGATCTATGTCGAGATCAAAGGCCTCGTCGGGAATCGGATCGAAATCGTCTGTCTCGACGGTCTGGCGTTCCTCGATACATCCGCCCCAGCTTATCGTGGTCGCAGGAACGTCGTCTCCAACGATTGCATCGGCAACGGATTCCGTGTCGAGGTCGGTGTCCGAACTCGGCATCGTGAAGCTGCTGTTCCAAGCGCTTCCCCCCGCCTTGAGGCCGCTCACATCGACTTCGAACTGGTTGTAGGTCCAGTTCTGGAATTTTTCCTCATAATAGGTCGTGGTATCGGTACGCTTGCGGCGACAGCTTCTCGTAGTGCCACTCGAGTCGGGTGCGTTGTTCCAGCCGCCCCACTCGCTATTGTTGCCGCTCGAACTGGCGGTGCCGTCGTGGGGAAAGGTTGATACCACCGTGGGCGCCGGCTGGGGACCGCCAGAGCTGGTCGAAGTCGGCGTGAAGGCTCCGAATGCCTCATTTTTCATGAATTTCAGGCAGTCTGCTTGACTGATCGAACTGCCATAGTTCTCCCAATAGGTTTCCGTCTTTTGCGGCGGCACGGCCACATTGGCTCTGCGCGTCTGATAGGTCCAGCGATCTGCGAGATAATCGTTGGGTAGCAGCTTACCTACATTGACGTTTGTCGAATAAGGAACAAATCCGAAACGAATTTGCGCCGTGCTCCCTTGGCCGCTGGGTGTGGAACCGCAATCCGCATCGGTGTCAATCTTGGCAAGGGCCTCATAGAAGCATTTGACCGCCTTGCGCAGCGCGGTGATCCGCTTGCTTGCTACCGGTACGCCCTGGTTGCAATTGACATTCGCGTCAGAGGGCGAGCAATTCATCGAGCCGGTGGTATCGAGCACGAACATCACATCGGTATTGGGAATCTCCATCTTTGCAGTGCAATCGACCTCTACGGTTTTTTCCGTGAAGCCGAACACGCGCATGAGAGTCATGGGCACATCCACGGAAACCGTGCCTGTCACGATTCCGTCACTCTCCGAGAAATCGCGCGCCAGATCGCTGGTTCCGTACGCGCCATCTGCGAAGTTCGCCTCGAACAATTCATTGGCGTTGTCTTCCGTCGCTGTCGTCCAGTCTTCACCGGCCATGGCCTTGCGGCCCGACAGAGCGCCAGCGTCGCACGCATGCTGCAGGCGCGCCTTGACGAGGTAGAGGCGGCTCATGTCGAGACCGCCGCCAATGATCCCTATCAGCGGAAGCGTCGCCGCCGCCACGATAGCCAATGTGTTGCCCGCGCGGTCCTTGAGCAGCTTGCACAAGAAACCGCGAATATCGGTGCCCAACTGCGACATGAGGTCGCCTCCGACAGTTTTCCCCATTAGGGCCCTATCTTAAGCGCGTAAATTATTCGCTAACTCGCTTGACTGGGCTTGGGTGAGGCTGGGAACCTGCATATCGCATGGCTGACATTCTGATGGATCTCCTGCCGCTGCCCCAGCGTCTTGCCTTGTCCTATGTTTCGGGCGGGCCCCATGAAGCCGCGCTTGCCCTGTTCGCGCTCGATGCGCGCCTCGCCCAGGCGATCCGCCAGCAGCGCGAACCGGCGCTGGCGCAGATACGCGTCGCGTGGTGGCGCGATCTGCTGGCCGGGACGCCTTCGGAACGCGCCGCGGCCGATCCGCTGATCGCACGGCTCGCGATCTGGCAGGGTGAGGAAGCGGCGCTCACCGCACTGGTGGACGGATGGGAACACCTGATTGCACAGGAAGTGCTGTCGGCCGAGGCGATCGCGACATTCGCCGGAGGGCGTGCAACGGCGTTCCTCGGCCTGCGCCGCCTTCTCGGTGTGGAAGGAAGCGAGGAGGCTGTGGCGTTGGCGGGCACCCGTTGGGCACTGGCCGATCTCGCCACGGGTTTGAGCGATCCTGCGGAACGAAACGAAGCTCTGGTCCAGGCGCGGGGGCTCGGGCGGCGCCGTGCAGCCTTGCCGCGCGCGCTGCGGCCGCTGGCAGTGCTCGACGGGCTCGCACGTGGCGTGGTAGCGCGTCCGGACCGCCCGATGCTGGCGGGACCCGGCAGCCTGATGCGCGCGTTCCGCATCGGGATGTTCGGACGCTGAAGGGAAGGGACGGTGATCGTGGGGGGCTTTTCATGAACCGCATCGTGCTGGGCGGGCTTGCCATGCTGATGCTGGTCGGCGTGGGCCTGTTCTGGTGGCAAGGCCGCGCCGAGACCGAGCGTGGGGCGCCGCCTCCGTCGAACAGGAATGCCGTCGCGGCGAAAAGCGATGCATTGCCCGAAGCCAATGTCGCGGGATTGAGCGGGCCGGCCCCGCCCGAGGCGACGTCGCTATCACGCGAGCAACGCCGGTTCCTGCGTTACGATGGCGACAATGACGGCCGGATCACGCGCAACGAGATGATGGCCACGCGTGCCGTCGCGTTTCGCAAGCTGGACATGGATGGCAACAATCTGCTGACTTTCGAGGAATGGGCGGTCGCCACGTCCAACCGCTTCAAGGCGGCGGACAGGGACGGAAACCTCGAGCTGTCTCCGGTCGAATTCGCCGCGACGAAAAGCGAAGCGCCGAAGAAGCCGCGTTGCGCGTGTTGAGGGGCAGCGTCCATTCGTCATCCCAGCGTAGGCTGGGATCGTTATCGGCAAGGGACTACATGCTGGCCAAAGATCCCAGCCTACGCTGGGATGACGCTGGGGATGGCTCCAGGGATGTTTGGATTTACGCCATCACCAAGCTTGCACCCCGCAGCCACGCGCCGAAATCTTCCTTGCCGCGCTGCGTATAGGCTTCCTTGCGGGCCTTTTTCTTGATGTCGTGCAGCGGTGGGAACAGGCCGAAATTGACGTTCATCGGCTGATAGCTGTCGGCTTCCGCATCGCCCGTGATATGGGCCAGAAGCGCGCCCATCGCGGTCGATCGGGGAGGGGCCTGCCAGATCTTTCCCCGGAGTTCCGCCGCTGCCATCAATCCGGCCATGAGGCCGACCGCGCTGCTTTCCACATAGCCTTCGCAGCCGGTGATCTGGCCGGCGAAACGGATGTGGCCTGCGCTTTTCAGCCGCAGTTGCCGATCGAGCACGACGGGCGAGTTGATGAACGTGTTGCGGTGGAGCCCGCCCAGCCGCGCGAACTCGGCATTCTCCAGGCCCGGGATCGTGCGAAGCACGCGCTTCTGCTCGCCATGCTTCAGCTTCGTCTGGAAGCCGACCATGTTCCACAGCGTGCCGAGCTTGTTGTCCTGGCGCAACTGGACGACCGCATAGGGCCAGCGCCCCGTGCGCGGATCGTCGAGGCCGACGGGCTTCATCGGGCCGTAGCGCAGCGTGTCCTCTCCGCGTGCGGCCATCACTTCGATCGGCATGCACCCTTCGAAATAGGGCGTATTCGCTTCCCATTCCTTGAATTCGGTCTTCTCGCCAGTGATCAGGGCTTCGTGGAAAGCGAGATATTGCGCCTTGTCCATCGGACAGTTGATGTAATCCTTGCCGTCGCCCTTGTTCCAGCGCGACTGCATCCAGCAGATCGACATGTCGATGCTTTCGTGATGCACGATCGGTGCGATCGCATCGAAGAAGGCGAGCGAGTCCGCGCCGGTTGCCTTGCCGATATTGTCGGCGAGCGCGGCGGCGGTGAGCGGCCCGGTCGCCACGATCGTCAGGCCCGCGTCGGGCAGGCGGTCGATCCGCTCGCGCACGATCTCGACATTGGGGAGCGAAGCCAGCGTGCGTTCGACGCCGGCCGAGAAGACGTCGCGATCCACTGCGAGTGCGGAGCCCGCGGGAACGCGCGCTTCGGCCGCTGCGGCCATCACGATCGAATCCAGCCGTCGCATTTCGTGATGGAGCAGGCCCACCGCGTTGCGCTCGTCATCGTCGGAGCGGAAGCTGTTCGAGCAGACGAGTTCGGCGAGCGCTGCGGTCTGGTGGGCCGGGCTCGTTTCGCCGGTGCCGCGCATTTCGGACAGGCGCACGGAAAAGCCCCGACGGCCGAGCTGCCAGGCGGCTTCGCTGCCGGCAAGCCCGCCGCCGATGATGTGAACGTCGCATGTCATGCGCGCGCCCTAGCTCTTGCGCCGGATGGAGTTCAAGGCCAAGCGGCCC
Source organism: uncultured Erythrobacteraceae bacterium (assembly GCA_946482075.1). Next base: position 7,776 of record CAMLQG010000008.1, read on the forward strand.
CGAACGGAGGATTTCGATGTCCAGACACGCGCTTGTGGAACGACGGCCCTGGCTGCTGGGCGGCCTCGTGGCGGCGATCGCCTATGTCGCCCTGCGAGACGAGGCGGTGGGCGGCCTTTACCTGATCGGCTGGAAAGGCGCGGCCACGGCCTTCCTCGCGATTTATGCACTACTGCGTCATGTCGGGCTGGAAGGGCGTCTGCTCGCCGGCGCCCTGGCCGTGACGGCCGGTGCGGATATCATGCTGGAACTATATCCTGCCATCGCGGTGATGCTGTTCTTCGCCGCGCATGTGCTGCTGCTCGGCCTTTTCCTGCGCAATCTGAGGCCTGATCCGACACCGAGCCAGAAGGCGGCAGCGGCAGCCTTCCTCCTGTTGACGCCGCTCATCGCCTGGCTGCTGGTTGCTGGTCGGGAAGACGCCTGGACGATGACATCCTATGCTTTCATCCTCGGCGGCATGGCAGGCGCTGGATGGATGAGCCGCTTCTCCCGCTATCAGGCGGGGATCGGCGTCGTGCTGCTCGCGACGGGCAAGTTGCTCGAGATCGCCGGGCTGGGCATGCTGCGGGAAAGCGCCATGCCGGCGCTGCTGGCCTGGCCGCTGTCCTATGCCGGGCTGTTCATGATCTGCACCGGCGTGATCCGAACGCTCAGGCGCGACCATCGCGCCTGAGCGTGGGGTTTCCTCACTTCTTCGGCAGAGCATAGGCGATCAGGTAATCGCCCGTCTTCGCCTTGAGCAGGCCCGAACCGCCGGCCGAGATCACGACGAACTGCCTGCCGCTCTTGCCGGAGACATAGCTCATCGGTGTCGCCTGTCCGCCGGCCGGCATCCGGTCGCGCCACAGCTCCGCGCCTGTCGTCGTGTCATAGGCGCGGATGTAGCGATCGATCGCCGCGCCGATGAACGTCACGCCGCCCGCGGTCGTGATCGATCCGCCGATGTTGAACACGCCGGGTACCGCGATGCCGAGGGGCGCGTGATCCTGCGTGGTGCCGAAGGGCTTGCTCCACAGAATCTTGCGCGTCTTGAGGTCGATCGCAGCGAGCTTGCCCCATGGCGGGGCAGTGCAGGGCAGGCCGATCGGCGACATGAACAGCGGCGTTGAGATGCCGTATGGCGTCCCGGCCTGGGGCTGGAAGCTGACATGCGATCCGGTCTCGACCATCTGTCGGTCGGCCTCTGCACGCGGCATGAGACGGGTTTCGATCGGCATGTATTCGGCATTGGTGATCATGATGCCGCGCTGCTGGTCGATCGAGACGCTGCCCCAGTTGAGGAAGCCCATATTGCCCGGAAACTGCAGGCTGCCTTCGAGCGATGGCGGCGTGTAGAGCCCGCGATAGTCCAGCTGGCGGAAACGGATACGGCACCACAGCTGGTCTAAGGCGGTGGCGCCCCACATGTCCTTCTCGCGCAGGATCGGCGGGATCATGTTCGGGAAGCCGGTTTGCGCGGGCTGGGTGGGCGAGTAGGTCTCGCCGAGGATACGGCCCTTCGGCGCGGCCTTCTCGATCACTTTCGTCAGCGGCTCGCCAGTGCGGCGATCGAGGATGTAGATATAACCCTGCTTGGTCGGCTGCGCGACGGCGGGAACTTTCGAACCGTTGGGCAGCGGCCAGTCGAACAGCACGGGCTGGGCGGGCACGTCGAGATCGAAGATGTCGCGATGCAGGGTCTGGAAGTTCCAGCGGCGGGCACCGGTCCTGATGTCGAGAGCGATGATCGAAGTGGAATAGCGATTGGATTCCGCCGAACGGTGTGTGCCGACATAGTCCGGCGTGGCGTTCCCCGTAGGCAGGTAGACCAGGCCAAGAGCGGGATCGACGCTCATCACCGACCAGCTGTTGGGCGTGTCGCGGCGATAGGTGCCGTTGGCATCGGGCACGGCGTTCTCGTCGATCCGGCCCGGGTCCCAGCTCCAGACGAGCTTGCCGTCAATCGCGTCGTAGCCGCGGACCACGCCGCCGGGGATGTCCGTGGTCATCCCGTCCTGCACATAGGCGTTCACCACGATCATATCGGCGGCGACCACCGGCGGGGAAGTGATGAGATAGAAGCCCGGCGTGTATTGGCCGAGGCCGGGATTGACGCTTACCTGTCCGTTGGCGCCGAAGCCGGGGCACGGTGTTCCAGTTTCGGCGTCGAGCGCGATGATGCGGGCGTCGAGCGTCCCGGCGATGATACGGCGCGGACATTCCTTGGTGCCGGCAGGGGCTTCGTAGTAGCTGACGCCGCGGCAGTTCAGGAGGAAGGTGGTCGCGGGATCGACTTTTGCGTCGAAGGTCCAGACGCGCTTGCCGGTTTCGGCATCCAGCGCGAACACGCGATTGCGTCCGCTACAGACATAGAGCGTATCGCCGACCTTGAGCGGGGTGGCCTGGAATGCGGCGGAGGCTTTCTCGCCCGGACGCGGGCCGTCACCGGTGCGGAAGGTCCAGGCGACCTTCAGACTGCCGACATTGGCGGGTGTGATCTGCCCGGCTTCGGCAAAGCGCGTACCGGAAAGCGTATTGCCGTAATTCCGCCAATCCGTGCCTTGTCCCATGGCGAGGGCCGGCGCAGCGTCGGTTCCACCCGTTGTCGCGGGCAGCCCGCGCATGCCGATCACCGCGATGATCGCCGCAGCAACGGCAAGGGCACCGGGAACGAGTGCTGCGCGACTTCCCTGCCGGCGTGCGATATCGTGGAGCAGGAGGACTATGAGTACGACGAGCGGTCCGGTCACACGCGGGACCAGCTGCCAGAAGTCGGCCCCGACTTCGGCGAACGCCCAGATGATCGTACCGACTAACACCAATGCGTAGATGCCCAGGCCCGCGGGACGGCCTTTGGCGTAGAACCAGGCGGAAGCGAGGCAGCCGATGCCCGCCAGCAGGTAATAGAACGAGCCGCCGAGCGAGACGAGATATCCGCCGCCCGCTGCGAGGACGAGGCCGATCAAGGCAAGAAGCAACGCAATCAGCAACGCGCCCCAACGCAGGCGCCCGGTCTTCTCACTCATCCTCACCCTCTCTCGCGTTTCTCAAGCAGCGTTATTCCGTATTGGTATCGTCGGAAGCTTCCTGCCCGTCACCTTCATCCAACACCACTCCGTCAACGAGAGCATCTTGCATAGCGGCTTGTCCGGCTTCGTCTTCTTCCTGCTCGTCGATGCGGACGGCGCTGACGACATGTTCCTCGCCTGCCACGTCGAACAAGCGCACCCCGGCGCTGCCGCGCCCGATGACGCGAAGCGAATCCAGCCCGATACGAATCAGTTTGGCCTGATCGGTGACCAGCATCAGTTGATCGGATTGCGACGCCGCGAAGCTTGCCACCACGGGACCGTTGCGCCCGATATTGTCGATGTTGACGATCCCCTGGCCGCCGCGGCCGGTGCGACGATATTCGTAGGCCGAGCTAAGTTTGCCATAGCCATTGGCGCAGACGGTGAGGATGAACTGTTCGCGTTCCGCCAGTTCGGCGAAGCGATCCGGGAGGAGTTCCGGTTCGCCTTCCTTGTCCGCTTTCCAAGGAGCGAAGCGGAGATAGGCCTCGCGCTCCTCCGCCGAAGTGCCGACACGGTGAAGGATCGAAAGCGAGATGACCTCGTCATCGCCTTTCAGCGACATCCCGCGCACGCCGGTGGAGGTGCGCGACTGGAATTCGCGCACATCGTCTGCCGCGAACCGGATCGCCTTGCCCTGGCGCGAGGCCAGCAGGACGTCATCGCCGGAATCGAGCAGCGCCACGCCGATCAGGCGATCGCCCGATCCATCCTCGAATCGCATAGCCAGTTTTCCGTTCGACGGGATATTCGCGAAGGCATCCATCGAATTGCGCCGGATGCTGCCCTGCGCGGTCGCAAAGACGACATTGAGCGCGCCCCAGCTTTCCTCATCCTCCGGCAGCGGCAGAACGGCCGCGATAGTTTCGCCTTCGTCGAGCGCGGGAAGCATGTTGACGATCGGCCGGCCGCGAGTCGCCGGTCCGCCTTCGGGCAGCTTCCAGACCTTGAGGCGATAGACCTTGCCCGCCGTCGAGAAGAACAGCACCGGATTATGCGTGCTGGTCACGAACATCGCGCTGACGGCGTCTTCCTGCTTGGTCGACATGCCCGCGCGGCCCTTGCCCCCGCGGTTCTGCGCGCGGAAGGTCGAAAGCGGGGTGCGCTTGATGTAGCCATCCAGCGTCACGGTGACGACCATCTCGTCCCGCTCGATCAGGTCCTCGTCTTCGAGCCCGTCCCAGGCCGGCGCGATGGTGGAGAGGCGCGGCGTGGCATAGGCGTCACGGATTGCCACAAGCTCGTCGCGCATCACGCCATAGAGCTTCACTCGGTTCGCCAGGATCGAGAGATATTCCTCGATCGCGGCGGCCAGTTCCTTGAGCTCGTCGCCGATCTCGTCGCGGCCCAGCGCCGTCAGGCGGTGGAGGCGCAGGTCGAGGATCGCCTTCACCTGGATTTCCGAAAGGCGATAGGTGCCATCGCCGGCCTCGCTGTCGTTCTCGATCGCTTCGACCAGGCGGATATAGGGCGCGATATCGCCGATCGGCCATTCGCGCGCCAGCAGGCGCTCGCGCGCCTGGGCCGGATTGGAAGCGCCCCGGATGATGGCGACGACTTCGTCGAGATTGCTGACCGCCACCACGAGGCCAAGCAAGATATGCGCCCGGTCGCGTGCCTTGTTCAGCTCGAACTTGGTGCGCCGCGTGATGACTTCTTCGCGGAACTGAATGAACGACTGGATGATGTCGCGCAGCCCCAGCACTTCCGGCCGACCGCCGCGGATCGCGAGCATGTTGGCCGGAAAACTCGATTGGGCAGGCGTGTGCCGCCAGAGCTGGTTCAGCACGACATCCGCCGTCGCGTCGCGCTTGAGGTCCACGACCACGCGCACGCCTTCGCGGTTGGATTCGTCGCGGATGTCGGAAATGCCTTCGACCCGCTTGTCCTTCGCCGCCTCGGCGATCTTCTCCACCAGATTGGACTTGCCGACCTGGTAGGGGATCGAGGTGAGCACGATCGAGCGGCGCCCCTCTCCTCTATTGGCGCCGCGGCCTTCCTCGATCTCGTGATTGCACCGCATGATGATCGATCCGCGCCCGGTCATATAGGCCGACCGCGCGCCGGCCGTGCCGAGAATCAGCGGCGCAGTCGGGAAATCGGGGCCCGGGATGATTTCGAAGAGCTGTTCGCTGCTGATCGCGGGATTGTCGATGAAGGCGAGGCAACCGTCGATCACTTCGCCCAGATTGTGCGGCGGGATGTTCGTCGCCATGCCGACCGCGATGCCACCTGCGCCGTTGACCAGCAGATTGGGGAAGCGGGCAGGCAGGACCTGCGGCTCCCGACGCGAACCGTCATAATTGTCCGAGAAATCGACCGTATCCTTGTCGAGATCCTCGAGCAGGGAGTTCGCTACCCGGGCGAGTCGCGCTTCGGTGTAGCGCATGGAGGCCGGCGGGTCCGGGTCCATCGATCCGAAATTGCCCTGGCCGTCGATCAGGGGCACGCGCAGCGACCAGGGCTGGGTCATGCGTGCAAGCGCGTCATAGATCGCGGCGTCGCCATGCGGATGGTAGTTACCCATGACGTCGCCGACGATCTTGGCCGATTTGCGATAGGGACGACCGGCGACGAATCCGCCCTCCTGCGATGCGAACAGGATTCGGCGATGCACCGGTTTCAGCCCGTCGCGCACGTCGGGCAGGGCGCGGGCCACGATCACGCTCATCGCGTAATCGAGATAGCTCGTCTTCATTTCATCGACGATGTCGATCCGCTCGAATTCCGGCTCGGACGCGGGGGAGGGGGCAAGGGTATCGGTGTCGTCGCTCACGTGAACACGGTCTTTTTATGAAATTTTCGGAAGAGATTTTGCCTAGGCCAATCGTGCGCGAAGTGCCAGCAATACGGCCATTTCCGAGTCATTTTTCCACATGTCGCTTGTCTGGCGGGGCGAATGGATCAGATCGTGGCCTGGAGAGTCTATTCAAATGGCGTTCACAGCTTCAATTATATCTGCTCGCCAGTTGCCAAGTCGGGCATTTGACGGCACTTAGCCGGCAATTTTGATGAGAACGGCCACCCCCCCTGGCCACACGAGGAGACGATGCATGCGCGGTATGTTCCGTATCAAATCGAGCAGCAAGCTGGCGATGGCCGCTGCTCTTGGGCTGGTGGTGTCGGGCCTCGGCCTGACCGCCGTTCCCGCTTACGCCGCCAAGGGCGGTGGTAATTCCAAGCCGTTCGTCGAAGCGGCGATGCCGCTGCAGAAGAAGGTCGAAGAGCTCGAAGCCAAGAAGAAGGCCGGCGGCAGCGAAGCCGAGATCAAGGCGGGGGCCGATGCGCTGCGTCCCGATCTGGACAAGGCCATGGCGGCGGCTTCCACCAATCAGGACAAGCTGCTTGCCGGCCAGTTCGGCGTGACGATCGGTGGTCTTAACGGCGATCTCAAGCTGCGCCAGAAGGGTGCGCAGATGATGGTCGACAGCGGCCAGCTCAAGCCCGAGCAGGTTGCCCAGTTCCAGTTCTATATCGGCAACTTCGCCTATGGCGCGGGTGATTTCCCTGCTGCCGCCACTGCGCTGAAGGCTGCGGCGGATGCCGGGTTCCAGGACCCCGCGCTGGTTCCGCTGCTGATCCAGGCCTATGGCAAGTCCGGCCGCGCGACCGAGGGCCTGGCGCTTGCGCGCTCGGTGATCGATGCCAAGGTGAAGGCCGGTCAGCCGGTCCCGGAAGACTGGCTGAAGCGCGCGAATGCCGTGGCCTATGAAGCGAAGTCCGGCCCGGATGCGATCGCTCTGTCGACCACGCTCGTCGATCAGTATCCGAGCGACTTCAATTGGCTGAGCGCTGCACAGGTGGTGCGCACCTTCGGGCAGTTCGATCCGGCTGCCTCGCTCGACCTGTTCCGCCTCATGGACCGCAGCGGCGCGCTCAACTCGAACCGCCAGTATGTGATCGGCGAATACAAGGAATATATCGAAACCGCCGATCCGCGTAAGAACCCGGGCGAAGTCGTAGCGCTGGTCAATAAGGGAATGCAGAAGGGCATTCTCCAGGCTGGCGACACCTGGGCCACCGAAGCGAAATCCGCCGCCACCGGTCGGGTCGCCGGCGACAAGGCTTCACTTGCCAGCCTGATGAAGGAAGCGAGTGCCGGCAATGGCAAGACCGCGATCATCGCCGGCGATGTCGCGTTGAACTATGGCCAGGCGGCGGACGCCGAGAAGATGTACGCGATTGCTGCCAACGCGAGCGGCGTGGACCAGAATCTCGCCAATACCCGCCTCGGCATCGCACAATATGACCAGAAGAAGTTCGCCGAAGCGAAAGCGAGCTTTGCCAAGGTCACCGGTCCGCGCCAGACGCTTGCCAAGCTCTGGACCGTGCAGATCGACAATCAGGGCCAGCCTGCCCCGGCGGCCCAGCCTGCGGGCTGATCGGCTTTGGGAATGACGGGGCGGTCGCTGCTGCGGCCGCCCTTTCTTATTGGGATCAGCGCACGCGCTTGATCGAGGCGTGATTGCCGTCTTTGCGGATCTGGAAGTGCCCGGTCGCCTCGATCAGATCGATCAGGCGTTTGAAGCCGTAGTTCCGCGCGTCGAAACTGTCGCGGTTGTTGGCAAGATTCCCCACTTCGCCCAGAGTGGCATAGCCATCCGCGTCACGCTTGGCAGCTTTCCAGGCATTGCCGAGGAGTTGGATGACTTCCGGCGGTATCGGCTTGGCGCCGGTATCGGCCGCGCGATCCTGCTCGACAGCCTTATCCTCTGCCTTCGAGGAGTCGATCAGTGCCGCCACTTCGATGAAACGGGTACAGGACGCCTTGAATGCTTCCGGAGCCTTGGCGGTGCCGAAGCCATATACGAGCAAGCCGTCCTGTCGCAGCCGCATGGCGAGCGGGGCGAAATCGCTGTCGGAACTCATGATGCCGAAGCCGTCGACCTTGCCCTGATAGAGCAGGTCCATGGCGTCGATCGTCATCCCCATGTCGGTGGCATTCTTGCCCTTGGTCAGATCGAATTGCTGTTGCGGCCGGATGCCGTAGCGGTTGGTGATCGTGCTCCACCGCTTGAGCGCGGGTTTTGCCCAATTGCCATAGGCGCGGCGGATGTTGACCTGCCCGAGCTCGGCCAGGACGGTCAGGACGGGATCGATCCCGTCCGGCGACGCATTGTCGGCATCGATCAGCAGGGCGATGTTCTGAAGGGCTTTCTCCACGCTCCGTCTCCGTTCCTCAATCGACGGGCGAGAATTCCCCGGTATCCTCGTCGAGCAGATGCAGCACGCCATCGCTGATCGCGAAGAAGGCGCCGCGCAGCTTCAGATCGCCGCGGCCTTCCTTTTCCTGGATGCAAGGAAAAGTGCGTAGATTCTCGATGCTGACCCGTACGCCGGCATGTTCCATCGCGCGTTCTGCATCCCGGCCGGTGGTGCCGTGTTTCGCCACGACCGGTTCGCGCGCTTCGTCGAGCAGGGCGATCCAGTCCGCAATGAAGCCGCCGCGGCCCGGTTCGGTGCCGCGCAGTTCCTGAGTGAGTGCCGCCTTGCAGCCGCCGCACAGCCCATGGCCCATGACGACGATTTCCCGGATCTTGAGAACCTGGACCGCGAATTCGAGCGCGGCCGAAACGCCGTGATGGCCGGGAGAAGTCTCGAACGGCGGAACCATCGCCGCGACATTGCGCACCACGAAGATCTCGCCGGGATCGACGTCGAAGATCTGCGAAGGATCGACGCGGCTGTCCGAGCAGGCGATGACCATGACGCGCGGCTGCTGCCGTTCACTCAGCGCCGCCCAGCGTTCGAGATGCGGCATCCATCCCCGATCGCGGAAACGCCGGTAGCCGCCGAGGAGCATCGAAAGTTCGTCTGAGGGAGTTATCGTCATGCCTCCCAAATGCCGCGCGGACTTCTGACTGGCAAGTCCTCCCTTTTGCTCCTAGATGGGCGGGATGAACGACCTATCGAATGCGCCCCGTTCCGACCGGCCCCGCAAGCCGGACTGGATCAGGGTCAAGGCGCCAGTCAGCAAGGGCTACGAGAGCACTCGCGCGCTGATGCGCGATCTTGGCTTGCATACCGTCTGCGAGGAAGCGGCCTGCCCGAACATCGGCGAATGCTGGACCAGGAAACATGCGACGGTGATGATCCTGGGCGATGTGTGCACCCGGGCTTGCGCGTTCTGCAACGTGAAGACGGGCATGCCGCGTCCGATTGATCCTCTGGAGCCCGAACATGTCGCGACGGCGGCCGCGAAGCTCGGGCTGGAGCATATTGTCATCACCTCCGTCGATCGCGATGATCTGCCGGATGGCGGCGCGGGCCATTTCGTGAAAGTGATCGAGGCGCTTCGCCGCAACACGCCGGATACGACGATCGAAATCCTGACGCCGGATTTCCGCGGCAAGATGCGCGAAGCGGTGGAAGCGATCGTGGCCGCCGGCCCTGATGTCTATAATCACAATCTGGAAACGGTGCCGCGGCTGTATCCCACGATCCGCCCCGGTGCCCGGTACTATTCCTCATTGCGCCTGCTTGAGGAAGTGAAGCGTCATGATCCGCGAATCTTCACCAAGTCGGGCGTGATGCTCGGGCTGGGCGAGGGGCGTCTGGAAGTCCACCAGGTTATGGATGACATGCGCTGCGCCGATGTCGATTTCCTGACCATGGGGCAGTATCTCCAACCGACGCAGAAGCACGTCAGAGTCGAGGAATTCGTCACGCCGCAGACATTCGCGGCCTATGGTGCCGTGGCGCGGGCGAAAGGCTTCCTGCAGGTAGCCGCCAGCCCCTTGACGCGCTCCAGCTATCACGCCGGGGACGATTTCAGAGCCATGCGCGCGACGCGCGATACACAGCTGGCGAAGGCGGCGGACAAGGTCGAGGCGCGCTGATGCCCGGAATCCGCGAAATCCGTTTCCTGCCTTACAGCGCGGACGAGATGTTTGCGCTCGTGGCAGATGTTGCGCGTTATCCGGAATTCCTTCCCTGGGTGATCGCCACCCGCGTCCGTTCCGAGAGCGAAACGGAGATGACCGCCGACATGTTGGTTGGATTCAAAGCGTTGCGTGAGAAATTCACATCACATGTGCACAAGGACCGCCCGCGCGAAATCCGTGTCCAGTATGTCAATGGGCCGCTGCGTGATCTCGACAATGTCTGGCGCTTCGTCCCGAAGGGCGATCATGCCTGCGAAGTGGATTTCTCCGTCGAGTTCACATTCCGCAACGCCATGTTCGAAAAGCTCGCCGGTCAGTATTTCGACCGCGCGTTCCGCAAGATGGTAACCGCTTTCGAAACACGTGCGGCAGAGCTTTACGGCAGCAGCAGTTCGAGCGCGACCAGCGCCGCCTGATGGCGGACCACGGAGCGGCTTGAGCCGTCGAGTTGGCGCAATTCGGCTTCGGGTTCGCGATCTTCCTGCTCTTCTTCCCCGCGCAGCGCCCGCGCGAAGACCACGGTGCCGACCGGCTTCTGTTCGCTGCCGCCGTCTGGACCCGCGACTCCGCTGATCGCAACTGCGACATCGGCAGTGCTGTGCTTCAACGCGCCTTGCGCCATCGCCCAGACGCAAACGACGGATACCGCGCCGAACGTGTCGATGATGTCGCTCGCGACGCCTAGCGTCTGCTCCTTCGCCTCGTTCGAATAAGTGACGAAGCCGCGATCGAGCACAGCAGAGGAACCAGGGATTTCCGTCAATGCGGCAGCGACGAGCCCACCTGTGCAGCTTTCCGCGACGGCTACCTTTCTTCCCGCTGCGGCATTTTCGGTGACGACACGACGTGCAAGCGCAACAAGATCGGCGGGAAGGAGGCTGTCGGTCACATTACTGGTCGCGTTGTCGGTCGCGTTGTCGGTCACGTTATCGGTCACAGGCGCTCCATGGACTGAAACAAGAAACGGGATTGATGGACTTTCTCAGACCGCTCGCAGGACCGTTGCTACGGCCTGGGCGGCTATGCCTTCACCTCTACCCGTGAATCCCAATCGCTCGGTGGTTGTCGCCTTGACGCTCACCGCTGCGATGTCAACGTTCATGATCGAAGCGAGTTTCCCGCGCATGGCTTCGCGATGCGGCCCGATCTTGGGCGCTTCGCAGATGATCGTGAGATCCACATTGCCGACGCGATAGCCAGCGCTCTGCACCAATTCCACGGCGTGCGCGAGGAATCGGACGGAAGGCGCGCCTTTCCATTGCGGATCGCCGGGCGGGAAATGCGCACCGATATCGCCGGCGGCGACCGCGCCCAGCAGGGCATCGACAATCGCGTGGATGGCGACGTCGGCATCGCTATGGCCCGCGAGGCCACGATCATGTTCGATCCTGATCCCGCCCAGCCATAATTCTCCGCCTTCCGTCAGGCGATGCACGTCATATCCTGAACCCGTTCGGATCGCTGGCGGCGCTTCCATGAAATCCTCCGCGAAAGTGATCTTGCGCAGCGCTTCGTCACCTTCCACCAGCGCCACAGCCAAGCCGGCCGCATGCGCGATCTGAGCGTCGTCACCGGCATTCGCCGGCCCGGTCCAGGCACGGTGCGCGGCGAGAATTTCGTCAAAACGAAAGGCCTGCGGCGTCTGGACGCGGCGAAGCCTATCCCGATCGGCCTTGTCCGACATGGTGTCGCCATCGGCGACCGCTAGGCTGTCCACGATCGGCAGGACCGGGATCGCCGCGGCATTTCGACCGAGCGCGTCCAGCAGGCGTGCGATCACCGCAACGGGCAGGGCAGGGCGCGCCGCATCGTGGATCAACACGCGCACGGGTCTTTTCCCCGAAAGCGTTTCGAGGGAGCGGGCAACGGATTCCTGACGGCTCGCCCCGCCTTCCACGAAGATCAGTCCTTCGATCCCTTCCGTGGCTCGTCTCGCCAACTCCTCATATCCAGGTGGGATCGCGATCACGACAGGCGCAGCGCCCGCATCGTTCAGCGCTTCGACCGAATGACGGAGCAGCGGCTTCCCACGCCATGGCGCGAACTGCTTCGGCACGGTCTGCCCCGCACGCGTGCCTGATCCGGCCGCTACAATGACAGCGGCGAACGGGAGCAGGGAAGGGGGTCCGGCGAGACTCATGCCTTCGGGCGGGTACCGACTTGCCCGCGCGCTCGCAATCGCCTATGCGCCTGCCTGTTTTTTAGGCAGGCGCTTCGATGGACGTGACTTCAACTCCTCCGAAACTCGATCCGGTCCGGATCGGCCCGGTCGCGATCGATTGTCCTGTGATCCTGGCGCCGATGACCGGCGTGACCGATATGCCGTTCCGCAAGCTGGTCCGCCGCTATGGTTCCGGCTTGAACGTCACGGAAATGATCGCTTCGCCGGCGATGATCCGGGAAACGCGCCAATCCCTGCAAAAGGCGGCGTGGGATGCGGTGGAAGAACCGGTCTCCTTGCAGCTTGCCGGTTGCAGTCCGAAGGAGATGGCGGAAGCGGCCAAGCTCAATGAGGATCGCGGCGCGGCGATCATCGACATCAACATGGGTTGTCCGGTCAAGAAGGTCGTGAACGGTGAGGCGGGTTCCGCCCTGATGCGCGATCTGCCGCTGGCGGCATCGCTGATCGAAGCGACGGTGAAGGCGGTTTCCGTGCCCGTCACGGTCAAGATGCGCATGGGTTGGGATCATGCGTCGCTCAATGCTCCGGAACTGGCGCGCATCGCGGAGGATCTGGGCGCCCGACTGATCACCGTCCATGGCCGCACACGCAATCAGATGTACAAGGGATCTGCCGATTGGGCCTTCGTCCGCAAGGTGAAGGAGGCGGTTTCGGTGCCCGTGATCGTGAACGGCGATATCTGTACGATAGAGGATACCGCTACGGCTTTGGACCAAAGCGGGGCAGACGGGGCGATGATCGGACGCGGCGCCTATGGCAAGCCCTGGCTGCTAGGGCAGGTGATGCATTGGTTGCGTACCGGCCAGAAGCGGCCGGACCCGTCTTTGGACGAGCAATTCGCCCTGATCATAGAACATTATCACGGGATGCTCGATCACTACGGCAGGGATGTCGGCGTGAAGATCGCCCGCAAGCATCTGGGCTGGTACACCAAGGGGCTCCCCGGTTCGGCGGAGTTCCGCAACATGGTCAATTTCGTGGACGATCCCGGCCGGGTGATCGACGAACTGGAACGTTTCTACGCGCCGTTCCTCCACCGGCAAGCCGCGTGACGGATCTGCCCGACGGCCAGCGCCTGCTTTCCAGCCTGGCGCTGGTGGCCTTGGTGCTCGATCCTGAACTGCGCATCCGCAACGTCAATCCGGCGGGCGAACAGATGCTTGGTTTCAGCGCCCGCCGTCTGGATGGCCGCAAGCTCGACGAACTGATTTCCTTCTCGGAATCCCGTCTGAACGAATGGGTAAGACAGGGGGATGTGCAGATCTCCGCTCACGCGGTGGACATCGCGATCGATGGTTCCCCTCCGCTGCGCGTCGATCTTACGCTTGCTCCCGTAAGCGATTTCCCCGGTTGGCAGGTGATGACCCTGCATCTCATCGGCAGCGCGGAAGAGCTGGAGGAAACGAACGAACGGGCCGTCCGCACCCCGGCAATCCTGGCGCATGAGATCAAGAACCCGCTCGCAGCCATTCGCGGCGCAGCGCAACTGCTCGCCCGCAGCATCGCGGAGAAGGAGAAGGGCTTCACCAACCTGATCGCGGAAGAAGTTGATCGGATCGCCAAGCTCATCGATCGGATGCAGTCGCTCGGGCGTGAACAGCCGGAACCGGTCAGCGAATGCAATCTTCATGAGGCGATCCATCGCGCGCGCGCCGTGGTCGAGACTGCGGCCGAGGAAACCGTGCAACTGGTCGAGGAATTCGATCCGTCGCTGCCCATGGTGCTGGGCAATGCCGACGGTCTTGTCCAGGTGTTGATCAATCTGATCGCCAATGCGCGCGATGCTTGCCGGGATGCGAAGGAACCGCGCATCGTCCTGCGAACCCGGTTTGTCAGCGGTTTCGTGATGAATGCCATCCGTCTGGGCCGGCCGATCCGCCTGCCGATCGAAGTGCGGGTGAGCGATAACGGCCCCGGTATCGATCCGGCGGTGAAGGATCATATCTTCGAACCGTTCGTCTCCAGCAAGAAGAACGGGCAGGGGCTGGGGCTTGCGCTGGTCAAGAAGCTGGTCCGGGACATGGACGGGCGTATCAGCGTCGAACGGGAAGACGCGACCGGGCAGACTCATTTCAGCGTCCATCTTCCGATGGCGAAAACGCAGGGAGGCGTGAGGGCGGCATGAGTCAGAAGGTGCTGCTGGTCGAGGACGACGAGTCGATCGCGATCGTGATCAAGACGGCCCTTGAAGCGGAAGGCATGTCCGTGGATCGCTGCGCGAGCATATCCTGCCGCGATCGGGCGCTGCTGGACAGCAAGTTCGACGCCCTGCTGACCGATGTGATGCTGACCGACGGTGACGGTATCGAGAGCTTGGCCGATGTGCGCGCCGATCATCCCGACTTGCCGATCATCATATTGTCGGCCCAGAACACGCTCGATACGGCGGTACGCGCAACGGATACGGGCGCATTCGAATATTTCCCCAAGCCCTTCGATCTCGATGAACTGGTCCGCGCCGTTCAGCAGGCGATCGCTGCTGGAAAGCAGGCGCCGGATATGGTCCATGCCGATGCGGCGGGCCTGCCGCTGGTCGGGCGCAGCCAGGCGATGCAGGGCGTGTATCGCATGATCACGCGTGTCCTGCACAATGATCTGACCGTGCTGATTCTCGGCGAATCCGGTACCGGCAAGGAACTGGTGGCGGAAGCGATCCACGAGCTTGGTTCGCGTCGCACCGGTCCCTTCGTCGCGGTGAATACGGCCGCGATTCCGAAGGACCTGATCGAAAGCGAGCTGTTCGGACATGAAAAGGGCGCTTTCACCGGTGCGGTGTCGCGCGGCATCGGCAAGTTCGAACAGGCCAGCGGCGGCACGCTGTTCCTGGATGAAATCGGCGACATGCCGATCGAGGCGCAGACCCGCCTTCTGCGCGCGCTTCAATCCGGGCGCATCCGTCGTGTCGGGGGGCGCGAGGAGATCGCGATCGACGTGCGCATCATCGCGGCGACCAATCGCGACCTCACGCCGATGATCGCCGAGGGACTGTTCCGAGAAGATCTGTTCTATCGTCTGAATGTCGTCCCGATCCAGCTGCCGCCGTTGCGCGAACGTGGAGACGATATCGAGGCGCTGGCGCGACATTTCCTCATCCAGGCGGCCAAGGAAGGGCTCCCGCGCCACCAGCTGGCGGATGACGCCGTAGCGTTGCTGATGCGCCAGCCCTGGCGAGGGAACGTGCGGGAACTGCGCAACGTGATCTATCGTCTGGCTTTGCTGGCCCGGGAAGAGAAAATCGACGCGCCGGCCGTAAGCACGCTGCTGGAAGAGAAGCCGGTTATCAATGCGCCGGGCGACGCGGTGGATTTCAAGGCCGCGCTCGACAATTGGCTGATGGATACCGCCCCGCCGCCGGGCCAGATGTATGACGAAGCGTTAGCCGCGTTCGAACGGCCGCTGTTCGAACATGCTTTGGCGGAGACGGGGGGAAATCGCCTGAAAGCCGCGCAATTGCTAGGAATAAACCGCAATACGTTGCGTAAGCGGTTAGGTGATCTGGCGATCGATCCGCAGCGCTTCCTCAAGCGCGGCTGACGCTTTCCCCAATTTAAGCAGCGGCCTGCCGAAAAGCACTTGCATTCTTGCAACAGGGCCGTTGTAAGCATGCAACTAATGGCTGGAGAAGCGCTTCACACCGAGAGGAAATCGCCGCGTTGGTGGCGCAATCTGCTCGTGATTTCGCGGCGCGCGAATTTCTTCCGAATCCTTGAAGTAGTGAGCGCGGCGACGCTCGTCGCAATGATCATTACAGGATGGTTCGTGCTCTCCAGGGCCCCTAGTGCCGGCGGACTGCTTCCATCGAGCCAATCGGCCACACTTCTGATCGGCACGCTGATCCCGGCGATGGCGCTGCTGGTCCTGCTGGGCCGAAGGCTGGCGATCAAACGCGCAGCAGGCAGTACTGCGCGCATGCATGTACGCCTGGTGTTCATCTTTTCGATGATCGCTGCCGTGCCCACCCTGCTAGTCGCGATCTTCGCAGCGATCCTCTTCCAGTCTGGGATCGAATTCTGGTTCTCCGACAATTCGCGCGGCATGCTCGAGAACGCGAACAAGCTGGCGCGCGGCTATTACGAGCAGAACTTGCGCGATGTGGGGAACGAGACGGTCACGATGGCGGGCGACGTTCGCTACGCACTCGGAAAATACTCGATCGCCAGCCCGGAGTTCGCCGAGGAATATTCCTACCAGGTCGTCGCGCGCAAGCTGAACGAGTCCGCCATTCTGCAGAAGATGCCCGACGGGAAACTGCGCACCGCCGCCATCGTCGATCCTGAAAAGCAGACTGAACGCCAGCTCATCAGCGTGGAAACGCTGCGCCGCATCGATGAAGGGCAGCCGGTGGTGGTGAATGCCAGCGCCCAGCGGATCGAGGCGTTTTCCGTGATCGATCGGGGCGCGGGCATATATCTCTATGCGGCGCGCAATTCCGACGCATTGGCGCTCAGCCAGTGGGAACGAGCGCAAAGCGTGCGCAAGGCCTACGACGTCTTGGCGAGCAGGGCGCATGCGCTTCAGCTGCGTTTCAATCTGGCACTGTTCCTCGTATCGCTCGGGCTGGTGTGGCTCGCCATCTGGTTCGCGCTGCGATTTGCGGATCGCCAGGTGCAGCCGCTCACAGAACTTGTCGCCGCTGCCCGGAGGATTGGCGCGGGCAATTATGCGCTGCGCGTCGAAGGGCGGACCGGGCCTGATGAAATCGGTCTTCTCAATCGCGCCTTCAATCGCATGATGGCGCAAATCGAGCAGCAGACCAAGGATCTGGTCGGCGCCAACGTTCAGCTGGAGCAACGACGCGCCGTCATAGAGGCCGTCCTGGAATCGATCACGGCAGGCATCGTCTCGCTCAACCAGGACGGCGCGGTATTGCTGATGAACAGTTCGGCGCAGAAGCTGCTGCTGGATCGCGTCGGGCCTGCGCCGGTGGGGCTGAGACTGGAAGAGATCGCGCCGCAATTCGCGGCCATGCTGGGCGCGGAAGTGTCCGGCGGCATCGTCCATTACAAGAAGGACGGCGAGCTCCTGACGCTTGCGGTCAAGATCGCGCGGGCCACTGACGGTCACGTGATCACCTTCGAGGATATCACGCGCCAACTGGTCGACCAGCGCCAGGCTGCATGGTCTGACGTCGCCCGCCGTATCGCGCATGAGATCAAGAATCCGCTGACGCCGATCCAATTGGCGACAGAACGGCTCAGCCGGCGTTACCGCAAGCAGATCCATTCCGATGGCGAACTGTTCGAGGAACTGACCAATACCATCATCCGCCAGGTCAGCGACCTGCGTCGCATGGTGGACGAGTTCTCTTCCTTCGCCCGCCTTCCGAAACCGGTCTTTCGGCAGGAGAACGCGGTCGATCTCGTGCGGCAGGCGCTCTTCCTCCAGGAGGTCGCGCGGCCCGATATCGATTTCGATTTCACCGCCGGCGAAGACGTGCCCGAACTGATCGCGTGCGATCGGCACCAGTTCGGCCAAGCGATGACGAATGTGCTGAAAAACGCGGTTGAAGCGGTCGAGACGCGTATGCGCGACGCGGGCCCGGACTATCGGGGCCGCATCGTGGTGCGCGCGAACGGCGAGCGGGAATATCTCTGCGTCGAAGTCGAGGACAACGGCATCGGCCTGCCGGAGGATCGCGAAAGGATCGTCGAGCCCTATGTCACGACGCGCGAGAAGGGCACCGGCCTTGGCCTCGCGATCGTGAACAAGATCATCGAGGAACATGGCGGCGAAATGAGCTTCGCCAGCGTGCCGAGTGGCGGCACGCTGGTGACGCTGAGGTTTGCGCTGGATCCGCTTGCGGAAGATGGTGGCGCGCAGATCGCCGAACGAATTTGATGGGAAGGAGACACCCAATGGCGCTCGACATTCTGATCGTCGACGATGAACGCGACATTCGCGAACTCGTGGCCGGAGTGCTGAGCGACGAGGGCTACGAGTGCAGAACCGCGGGCGACAGCATGTCCGCGCTCGACGCGATCGACAAATGCCGTCCCAGCCTCGTGTTGTTGGATGTCTGGCTGCATGGCAGCCCGATGGACGGGCTGGAAGTGCTCGACGCGATCAAGCAGCGCGAGCCGGATCTCCCGGTGATCATCTTCTCCGGGCACGGTAATATCGACACTGCGGTTTCGGCAGTCAGCAGGGGCGCAGTGGATTTCATCGAGAAGCCGTTCGAAGCCGAAAGGCTGCTGCTTCTTGTCGAGAGGGCTACGGCCACCGAGCGTCTTCGGCGGGAAAACGCGCAGCTGCGTCAGGATTTCAGCGTGATCGAGGAATTCCACGGCAACAGCAGCGCGATCAATCAGGTCCGCGCAACGCTGAAGCGCGTGGCAAGCACCGGAAGCAGGGTTCTGATCAGCGGCCTGGCCGGTTCTGGCAAGGAAGTCGCCGCGCGCCTGCTTCACAGCTGGAGCATGCGCGCCGGAAACGCTTTCGTCATCGTCAACTCTGCCCGCATCACTCCGGAACGTTTCGAACAGGAGTTGTTCGGCGAAGAGGTGGATGGCAAGCTCGTTCGCGCGGGCCTGCTGGAAATGGCGGATGGCGGCACCCTCTATCTCGACGAAGTGGCGGATATGCCGCTGTCCACGCAGGCCCGCATCCTGCGGGTGCTTACGGAGCAGAGCTTCGTGCGCGTCGGCGGCACGCGGCAGATCCGTGTCGACGTGCGGGTCGTTTCGTCGACCTCGCGGGATCTCGAAAAGGAAATCGAGGAAAGGCGGTTCCGCGAAGATTTGTTTTATCGCCTGAACGTGGTTCCGGTGGTGATCCCCGCGCTCGCCGACCGGCGAGAGGACATCCCCGCGCTCGCGACCCACTTCTTCGCTCGCTATGCAGCCGAGCATGGCGTTCCGGCTCCGGATATCACGCCCGAAGCGATGGCGGCGCTGCAGGCGCATGACTGGCCCGGAAATGTGCGGCAGTTGCGAAATGTGGTTGAGCGGACCGTGATTCTGGCGCCGCGCGATCGCCTGGATCGAATCGATGCCGACCTCCTGCCGCCTGAATTGTCTGACGGAAAGACGGAAGGCAGTGCGGGCGTTTCTTCCCTGATGGGCGTGCCGTTGCGCGAGGCAAGAGAAAGCTTCGAGCGCGAATATCTGCGGATTCAGATCCGTCGTTTTTCAGGTAACATCTCGAAAACTGCGGGCTTTATTGGAATGGAAAGATCCGCCTTGCACCGAAAACTCAAGCTGCTCGGCATGTCTGAGCGCGAAGAGGAAGTGCGGGAAGAATAAACTTCCGGTTTGAAAAGTTCTTTGCCGCGCTGCGGAAACACCATAGAACGGAGAAGAAATTCGGCTGTCATCATGGTTCGATAGGGACTTTGATGCTGCCAGAACGCGGATCGTGAAAAGCGGCCGCCAACAAACAGGAGTCAAAAAGTGGCCACTACACCAGGACGAACCCTTTCTGCGCGCCCACGCGCCAAATCGGCGGCGGAAGAGGTATCACCGCCGGTCTCGGCGAATGTGATCAAGGGCCAGAACCTGCAGGACGCGTTCCTGAACCTGCTGCGCAAGAACAAGACGCCGGTGACGATGTTCCTCGTCAAGGGCGTTAAGCTGCAGGGAATCGTAACCTGGTTCGACAATTTCTCGATCCTGCTTCGGCGCGACGGCCAGTCCCAATTGGTGTATAAGCACGCTATCTCCACGATCATGCCCAGCCAGCCGCTCGACGCGAAGCAGTTCGGCGCGATCGGCGAGGGTAACCGCAAGCAGCGGCTGCTGCAGGATGTTTTTCTGACCAGCGTGCGCGATGCGGGAGTCCAGGTGACGATGTTCCTGGTGAATGGCGTGATGTTGCAAGGCAAGATCGCTGCATTCGACCTGTTTTGCACTCTGCTCGAGCGTGAAGGCTATGTTCAGCTGGCCTATAAGCACGCGGTATCGACGATACAGCCCGCCGCGCCGGTCGATCTGACCGGCGATGTAGACGGGGAAGGCGAGGACGACTGAGCTTTACAAGTGAATTTGCCGGCGAGGTGACGCGCGGTGCGCGCGCGCTTGTCGTGTGCCCGGATATCCGTACGAAACGTGTTGCGATCGATGCGGAAACGCGGCTGGAAGAAGCCTGCAATCTGGCATTGGCGATCGGCATCGAGGTCGTGGACGGTATCGTCTTCCCCGTGCGCGACGTCAGGCCCGGCACCTTGTTCGGCGAAGGGCAGATCGAGCGGATCGCCACGGCTTGCGAACAAGACCAGGCGGAACTCCTGATCGTGGACGGTGCGCTGTCCCCGATCCAGCAGCGCAATCTGGAAGAACGCCTCAAGCGCAAGGTGATCGATCGTACTGGCCTGATCCTCGAAATCTTCGGGGAACGTGCGGCTACGGCGGAAGGGCGTTTGCAGGTTGAACTCGCCCATCTCGATTACCAACAGAGCCGCCTCGTGCGCAGCTGGACTCACCTCGAGCGACAGAGGGGTGGTTTCGGCTTCTTGGGGGGGCCGGGCGAAACGCAGATCGAGGCCGATCGCCGCATGATCCGCACGCGGATGGCCCAATTGCGCAAGGAGCTCGATCAGGTGCGGCGCACGCGCGCGCTCCATCGCGAAAGGCGGGGAAGGGCGCCCTGGCCGGTCGTCGCTCTGGTGGGCTACACCAACGCCGGAAAGTCCACGCTGTTCAATCACCTGACCGGGGCGGGGGTGATGGCCGAGGACCTGCTGTTCGCCACGCTGGACCCGACGATGCGGGCGATCCGGCTTCCCGGCGTGGAAAAGGCGATCCTCTCCGATACGGTGGGGTTCATCTCGGATCTTCCGACACAGCTCGTCGCAGCCTTCCGCGCCACTCTGGAAGAAGTCACTGCGGCGGACGTGGTCGTCCATGTTCGCGACATTGCGAGCCCCCACAGCACGGTTCAGAAAAGCCAGGTGATCGAGGTTCTGACCGAATTGGGTGTGATCGATCCGGAGGAGGGCGGTTCGACCGCACCCATTGTCGAGATCTGGAACAAATGGGACCTTCTCGACGAGGATCAGGTGCGCGAATTATCGGCCATCGCCGAGAACGAGGAAAATATCGTTCCGCTGTCGGCTGTCACCGGCCTCGGCATGGACGGTTTGCGGGAGCGGCTCGGCAAGCTACTGACCGAAGGTGCGAGAATTCATGAATTCGTACTGCCGGCCAGCGACGGCCAGCGGATCGCCTGGCTGCATGCCCATGGCGATGTGATCACGGAATGCGATGCGGGGATCGACGAGGATGGCCCGCAGCGCCGGCTCGAAGTGCGCCTCACGCAGCGGGAACTAGGCCGGTTCGTCAGCCTCTGAAGCCTTGATCCGCTGCCACAGCGCCTCCTGCTGATCGGGTGAGAGCGATCCCATGGCGCTTTCGGCAAGCGCTTCCATGGCCCGGTAACGCCGCTCGAACTTGATATTGGCGGCGCGCAACGCATCTTCGGCGTCCAGGCCATAGGCGCGGACGAGATTGACCGCGGCGAAGAGCAGGTCGCCTGCTTCCTCGATCTTCTTCTCTGGCGGCGCTTCGGCGAGTTCACGGATTTCCTCGGCGACCTTGTCCGCAGGGCCCTGTGGGTCCGGCCAGTCGAAGCCATCACGCGCCGCGCGCTTCTGCAGCTTTTCGGCGCGCATCAAGGCCGGGAGCGCCTGGGCGACGCCATCCATCGCGCTCCGAGCGCCCTTGGCGGCTCGCTCGGCTTCCTTGATGGCTTCCCAGCGGGCCTCACGATCCTGCGTGGCGCCTGTGCCGAAGATGTGGGGGTGCCGGGCTTCCATCTTGGCCGAGATCGTTTCGGCGACCGCATCGAAATCGAATTCACCGGCTTCTTGAGCCATCCGGGAATGGAACACCACCTGGAGCAGCAAATCGCCGAGTTCATCACGGAGATCGTGGAGATCGCCGCGCTGGATCGCATCCGCAACTTCGTAGGCCTCCTCGATCGTATACGGCATGATCGTGGCGAATGTCTGCGCGCGATCCCATTCGCAGCCGTTCTCCGGATCGCGGAGGCGGGCCATTATCGAGAGGAGGCGATCGATCGGTCGAGACATATTGGAATGATAATATATATTATGTTAAATAAATATGGAGTATGAAGGGTTGGGATGGTCCGAGCCCCTCACGCAGGATGAACCTGGCTGATGATGAACGCCACCACCAGGAAGATCACGATCCATATCGCGCCCATCTTCACTATCGTCGAGGTTGGAAGCCGGCGCGATCGCAGGGCTGCCAGCGGCAGGATCAGCGCTAGCGCCACGAAGACGATCGATAGCCAGGCGTTCGAGCTCATGCCGCAAGTTCCAGACCATCATAGCCGACGATGACACTCTCCGGTACCTGATCGACCAGCGTTCGATAATCCATGCTGTTGTCGAGATGCGTCAATACCGTGCGGCCGGCGCCGCACCGCTGTGCGAGATCCATCGCCATGTCGAGATTGGCGTGCGTGGGATGCGGCTTGCGGCGCAGACAATCGACGACGAGTATGCCCACATTCTCGAAAAGTTCGACCATTTCCGAGGTTATGTCGCTGAAATCGGTAGCATAACCTATTGATTTATCGGATATATCAAAGCGATATGCGGTGCTTTGCGCGGGCCCATGGGGCATCTGGCAATAATCGATCCCGATCCCGGCGAAAATCCGCAGCCGATCGAGCGTTTCGAGGGTCACGATCGTCGGATATCCGAACTGGCCGGCAAAGACGTAGCCGAAGCGCTGCCGCAGCCGGCGTACGGTTTCCTCCGCGGCGAAGCCCGGTAGCGGCCCGCTCCGCGAATAGCGTAAGGGCCGCAGATCATCGATGCCGTGGCAGTGGTCGGCATGGTCATGCGTCCAGAATACGGCATCGAGCCGGTCGATATCGTGTTCCAGCAACTGGGCACGCAGATCGGGCGACGTGTCGATCAGCAGCCGCGCCCCCTCATCGCTTTCGATGATCAGCGACACTCGCGTCCGGCGATTGCGGCTTTCGTTGGGATCGCAGGCGCCCCAATCTCCACCGACCCGTGGCACGCCGGACGACGTGCCCGATCCCAGCATGATCAGCTTCACGCGGCAGCCCTGGTGAACAGCTGGTGGAAATTGCGTGTCGTCGTTTCCGCCAGCGCTTCGGTTTCCACGCTGCGGAGCTGCGCCACGAAGGCTGCGGTGTTCGCGACGAAAGCCGGCTCACAGGTCTTGCCGCGATGCGGAACGGGGGCGAGGAAGGGTGCGTCGGTTTCGACCAGCAGCCGATCTTGTGGCAATTCTGCAGCGATTTCCTGTAGTTCGTGGGCATTCTTGAATGTCACGATGCCGGATAGCGAGATCGTGAGGCCGAGGTCGAGCATCTTGCGCGCGAAGCCAGCGGAAGCAGTGAAACAATGGATGAGGGCGGGAAAGGCCCCCTTCTCCATCTCATCGGCCAGGATTGCCGCCGTATCCTCTTCCGCATCGCGGGTGTGAACGATCAGCGGCAGGCCTGTCATGCGCGCCACGCCGACATGCACGCGGAACAGCGCCTGCTGCACCGCGCGGTCCGACTTGTCATAGTAATAGTCGAGCCCGGTTTCCCCGATCCCGATCACTTTCGGATGTTCGGCGGCTTCGAGCAGCGCTGCGGTACCGAGATCGGCATGGGCGTCGGCTTCATGCGGATGAATCCCCACGCTGGCCCAGACATCGCTTTCCCGCTCGGCCGTACCGACCACGCGCTCCCACTCCCCGCGTCGTGTCGAGATGTTGAGGAAGCCCCCAACCCCCGAAGCTCTCGCTCGCGCGAGGACGCCCTGCTGATCTTCGGAAAGGCCGGGATATTCGAGATGGCAGTGGGAATCGATCAGCATCAGATCGATTCCTCGCTTAGTTCGAGTCGGGGAAATGCCGGAGTAGGACTATCCACGGTGATCGATCCAAGCGAAAGGTCGGCTTCCAAGGCTTTGAAATCGCGCTGGTCTGCCGGGATACCGAGAGCGTCGAGGATCTTGGCCGAGGCGGCCGGCGTTACCGGCGACACGGCGACTGCGAGATCGCGGATGCAGCCGCATAGCGTAGCCAGTACTCGCTGCATCCGCTCCGGATCGGTCTTGCGCAGGGCCCAAGGCGCCTGTTCGTCGACATAGGCATTGCAGGCGAATACGGCCTGCATCCAGGCTTCGAGGCCTACGGAGAAAGCCAGGCGTTCGAAAGCGTCCGGCAACTCCTCGCGGCAGGCGGTCCGCACTTTGGTCCGCAAGGCATCATCCACCGGCTGAACGGGAGATTCCGCCGTAAATCCGCCATCACAATTCTTAGCGATGAACGACATAACGCGCTGTGCAAGATTGCCGAAACTGTTGGCCAGCTCTGCATTTCCGCGACTTACGATCGCTTCTTGTGAATAGCTGCCATCTTGACCGAACGCGAACTCGCGCAGCAGGAAATAGCGCAGGACATCGACTCCGAACCGTTCGGCCAGTTCCATCGGATCGGTCACATTGCCGAGCGACTTCGATTCCTTCTGCCCACGATTGAGCAGGAAACCATGACCGAAGATCTGCTTCGGCAGCGCGATCCCGGCGCTCATGAGGAAGGCGGGCCAGTAGACCGCGTGGAAGCGGACGATATCCTTGCCGATTAGGTGGATATCGGCGGGCCAGAACTTGGCGAAATCCTCCGTGTCGTCGGGATAGCCGAGACCGGTGAGGTAGTTGGTCAGCGCGTCGACCCAGACATACATCACATGGTCGTGCGCCCCGGGTAATTTCACACCCCAGTCGAAGCTCGTCCGCGAAACGGAAAGATCCCGTAGACCGCCTTCCACGAAGCGGGCGACTTCGTTCCTGCGGCTTTCCGGGCGGATGAAATCCGGATTGTCGCGATAGAGCGCGAGCAGCGGCTCCTGATATTTCGACAGGCGGAAGAACCAGCTTTCCTCCACCGTCCATTCTACGGGTGTGCCTTGGGGTGAAAGCTTCTCGCCCCCCTCCCCGGCGATCAGTTCGCTCTCGTCGTAATAGGCTTCGTCGCGGATCGAGTACCAGCCTTCGTAGCGGTCCAAGTAGAGATCGCCATTGGCCTCCATCGCCTGCCACAGGGCTTGGCTCGCGCGGTGATGATCGTCTTCGGTCGTACGGATGAAACGATCGTATCGGATATTCAAGGTGTCGAACAGCTCTCTGAAATAGCCCGACATTTCATCAGCCAGTGCGCGCGGTGTCATGCCGAGGTCACGCGCCTTCTGCGCCATTTTCAGCCCATGTTCGTCCGTACCGGTCTGGAAGCGGACTTCACGGCCTCTCAACCGCTGGAACCGGGCTACGACGTCGGCCGCGATCGTTTCGTAGGCATGGCCGATATGCGGCTTGCCGTTGGGGTAATGGATCGCGGTGGTGATATAGAAAGGGTCAGCCATGGGCCGGTTCCCTATCTATCGCCGCCGAGGCGAGCAACCCGCCGATTTCCATGATCAGCAATGCGGGATCGAAATTATAAGTCGGCGCCTGGGATGAGAGGCGCACGAGGCTTGAATGGGCCTCCACCAGATGGGGGAGGTTCGCCATGGTCGCCATAGGCATTTTCGCAGCCAGGACACCTCTTGCGAGGTCGATTGCCGCCAATACGCGTTCGCGGTCGGGGCGGGTGCCGATCGCTTCGGAAAGCTCTCCGCGCAGAGCGAACCGTCCATCCCCCTGAGTCGCGATCCGGTCCATCAGGGCGTGGAGCTTCGCAAGATCGTCCTCGAGATAACGCAGGGCCGCGCCGGGCGATCCGGCGGCCGCTTTTACGGCCAGGTCGCGCGTGGCTGGATCGACGCCCCGATCCCGCAACATCGCGTCGATCTCTTGATCGGGCAGCGCGGGAAAACGCAGCATCCGGCAGCGCGAACGGATCGTCGCGAGCAGCCGGCCCGGACGATGGGTGATGAGCAGGAAGAAAGAGCCAACCGGCGGTTCTTCCAGGCTTTTCAGTAAGGCGTTGGAGGCGGGCTTCTCCAGATCATCCGCCGGATCGACGATGATCGCTCTGCGGCTTCCCAGCGTAGGGCGTGTCGTCAGCCGCTGCTGCATCTCGCGGATCTGGTTGATTCCGATACTGCGCTTCACTTGGAAGGGTTTCCCTTCCTCGCGCTTCTTCTCCTCGTCCTGATTGGCGGGGAGATGGCTGAGGATGATGATGTCGGGATGGTTTCCTGCCGGTTGCGGGATGCCCGGTTCGGCAACGAGCTGGCGTGCGGCGGCCAGCGCGAAATCCGCCTTGCCGAGCCCCGGACGGCCAGAGAGGATCCAGCCATGATGCATCCGGCCGCCATCCATCGCGGCCTGCCATGCGCGCCACGCGTCCTCATGGCCCCGCGCGATCACGCGCTTTCACCGAGCAGGGGAGCGATCGCGTCCATGATCCGCTGATGCGTCTGTTCGAGCGATCCGGAGCCATCGATTCGCACGAAGCGTCGCGGCTCTGCCGCGGCGATTCGCGCGAAGGCCTGGGCAACCTTCGCATGATAGGCTGCGTTGCGGCCTTCGATGTTGTCGGCCTGGGCGGGATTGCGCGACGAGACCCGCTCCGCGGTAACCGATGCGGGCACTTCGATCAGCAGAGTCATGTCCGGCATCAGGCCCCCGCTGCCGATCCGATGGAGTTCGAGCAAATCCTCGTCCGCCAGCCCGCCGCCGCCGCCCTGATAGGCCCGCGTGGAATCGATGAAGCGATCGCAGATCACCCATGTTCCGGCATCGAGCGCGGGCCTGATGCGCCATTCGACGTGATCAGCGCGCGCGGCGGCAAAAAGCAGCGCTTCGGCCCGAGGGTGCCAGCCATCCGTTCGCCCGGCCCTGCCATGGTGCAGGATCAGTTCGCGAATGGCTTCCGCTCCGCCCGTGCCGCCGGGCTCGCGTGTCAGGTCGGTTTCTATCCCCTTCGCTGCAAGCGCATCCGCCAGCAGGCGGGACTGGGTCGATTTGCCGACTCCTTCTCCGCCTTCCAACGTGATGAACTTGCCGCGCATCAGGCCACGAGCCCATAGAGCCCATTGCGCACCCGCTGCCAGAAATTGGCGGAAGGAACCCCCTTCGTCGCCACCAGCGGCACGCGATAGATGCCCTGACCCTTCACGTTGATCTCCAACTCCGCCACCGGCGCGCCGGCCGCGATCGGCGCCTGTAGCGGGCCCTTGTAGCGCAAGGAGAGAGAAACGTCCGTCTTCTTGCCCGCCGGCGTGAGATAATAGACCGGGGTGGACGATTTCAGACCGACTTTGACATCCGCCCCGCCCTGTACGCGGGCGCTTCCCAGGATCGAGCCTGCCGGGAACAGTGGGTGCTTGTCGAACGCCTGGAACCCCCATTCCATGAACTGCCGGGCGGCCTGTCGCCGTGCCTGGCCTGTATCCACTCCGGCGAGGACCATCACCAAGCGCTGGCCATGGCGTGTCGCCGTGCCGAGGAAGCCGTAACCCGCCTGCCGCGTGAACCCGGTCTTGATCCCATCCGCGCCGGGGACCACGCCGGTGATGGGATCATGGTTGTTTTGCGTGATGCCTTTGAACACCATGCTGTGATGGCCGAAATATCGGCGATACAGATCCGGATGCCTGGTCAGCAGGGCGCGGGCCAGCGTAGCAAGATCCTGGGCGGTGACGTAGGTCCGCCCTTCGTCCATCCAGCCATTGGGCGTGCCGAAATGGCTGTCGGCCATGCCCAGTTCGCGCGCCGTGCTGTTCATCAGCGCAACCCATTTCGCCACCGAACCGACTGCGCCTTCGGCCAGAACGATACAGCCGTCATTGGCCGACACAGTAGTGATGCCATGGAGGATCTGATCGACCGTCGCCCGGTCTCCGGCCTCCAGGAACATGGTCGAACCCTTGCGGCTCCATTCCTGCCCGGCGCCTGGGCTCATCGTGAAGACCTGATCAGGATGAAGCTTGCCTTCCTTGATCAGTTCGAAAGCGACGAAGGCGGTCATGACCTTGGTGATCGAGGCGGGAACGAAGCGCCTGCGGGGATCGCGCGCATAAAGCACTTGCCCGGTGGGAAGGTCCGCCATCAGCGCGATGGGGGCGACGTCTTCGGCGGGGATGGCAGGCACGGGCAAGGGAAGCATCTCTTCCCGCGCACCGGCAGGCACTGTCATGAGAAGGGCTGCCGGCAGGGCAAAGCGCAGATATCGTTTCAATCGAACTCCTACCGCCCGCCGGCGGCAGGGCGCTTAATCCTTGGTTTGGATTCGTGCGTCGCTATAGCCCGCCGCCTTCACCTTGGCGAGCGAGGCCTGAGCTTCCGCGCGCGTGGCGAAAGGTCCGGTGCGGACGATGTGGAACGATCCGCGCTTGCTCACCTCGCCGCCCAGCGCCTTGGCCGCGCGCTGGGCATTCGCTTCGCTGGAGAAGGCGCCGGCCTGGACGGCGAAGCCCTTGCCGGTGGCGATAGCCGGAGCAGCCGCTTCGGGCTTCGGTTCTTCCATTGATGCCGGTGCAGGTTCGGACGCCACTTCCGGCCTAGGCTTTGTTGCGGCTTTCTTCTTGGCCTTCGGTTCGGGGATCGGGTTTTCCACCAGCCCCGGCGCGGCGGGCGAGACAGAAGCGGGAAGCCTGCGCTTGAGCACTTCCACGAGCGACATCGGCGTATCCATCCGTATCGGCGCACGTTCGCCCATGCGCAGCATGGCGCGTTCCTGCTCGGGCGGGTTCACGCGCCGCATGCGGATGGGGGTGTTCGCACGGGCTCCCAGCTGTTCCGCCGCTCCGGGCGAAAGCGCCAGCAACGCATTGCTGTCCATTGGTCCGCGCCGTTCGACCCGCACGAGGATGGTGCGTCCGGTTTCAAGCGAGGTCACTTCGACATAGCAGGGCAGCGGTAGCGTATGGTGAGAGGCGGAGATCGTCGTACCGCCGACAGGGTCGATGGCGACAACGCCCACTTGATCATAATTCAGCGTATCCGAAGGCGTATAGGCGATGCCCGCTACGTTGTAGGGTTCGCCGATCGTGATCGGATAATCCGCAGCCGCGCCCTGCGTCGGGGGCGAAGTGGCAGCGGATACGACCGCGCCCGCTCCGCCGCAGGCAACCAGCGTGACCAACAGGCCAACGGCCAGGAAACGTTCACCGGGCAATCTCATCTGCAAGCAACCCCACCGAAAGCGCGTAATAGTTCGAGCAGTTATATTCGGTGATAACCCTATAATTCCCGGTTAAAAGGTAAGCCGGCTTTCCCGGACCGTCCGGTTCGAATAGCGAAACCAGCACGTCCTCCCCGATCGGAGCCTGGGCGATAACGCCGAGATTGCGCCATTCGCGCACCGTCTTCCAAGCGCTGTGCCGCACGTGGACGCGAGGGCAGACGGGCGAGTTAAGCCGGCCGTTAACTGCATCGCGATTGAAATTGCCCGGGACCGACGCCCGCACGCCCCAGGGCTGCCCCGCCCTCCATCCGGCATCGCGGAAATAGTTGGCGATGGAGGCCAACGCATCCGCCCTGCTCGAGAAGATATTCGCTCGCCCATCGCCATCGCCATCGACGGCAAGGCGCAGATAGATCGAAGGCAGGAATTGCGGATAGCCGAAAGCGCCGGCCCAGCTTCCGACCAGCTGCGAGCGCGGATATCCCTTGTCCGCAACCTTGAGCAGCGCGATGAACTCATCTGCGAACAATTCGCGGCGGCGGCCTTCCCACGCCAGTGTCGCAAGCGATCGGGACAGGTCGAAATTGCCGGTATAGCTGCCGTAGTTGGTCTCATGACCGAAGATGGCGATCACGACCGGGGCGGGTACGCCATATTGAGCTTCGATGCGCCGGGCGAGCGGACCGAGCGAGGCATAGACTCGTCGCCCGCCCGATATACGCGCTGAATCGACATGGGTGGAGATGTAGGGCGCCATCGGTGGAAAGCCGGTGGCGATCGATGGCGTGCCGGGCTGTGCGCGATCGAGATCCACCACCCGCTGGTTGGGCGTCAGATCGTAGGTCATCCGCCGGATCGTGTCCTCGCTGACTCCTTCAGACCGTGCGCGGGCAGTGAGAACCTGCAGATAGGAAGAGAAATCCCTATCCTGTGCGGTTGCGCTGGTGGTCGGCAGGGAAAGGCCAAGCGCGGCGATTGTCGCCAGGAACGTTTTTCGGCTGATCATGCACCGATCATGGCACGGGGGCGCCGTGCAATCCAAGCCCCGTCGCGACGGAAGGGCGCAAACCGATCACGGATGGGTGACAAACCGCCGTAACGCGGCTAGCCGAGGCGCTCAGCGGACAGGTGGCCGAGCGGTTTAAGGCACCGGTCTTGAAAACCGGCGTGGGTGCAAGCTCACCGTGGGTTCGAATCCCACCCTGTCCGCCAAACCTACGGCGAGCGATAACTGGCCGAAGTTCGGCCGGTTTCTGGCGGGCGAGGTAAAGCGGGCGGCGTCCGTGAAGCGGCCCGCGATCTTGGAGTTCCCCGCTCGACGTTACAGCAGTCCGTCAAGATCGCCTCCCTCTCCCCGGAAGCCAAGGTCGCCGCGAAAGCGGCGGGCGTGGACGGCAATCAATCTGCGCTGCTCAAGGCCACCGAATGTTGATAATGATCTCTATGACCTTCGGATGATCGATATTCGGGCTACCATCTTTGTTTAGCAGACCGTTCGAGATCAATCGCCTCAAGGTCTTCTTCATCTGAGGAGATCGCATCTGTCGCTTTGTGAAGCCGAGGGCAGTCAGCAAGTCTTCTTGCGATAGCACATCGCGACGTTCCGCATGTCGAACGGCTTTCATTGCCTTCACCCATACGCTCGTAGCCTTGGGGTTGGTTGGAGCCTTTCGTTTCGCCTTCCCCTTCAAGGAAGGCCTGTCGCGTGCCAATACGCGATCCTGTCGCTGCACCCGCGCAGGATCAGGTTCATAGTGGCCGCCCTTTGTGTGATCCAACCTTCTAGCCATCGAAGCCCCCCACCCTCTTCTAGCCTGCCCTCACTTCGTATTCGCTAACAGCGCCTCTCATCCGTCGCGAGTGCGCAACATTCGCGCAACTCATTGCGCAACATTGCTTCATTCATCGCATCAAAAACTGCGCCAGCGTCAAGAGCTTAGACGCGACCAAATTTTCGGGGATAATCCCACCCTGTCCGCCAACTCCCCGCCGGGTCGATTCAATCCGATGCCGCTGGCGGATTCTTCTGCGGGTTGGTCCAGCGGCCATCCGGCGTACTGGCGGTTCCGGTGACATTGCGCGAATCCCGCGGTTCGTATTCGCTGTCATGTTCCGATCGGTGACCCGTCTTTACGGGGCGCGGCTTCGTCTTTTCGTCACGTCGATCATTCATTTCGAATGCCCAGAAAGGGAGCGCGCCAAGGCAGGACCGGCGCGCTCGTTTCATCAGCCCGCTTTCTTGGCAGCGGCCATTTCGGCTGTGGACAGCGAGCCATTGCCGTCCTTGTCGGCTGCGGCAAACCAGGCAGCCTTCTTGGCCTGGAATTCCGCGGCAGAGATCTGGCCATCACCGTCGGTATCGGCGGCCTTCATCTTCGCGGCCTTTTCGCCCAGTTCTGCGGGTGAGAGCTGGCCATTTCCGTCCTTATCCATCTCTTTCCATATTGCGGCCACACCCGCATCATGTTCGGCCTTGGTTACCTGACCATCTCCATCGGCGTCGGGATTGTGACCCCGATGGGCCATGGCAGGTGCGGTTACGGCAAGCGCAGCGACAGCGCCCAATAGTGCAAGCTTCATCGGTCCTCTCCTTGGTAGTGCCAAGCCAACGGACCAGACTGTCGTGCTTTCCCATCCTACGCCCGGAGGTGGGGAAAACGCGATCGTCAGAGCGTGCCGGCGGTCTGCAGCAGGAGCCAGATGCCGAGTGCCAGGAAGAGCAGCGCCGCGACGATCCGCACGGACTTGAGCGGCACGCGCTTGATCAATTCGTTGCCCAGGAACACGGCCGGCACGTTCGCGATCATCATACCGAGCGTCGTGCCGCCGGTCACCGCGATCACGTTCTGGAACTGCGCGCCGAGCGCGATGGTGGCGATCTGGGTCTTGTCGCCCATCTCGACGAGGAAGAAGGCGATGAGAGTGGTGAAGAAAGCGCCGAAACGGGCGGGCTTTTCGGTTTCCTCCTCGAATTTGTCGGGGATCAGCGTCCACCCCGCCATCAGAATGAAAGAGGCTGCGATCAGGTAGCGGAACCATGGCCCGTCAAGCAGATAGGCGATCCGTTCGCCGGCCAGCGCCGCCAGGAAGTGATTGGCCAGCGTCGCGGCGAGGATGCCGAGAATGATCGGCATGGGGCGCCTGAAGCGGGTCGCGAGGACGATCGCGAGCAACTGGGTCTTGTCGCCGATCTCGGCGAGCGCGACCACGGCAGTGGATGTGAGCAAGGCTTCCAAAAGATATCTCCGGGCCGGGCGCAGGACGAACAACGACATCGCGCATCCTGCCCGGCCGGGGCGGAGGCGCAATGCCATTGGTCTCGCCCGAGCGGTTGCCCGCCCTCCCCGCGCCATGACCTCTCGGTCAAGCATGTTGACGCGTGGGACCGCCGATCGGCGGCTAGCTACTCCCCAGATGACTTCCCTGCCCTAGAGAAGCCCGGTGGGCATGGCAAGCGGCAGCAGTGGACGTGCCGATTGACTTGGGAGTCAAGCCGCCGCAGCGTGAGGCGGACAAGAGGAGAGGATATGATCGACAGTGAGACCGCGATCGATCGCGGGCAGTGGTGGTGGCATTTCGTGCAGGGCGATCTCGATGCGGTGAAAGCGCGGCTTGCGCCGGACGTGCTGCGGATCGGGCCGCGCAGCCGCGACGGCAACCACAGGCAGCACGGACGCGACGATTATATCGATTATATGCGCGACCTGCTCGACACGATGCCCCGCCTTGCGGAAAGCGTGCAGCATGCGGTGGTCCCGTCGCCCGACGGGCGCACCGTTTTCATCCATCTGACCGAACGCGATTCCCTCGAACCCTATTCGCGTGAGAAGGTGATCGATGTCAGCTGCATCATCATGTGCACGCTGAACGACGACACGCTGGTCCAGGAGATCGACATCTACTGGAAGGAACCGGAGATCGACTATGAATGGTCCGGGACGTCCTGACGCCCCGACTGCTCAATTCTCTGGCATTTGCGGGTAGTCGCCATCGGCCCGGATGCGAGTCAGGCGCACCCGGCTGATCAGCCACCTTCCGTCGTCGGCCGGCCTGTATTCCTCGTGATAATGGCCGTAGCCCTTGAGGGCGCGCCGGCCGTCATCGATGTAGTCGAACAGCGGCCAGATCGCGGTGGCGTGATCGGGCGAATGGACTTCGATGATCGGCGCGTGGCCGTGATGTACCGTCAGCCAGCTTTCGACGACATTGCGGATGAAACCGGCGATGTTCTTCGCGCCCACCGTCACCGCGGGGTCACCCGCCGCGATCGAGTCCTCGATCGGCGGCAGCGGATCGAGCTTGCCGCCCTGGCCGAACGCGAATTCCTCGCGCATGTCGAAGATCGCATCGTCGGTGAAGACGGTGGCCAGCCGGTCCCAATCCTTCATGTCCATGGCGTACCAGTAGGTCGCCTTGACGTTGCGGATCGCTTCGGCCGCCGCGAGCCGTTCAATCATATCCATCTATCATATCCTCAGATATTGAACGGCAGGCGCAGGCCCGGTGCGGGCCAGCGGGTGCGCAGCAGACGGTCCGTGGTCGATGCCGTGATATAGGCCGTCTGCATGTCCTTGCCGCCGAAGGCGATATTGGTGGTCAGCATGTCCGGCACGATCACGCGTTCCACATTTCCGGTCCTCGGATCGACGCGGGCGATGCCGGAATCCTCCATCACCACGGCCTGGGCAATCGTCCCGTCAGCCTCCATCGCCAGCGAATCCAGGAACTGCCGGCGCGGGAAACAGGCGATGATCTCGCCCGCGCCCAGGCCCTGTGCCGCCTGATCGGGATCGGCGGGAAATGCGAGAACCCAGCGCGTGAAGGACGCTCCGACATAGACCGTCTTTTCGTCGGGCGAGAGACCTACGCCGTTCAGCCCGAGATGGCCCACCACGCGCTTGATCGAGCTGCCGTCCGTCCTGGCGTAATAGAGCCCGCCATGGAGCTCGTGCGCCTCCAGCGTCTTGCCGAGATCGGTGAACCAGAAGCCGCCCTCGCTGTCGAATACGATGTCGTTGGGGCCGGCGAGCTGGACGCCATCGCAGCTATCGTAGAGGCGCTCCACCCTGCCGGTCGACGGATCGATCCGGTCGATCGAGCCGGTGCGGTAATTCTTCGCCGTGCCTGTGGGGAAGTTGGTCTCCACCGTCACTTCGTCGGGCCAGGAGAAACCGCCATTGTTGCAGCAGTAGATAGCGCCGTCGGGCCCGATCGCCAGGCCGTTGGGCGCGCCGTCGATTTCCGCGATCACCTGCAGGCTGCCATCGGGTTTCACGCGGGTCACGCGTTCCGCCCGGACTTCCACCACCAGTACCGAGCCATCGTCGCAGGCGACGGGGCCTTCGGGAAACGCAAGCCCCTCGGCCATCACTTCGAAATCGGCCATCCTCTTGTCCCTTCTCTTTATGTTTCTCAGACCAGCGCGGGCGTTGAGACTTCCTCGGTCGTGAAGACGATCTTCTGCGTGCGGTCGAGCCAGCGTTCCTCGTCCTCGATGAATTCCTGGAATATCTCCGGCGTGCTGGCGATGCGCTGCATCTCGGCCAGATCCTCCGCGTTGCGCAGCGTGATCGTAGTGATCGCGTCGAACATCGTTTCTGCCCACGGATCGCGCTGGGACGACGTGTTACCCGCATGGGCGCCCTGCGCGATCGTGTAGTTGCGCAGGTAGCGGACATAGAGATGGCCGAGATGCTTCATCGCCAGTTCGGCATGATTCTCGTAGCCCTTGCGGAAATCGTCCTTCGACGTGCCCGGCTTGCGCTTCAGCAAAAGGGTGATGTTGATCATGTGAGCTCTCCCGTTCGGCTTTCGGCAGCCGTTGGCAGGGAGGCTAACTCGCCTGCATTACAGGCGCAAGGCGGGTGGGAAGCACTTCACTTTCAGCCAAGCGAACGCATCAGATATGCAGGGCGCGCCCATAGGCCGAGAGCACGCTTTCATGCATCATCTCGCTCAGCGTCGGATGCGGGAAGATCGCCTGCATCAGTTCTGCCTCGGTCGTTTCCAGCTGCTTGCCCACGACATAGCCCTGGATCAGCTCGGTCACTTCCGCGCCCACCATATGCGCGCCGAGCAGTTCGCCGGTCTTCGCATCGAACACGGTCTTGATGAAGCCTTCCGCCTCGCCCAGCGCGATGGCCTTGCCGTTGCCGATGAAAGGGAACGTGCCCGCCTTGATCTCGTAGCCGGCTTCCTTGGCCTTCGCTTCGGTCAGGCCCACGCTGGCGACCTGCGGGTGGCAATAGGTGCAGCCCGGAATGTTGCGGCGATCCAGCGGATGCGGATGGACGTCCTTGTTGCCGAGCTCCCTGGCGATCGCTTCGGCTGCGGTCACTCCTTCATGGCTGGCCTTGTGGGCGAGCCAGGGCCCCGGCGTGCAATCGCCGATCGCCCAGACGCCCTTCGCAGCCGTACGGCCATAATCGTCGATCTGGATGAAGCCGCGGTCGAGCTTCACGCCAAGCTTGTCGAGGCCGAGATTTTCGGTGTTGGGCTGGATGCCGATGGCGACGATGACATGGCTGTATTCGCCTGCCACCACCTTGCCGTCCTTGCCCTTGATCCTGGCGCTGACGCCCTTGGCGCTGGCCTTGAGTTCTTCGACGCCGGCACCGGTCTGGATCGCGATGCCCTGCTTGGTCAGCGCCTTCTCGAGGAAGGCGGAAACATCCGCATCTTCCACCGGCACGATCCGGTCGAGCATTTCGACTACGGTCACTTCGGCGCCCATGTCGTTGTAGAAGCTGGCGAACTCGATACCGATCGCGCCCGATCCGATCACCAGCAGCCTGGTGGGCATTTCGGGCGGCACCATCGCATGGCGATAGGTCCACACGCGCTTGCCGTCCGCCGGGGCGAAAGGCAGGTCGCGTGCCCGCGCGCCGGTCGCCACGATGATGTGCTTGGCAGTCAGCGTCTCCGTGCCCTTCTCGCCCTTCACTTCCAGCGAGGTCGCGGATTTCAGCGTGCCTTCGCCGATATGCACCGCGATCTTGTTCTTCTTCATCAGGTGCGTGACGCCCTGGTTGAGCTGCTTGGCCACGCCCCGACTGCGTTGCACCACCGCGTCCAGGTCTGCGCTGATCTTCTCCGCTGCCAGGCCATAATCCTTGGCGTGCTGCATGTAGTGGAAGATCTCCGCCGAGCGCAGCAGCGCCTTGGTAGGGATGCAGCCCCAGTTGAGGCAGATTCCACCCAGCAATTCGCGCTCCACGATCGCCGTCTTGAGGCCCAGCTGACTCGCCCGGATCGCCGCGACATAGCCGCCGGGGCCGGAACCGAGAACGATGACGTCGTAGCTGTCGGACAAGGGAAGCTCCTTGGAGAGAGATGGGCAAGTTGACGGGGAACAGGGGGTAAAGTGCCCGACAACCCTCCTGATTTATATTTTAATTTTAGATACTTGTTTTGTATTTCCGTGTGACTTTCCAAAATATCCCTTTTCCCGTCATGCCAGCGGAGGCTGGCATCTCGTTCGACCGGGCACGATCCCGACAGAGACCCCAGCCTTCGCTGGGGTGACGGGATTCTTGCTGGGTATGGAGGCTGCGTAACACTTCGTTTGGCCTGTAGGAAAGCTGTAAGTCAGGCGACCAGCGCCAGCGGCTGTTCCACGATCTGCTTGAAGCTCTGCATCAGTTCCGCCCCGTCCGCGCCGTCGATTGCGCGGTGGTCGAAGCTGCCCGTCACGCTCATCACCGTCGCTATGGCGAGCGCGTCATCCACCACATAGGGCCGCTTCTCGCCAGCGCCCACCGCCAGGATCATGCCCTGCGGCGGATTGATTACGGCATCGAACTGCTTGATCCCGAACATGCCGAGATTCGACAGGCTGGCCGTGCCGCCCTGATATTCGTGCGGCTTGAGCTTCCCGTCGCGCGCGCGGGCAGCAAGGTCCTTCATTTCGGTCGCGATCTTCGAGACCGGCTTGTTTCCGGCATCGACGATGATCGGCGTGATCAGGCCGGTGGGTGCGGCCACGGCGACCGAGATGTCCACGCGGGAGAATTTGTGCAGCTCGTCGCCCGCGAAGGCGACGTTGCATTTGGGATTGCGGGCCAGCGCCTTCGCCAGCGCCTTGATCAGCAGGTCGTTGACCGAGACCTTGATCCTGTCCGCTTCCAGCGCCGCGTTGATCTCGCCCCGGAGCTTGAGCAGCGCATCGAGCCGCACGTCGAGCGTGAGATAGATATGCGGGATGCTCTGCTTCGCTTCGGTGAGGCGGCGGGCGATGACCTTGCGGACATTGTTGAGCTTTTCCGCCTCGAACGGGATGCCGAAATCCGGGATCTCGGTGGGAGCCGAAGGCGCGGCTTTCGCGGCCGGGGCAGCGCTTCCAGGCTGCGCGCCCTCCACATCGGCGCGGATGATCCGCCCATGCGGCCCGCTGCCCTTGATGGAAGCGAGATCGATGTCCTTGTCCGCCGCGATCCGCTTGGCGAGCGGAGATGCCACCACCCTGTCCCCCGTTCGCCCTGAGCTCGTCGAAGCACTGTTTTTCTTT
Organism: uncultured Erythrobacteraceae bacterium; assembly: GCA_946482075.1. The sequence goes on from CAMLQG010000008.1 coordinate 45,461, forward strand.
TCGGTTGTGGGCGCAGAAGAGGAGGAAGGTGTTTCGGCAGGCTCTGCACGAACGGGTTCTTTCTCTTTTGCTGGTTCTTCCGCCTTCGCAGTCGGCGCTGGCTTCACATCCGCAGCATCCTCGCCCTCACCAGCCAGAGTTGCGATCACCGTGCCGACTTTCACGCCCTCCGTGCCTTCCGCCACGGCGATGTCGGCGATCACGCCTTCGTCGACCGCTTCGAACTCCATCGTCGCCTTGTCGGTCTCGATCTCGGCCATGATGTCGCCGGCCGAAACCTTGTCGCCCACCTTCACCAGCCACTTGGCCAGAGTTCCTTCTTCCATGGTCGGCGACAGTGCGGGCATCTTGATCGGGGTCGGCATGGCGGTTGGCATCGTTCCCTTGGATAGGTTTCCGCTGTCTGTGGCCAATTTGGCCGCGCCGGGCAAGGTGCTTGCGCGAATTGTGCGTTCGGGAGATACGGACTGCGCGGGGAGACAGACAATGCGCGTCTATCTGGTTATCATCGACGAGACCGAAGAGGCGCGCGTGGCCTTGCGTTTCGCGGCGCGGCGCGCGGCGAAGACGGACGGTGCGGTGCATATCCTGGCGCTGGTCCCGCCCCAGTCGTTCAGCGCTTTCGGCGCGATCCAGGCGACGATCGAGGCCGAAGCGCGCGACCGGGCGGAAGTGATCGCCACCGGCGCAGCCGGCAGCATCCTGTCCGAAAGCGGTAAGATGCCGTCGATCTCCGTGCGCATGGGCGAAGGCGACAAGGTGGTGCGCGACTATCTGGCGGAACATCCGGAAGTGGCGGCGCTGGTGCTGGGTGCCGCGAAGGAAGGCAATCCGGGACCGCTGGTGACACACTTCTCCAGCGGTGCGGGCAGCCTGCCCTGCCCGGTGTTCATCGTGCCGGGATCGTTCACGGATGAAGAGATCGACCGGCTTTCCTAGCCCATAATATCTGCCCTGATCCGTCATCCCAGCGAAGGCTGGGATCTCGTTCGGCCGGGTGGCATACCGGATAGCGATCCCAGCCTTCGCTGGGATGACGGATTATGGTGGGGAGGCTGAACCTACCGCTTCCGCCCCTGGTGCCGGATGTTTCCCGGCCGCCCGCGCTTGCCGACCATGAACTTGCCCTTCTTCCTCGGAGGCGGACGGGTGCCGCGCGGTTCGATCGGAGCGCCTTCCCCGTCCAGCGTCTCGAACTTCAGCGCGCCGGTGAGCGGATTGGCCTCAGCCAGCTTGAGTGGCAGGCGATCGCCCACGGCATAGCGCGTGCCCGAACTCTCGCCGGTCAGCGTCTGGGATGCTTCGTCGTGATGGAAATATTCACCGCCCAACGTGGAGATCGGGACCAGCCCGTCGCCGCCGAGGCCGATGATCGTGGCAAAGAAGCCGAAGCGCTGGACGCCGGTGATGCGCGTTTCGAAGGTTTCGCCTATCTTGCCCGACAGCCAGGCCGCCACATAGCGGTCGATCGTCTCGCGCTCGGCTTCCATCGCGCGGCGTTCGGCCGCGCTGATCGCATCGCTCACCTTGGCAAGATCGGCACGGTCGGAATCGGAGAGACCCGAGGTCGGGGGCAGGTCGCCTTTCGGCTTCGGCTGTTCCAGCCCGAACGCGTCCACCAGCGCGCGATGGACCAGCAGGTCGGCATAGCGACGGATCGGCGACGTGAAATGCGCATAGCTGCCCAGCGCCAGGCCGAAATGGCCGGCATTGCGCGGGCCGTAATAGGCCTGGGTCTGGCTGCGCAGCACGGCTTCCATGACGAGCGCTTTCTCCGCGTCGTCCGACACGTCCTTCAGCATGCGGTTGAACAGGCCTGGCGTGATGACCTGGCCCAGCGCGAGATTGCGGTCGAACGTGGCGAGATAGTCTTTCAGCGCGACGAGCTTTTCGCGGCTCGGCGGTTCGTGGATGCGGTAGACCACCGGCGCGGTCTTGCTTTCCAGGGCCTTCGCCGCCGCGACATTGGCCGCGATCATGAAATCTTCCACCACCCGATGGGAATCGAGCCGCTCGCGGATCGCGATCTCGGTGATGCGTCCCTGCTCGTCCAACTGCACGCGGCGTTCGGGCAGGTCGAGATTCAGCGGATCGCGGCTGTTGCGCGCGGCTTCCAGCGCTTTCCAGCAGGCCCACAGGTTCGTGAGGTTCTCGCCTGCCTCGCCACCATCGATCCGCGCCTGCGCATCCTCATAGGCGATGTTCTCGGCGATGCGGACGAGCGCGCGAGTGAAGCGCCAGGCGGTCACCTTGCCGTCGCCCGAAATCGCCAGGTGGCAGACCATCGCCGCCCGGTCCACGCCTTCCTTGAGCGAACAGACATCGGCGGAAAGCACTTCCGGCAGCATCGGCACGACGCGATCGGGGAAATAGACCGAATTGCCGCGCTTGCGCGCCTCGCGGTCGAGCTTGCTGCCGGGGCGAACATAGAAGCTGACATCGGCTATGGCGACGATCGCACGGAAACCGCCGTCGCCATCGGGTTCCGCCCAGATCGCATCGTCATGGTCGCGTGCGTCCGCGGGGTCGATCGCGACGATCGGCAGGTGACGCAGATCCTCGCGCTTTTCCTCGCTCAGCGGGAGTTCTGCGGCGAGCTCCCCTTCGGCAAGTACTTCGGACGGGAATGTGTGCGGGATGCCGTGCTTGTGGATCGCGATCAGACTGAAAGCACGCGGCGCGAGCGGATCGCCCAGCACTTCCACGACCTTGACACCCGCGCGCGGCGAGCGGCCGGCGGGTTCGGCCAGCACGAGCTGCCCTTTCTCCGCGCCGCCGAGATCCGCGATGGCCGAGGCATTGCGCACGCGTTTGTCCACCGGGGCGAGCCAGCCCTTGCCGCTTCCGTCGATCTCCACCACGCCCAGCACGGCTTCGGATTGGTTGGGCAGCTTCTTCATCGGATGGGCGATCCATCCGCGGCCGGTCTCTTCCGTGCGAGCGAGAATGCGGTCCCCGCGCTTCAGGGCGCTGCCCTTCTTGCGCTCCACCAGCCGCAGGCGCGGCGGCGGCGTGGCATCGTCGGGCTGCCAGCTGTCGGGAACGGCAATGGCCTCGCCATCTTCGACATCCATGACGCGCAACACCGTCACTTTCGGCACGCCGCCCATGCGATGGAACGCGCGCTTCTCGCCGTCGATCAGCCCTTCATCCGCCATGTCGCGCAGGAGCGCCTTGAGCGCGATCTTCTCCTGCCCCTTGAGCCCGAACGCCTTGCCGATCTCCCGCTTGCCGGCAGGCTTGTCGGAAGACTGGATGAAGTCGAGAACCTGCTTCCTGCTTGGCAGTCCGGGTGGGAGCTTGCCGGCCAATTCAGTAGGACCGCGCGATATAGATGCGCTCGACCGCCGGATCGCCGGTGAAGATACACGCGCCGTCTGCCGGCATCGTATCCAGCGGCACATTGCGGATGGTGAGCTTGAGCGCTTTCAACTGTTCGACCACTTTCTCCAGCGCGGAACCGGTGGGCTTGGACCACTGGACTTCGACCCAGCCCGGATAGCGGGCGTCCTCGCCATAGAAAGCGGCGAGCGCGTCGAGACTGTCCACGCCGCGCGTGATGTTGGCATCGCGCTTTTCGCGCGCTTCGGAAAGCAGGCCCTGCTGGATCTCTTCCAGCAGCGCGCCGATCTGGCTCGCGCATTCGTCAGCCGAGGGCACGGTGAAGGCGGTCTTGCCTTCCGCCGTCCACAGCGCGTCGCGGCGCAGCTGGCTGACCTTGCCGTTCTCCCTATCGCGCGGGCCGATCTCGAGGATGATCGGCACGCCCTTGCGCACCCAGTCCCAGCGCTTGGCGGCCGCCTTGCCCGGCTTCTTGTCGAGCAGGACGCGCACCGGCTCGCGCAGGGCGTTCTGTTGCGCGATCCTGCCGCGCAGCATTTCGCAATAGTCGAGCAGCGCCGCATCGCTTTCGTTCTCGCGCAGCATGGGCAGGATCACGACTTGCCACGGCGCGATCGCGGGCGGCACGCGCAGCCCGTCATCATCGCCATGGGTCATGATCACGCCACCGATGAGACGCGTGGACACGCCCCAACTCGTCGTGTGGCACAGCTGCTGGCCGCCTTCGCGATCCTGGTACTGGATACCCGCCGCATGGGCGAAGCTGGTGCCGAGATAATGCGAGGTGCCGGCCTGGAGCGCCTTGCCGTCCTGCATCATCGCTTCGATGCTGTAGGTGGCGACGGCGCCGGGGAAGCGTTCGTTCTCCGGCTTTTCGCCCGCGACCACCGGGATGGCGAGCGCGCTTTCGGCGAAGTCGCGATACATTTCCAGCGCGCGCATCGTCTCGCGCATCGCATCGTCGCGATCCTCATGCGCGGTGTGGCCTTCCTGCCAGAGGAATTCCGAGGTGCGCAGGAACATGCGGGTGCGCATTTCCCAGCGCACGACATTGGCCCACTGGTTGGTCAGCAGCGGCAGGTCGCGCCAGCTCTGCACCCAACGCGCCATGGCCGCGCCGATCACCGTTTCCGATGTCGGGCGGACCACCAGCGGTTCTTCCAGCCTGGCTTCGGGATCGGGGGTCAGCCCGCCCTTTCCATCCGCGATTAGGCGGTGATGGGTGACGACCGCCATTTCCTTGGCGAAGCCTTCGACATGCTCCGCCTCCTTGGCGAAATAGGACAGCGGGATGAACAGCGGAAAGTAGCAATTGTCGACACCCGCATCCTTGATGCGAGCATCCATCAGCTTCTGGATACGCTCCCAGATGCCATAACCCCATGGCTTGATGACCATGCAGCCGCGCACGCCGGATTCCTCCGCCATGTCCGCTTCGGAAACGACCGCCTGATACCATTGGGCGAAATCGTCGGCGCGCTTGATCGAGAGGGCGTGGCGGATGGCGGACACTAGTTCTTCCGTTCGAGAATTGCGAATCAACGGCTCCGCCCTACCCGCTCCGCTTGCGCGAAGTCGAGAGAGGGTAATCGGACGCTTGCCCCTTACCGTTCGGGCTGAGCTTGTCGAAGCCCTGCTTTTCTTTTTCGAAGAGAAAGAACGGTCCTTCGACAAGCTCAGGACGAACGGGGAAAATGGATAGGTTACTTATCCAGCGAATCCAGCTTGCGCTGCATCTCGGCCATCTGGCGGCGAAGTGCGGCGAGATCATCCCCCTCCCCATCGTCGTCCTTGGCTTTCGCGCCGGGCATGAAGGCAGACGTCGCTGCCTTGAACATCGCCATGTTGGTCTGCGCGATCTTGGCGAGCGGATTGTCGGAAACGCTGTTCTCCAGTGTCTGCTGCAGCTTTTTGTGGTTGGCGAAAAAGTTCTGCATCGATGCTTCGAGATATTGCGGCATCAACGCCTGCATCGAATTGCCATACATCGCAATGAGCTGGCGCAGGAAGCTTATCGGCAGCATCTGTTCCTTGCCGCTCGCCTCTTCTTCCATGATGATCTGCGTAAGGATCGAATGGGTGATGTCCGTTCCCGTCTTGGCGTCCAGAACCTGGAAATCGACGCCTTCGCGGGTCATCTTCGCGAGATCGTCCAGCGTGATGTAGCTGGATGATCTGGTGTTGTAGAGACGACGGTTCGCGCACTTCTTGATAATGATCGGACCGTTTTCAGCCCCTTGATCCTTGGCCATTTATGGCGCTCCTCTGCTGCCCCAATGCTGCGTTTAGCATGCGCGATATGTGCGGTGCAACATAAACGACTAGGATCTGGTAAACCTCTGTCCCAAAATGGTCAGCAACTCATATTGCGACAGTCCGGATATCTCCGCGGCGTTTGGTAAATCGTAAGGCACGTCCACCCAGTCGCCTTCGCGTAGGTGCGGTGCAGCGGTGAGGTCGATCACCACCATGTCCATCGACACCTTGCCCAGCAGGGGCAGGCGCACACCATCGTGCAGCAATGCGCCCCTCGCACCCCAGCTGCGCAGGAAGCCGTCGGCATAGCCGAGCGAGACGACGCCCACGCGCATCGTGCCGGTGGCGGTGAACGTGGCATTATAGCCGATGGTTTCCCCGGCTGCGATATCGCGCAACTGCATGATTGCCGCCTGGGGGCGCACGACCTGCCGTATGGCCGAAAGTTCCCCACGCGGGATGCCGCCATAGAGTGAAAGCCCCGGACGGGTAAGGTCAAACGCGTAGTCGGGCCCGAGCGCGATTCCTGCGCTGTTCGCCAGGCTCCGCCGCCGGGCGGGAAGCGCGGCGCATGCTGCGCGGAATCGCTCGAGCTGCGCCAGGTTCAGCCCGCTATCCTCGTCCGCCGAAGCGAGATGGGAGAGCAGCGTGACCACGTCGAGCCGGGCGGCGAGCGGATCGTGGATCGCCGACATCGGCAGACCCAGGCGATTGATGCCGGTGTCCACCATCAAGTCGCACGGGCCGCCGCCGGCATCCAGCCACAGCGCTGCCTGGCGCAGGCTGTTGATGACCGGCCGCACGCCTAGCGCGCGAGCGTAGCCCACATCCTGCGACGTCAGCGGGCCGTGCAGCACGGCGATTGTATCGGCCGGCGCATGAGCCAGCACGCCGGCCACTTCGCACCAATGCGCCACGAAAAAATCGCGCGCACCGCCCCGTCGCAGAGCGGGCATCGCATGATCGATACCCAGCCCATAGGCGTCCGCCTTTACCGCCGCGGCCGCGCAGGCATTGCCGGACAGTTCGTCCAGCAGCCGCCAGTTGGCGGCCAGCGCATCGGTATCGATCGAAAGGCGAAGAGCGTGCGGTGGTTCAGTCAGGGTCATTTTGAATGAAATCGCGTGGGCGCCCGGAAGGGAAGCCCCACAGTGCGACAAGAAGGGCGAAAGCGACGATGACCCATGTGTACCACAGCCCTGCGTAAGGGTCACCGGTCGATGCGACGATATAGGTGGCAATCAGCGGCAGGAAGCCCCCGAAATAGCCTGTGCCGAAGTGATAGGGGATCGACATCGAACTGTAGCGGATTCGAGCCGGGAACATCTCCGACAACAGCGCTGCCGCGGGGCCGTATGTCGCGCCGGACAGGGCGCCTAATGCGAAGATGCACAGAAAGATGATCGCGATGCCGATCGGTTGCGGGATGCTGGGCGTGAGATTGTATCCCGCCTTCTCCAGCGCGGCGCTCACGCCTTCCTTGCTGGTATCGGAAACCGGCACGCCGCCGACCGTCATCGACAGTTCGGCGTCATGGTCGACCGTGAAGCGGACGCCATTGCCCGTCAGCTGGCCGAGGATCTGGCCGCATCCGCTCTTCTGCTTCTGTGCGAAGGGATCGAAAGCGCAATCCGGGCCGGACACCACGACCGGCGCTTTGCGCGCGGTGGCATCGAGCTGCGGATTGGCTGCCTGGCCCATCAGCCAGAAGAGCGGGAACAGCAGGGCAAGCGTGGCGACATAGCCCCAGACGATCGGCTTCTTGCGCCCGATCCTGTCGGAAAGCCTGCCGAAGAAGACATACCACACCGTGCTGCACAGCGCGGCGGAACCGACAGTCAATTCCGCCGTGGTGGGATCGACGCGCATCGGCCCCTGGAGGAAGGACAGGCCGGAAAAGGCCGCAGTGTACCAGATTACCGTCAGCCCCGCCGCGCAGCCGAACAGGGCGACGAAGATCCGCTTGGGATTGCCGGGATAGGTGAAGCTTTCGACGAAGGGGTTGCCGGCGATCTCGCCCTCCTCCTTCATCGCCTGGAACACCGGGCTTTCCGAAAGCTTGAGCCGCATCCACAGCGAGATCGCGAGCAGCAGGATCGACAGCAGGAAGGGCACGCGCCAGCCCCAGTCGTTCCACACCTCGTCCGACATCAGGCCCTTGGTCAGCAGCACGACCACGAGGCTGAGCACGAAGCCGCCGATCACGCTGGCCTGGATGAAGCCGGTGTAGAAGCCCCGCTTTTCCGGCGGCGCGTGTTCGGAAACATAGATCGCGGCGCCGCCATATTCGCCACCCAGTGCCAGGCCCTGGCAGATGCGCAACAGGATGATCAGGATTGGAGCCGCGATGCCGATGACCGCCGCCGCCGGGATCAAGCCGACGCCGGCCGTGGCGATGCCCATCAGCGTGATTGTGACGAGGAAGGTGTATTTCCGGCCCAGGCGATCGCCCAGATAGCCGAAGATGATCGCGCCCAACGGGCGGAATCCGAAGCCGACCGCGAAGCCTGCCCAGGCGAGCAGGGTCTGGAGCGTCTCATTACCGGAAGGGAAGAAGGTGCGGCCGATGATGCCGCTCGCCGCCAGCGTGCCGTAGATGAAGAAATCGTACCATTCGAATACCGTTCCGGCCGATGATGCCGAAATGACGAGACGGATTTCCTTCTGGCTGGGCTCACGATGACCCACTGCCGGCGATGACGCCATACCCATACCCTCCCTGGACGAGGAAAGGGTCTAGCGAGACCGCGGGCGCTTGGAAAGCGCCTGAACCGCGGCCTTCCACGGAAGCATGATCGCGCCATGGCGGCCCGGATAGGCGAGCGCTGGGGTCAACAGGCCTATGCGCGGCCAGTTCGGCAGAGGACCCTCGCCAGCCAACCAAGCCGCCATGGCTGTCGCTGCCTGTTCTATGTCCGTCGCGCCTAACCCATTGGCGGAATCGGCGAAGAGAGCGGCCGAAGCCTGGCCGATCGCGCAGGCCTGCACGCGCATGCCGAGCCCGGCTATCAGGCCTTCGCCGTCGCTGTCGAGCCCGATCGCCAGCGTGCTGCCGCAGCTCGGCGAACGCGCCTGGCCTTCCATCGCCAGTCCATCGATCCACGGGAAATCGGCCAGCCTCAGCGTGAGGCCGAGTATCTCCGGCGTGTAGAGACGAGAGCCCTCGCTGCTCATTCCTTCTTGTCGGCGATCTTGGCGTCTTCTTCGGCCAGTTCCTTGCGGCGTTCCTGGATCATCACCACCAGCGCATCTGCCGCCGAGTTGATGAAGGGATAGCTGCGCGCGTTGGTCATCCATGTGGGCCGCCCGGCAACGCCCCACACCGTGTCATAACCGAGCACGAGCACGGAAAAGGCCAGCACCGCGATGATCACGCCCTTGATGATGCCGAAGCCCAACCCGAGAACTCGATCGACCGGCCCCAGCAGCGATGAGCGCGACGCCTGCCCCAGGCGGCCCGCGATCAGCTTCATCCCCGCATAGGGGATCAGCAGCAGCAGGGCGAAAGCGAGCACGGAAGCGCCGGATGGCGACTCCATGTATTTGTCGAGCCAGGTGGTCATCGGGGTATGCAGTTCATGGATCGCGAAAAGCGCGAGCACCCAAGCCACCAGTGACAGGATCTCCTGCACGAAACCGCGCATGAAACCGCCGATCGCCCCGACTACGACCAGCACCAAAACGATAATATCCAAACCCGTCATCGGCGCGAATAATTATGCGTTCGCCAGGATGCGGTCAACGAGATTGGGCAGCAGGCGAATACCCTTGTAATCGAGTCCCGGCGGGATCGAAGCGAGGTCCGCCGGGCCCATCCCCCTCTCGAAACCGAGCTTCAGAGCTTCGCGCAGGCGAACCGGTCCATGAGCAACCGGCCTGATCTCTCCCGCGAGCGACAATTCGCCGAACCAGACGCTTTTGGCGGGCAGCGGCTTGTCCGCCAGCGCGGAGACGAGTGCGGCCGCCACGGCAAGATCGGCAGCGGGGTCGGTCAGCCGATAGCCGCCCGCGACGTTCAGATAGACTTCGGCCGAGGAGAAATTGAGCCCGCAGCGTGCTTCCAGCACCGCGAGCAGCATGGCGAGCCGGCCATTGTCCCATCCCACCACCGCGCGGCGCGGCGTGGCGCCGCTCTGCAGCCGCACGATCAGCGCCTGGATTTCGACCAGCACCGGTCGTGTCCCTTCCAGCGCCGGAAATACCGAACTCCCCGCCATCGGCTCGCCCCGGCCGGAGAGGAACAGGGTGGAAGGATTGGCGACTTCTTCCAGCCCCTGTTCCTCCATTGCGAAGACGCCGATCTCGTCCACCGCGCCGAAGCGGTTCTTCAATGCGCGCAGGATGCGGTATTGGTGGCTGCGCTCCCCCTCGAAGCTCATCACTACGTCGACCATGTGTTCCAGCACGCGCGGCCCCGCAATCGTGCCGTCCTTCGTGACATGGCCGACGAGGACCAGCGCGGTGCCGTTCTCCTTGGCGTAGCGGATCAGTTCGAAGGCGCAGCCGCGCACTTGGCTCACCGTGCCGGGCGCACCTTCGATCTGGTCGGAATGCATGGTCTGGATCGAATCGATCACCAGCAGCGCGGGCGGCGCCATCCCGTTCAGCGTGGTGAGGATATCGCGCACCGATGTATTGGAGGCGAGCCGGATCGGCGCATCGGCAAGCCCCAGCCGCACGGCGCGCATCCGCACCTGGCTCGCCGCTTCTTCGCCGCTCACATAGACGACGTCCGCTCCGCTGCGCGCGATCCGCGCGGTGGCCTGGAGCAGCAGGGTGGATTTGCCGATCCCCGGATCGCCGCCCATCAGGATCGCCGAGCCTGGCACCAGCCCCCCGCCCAGCGCGCGGTCGAACTCGGCCAACCCCGTGCCGCGCCGCGCCAGCGGTTCCGCCGGCGCGTCGAGCGGCACGAACTCGAAGGCCCGCCCCCCGCTCGACAGATCGTGCTTCAGCGAGAAGACAGTGGCCGGCACGTCTTCCGCCAGCGTGTTCCATTCCGAACAATCGGCGCATTGCCCCTGCCAGCGATGGGACACGCTGCCGCAAGCCTGACAGATATAACGCCGTTTCGTCTTGACCATGGCAGCGCGATAACCGGAACAGAACTAGAACGCAATTGCCTTTGGCGTTATTATATTAAGCATACCCAGAAGGACTGAAGGCGATGGACATTGATGAAAGAGTTCGCGCATTTGAGAAAATAGCCGAGGGCGATGAAGCATGCATAAAGGCCGTGTGGCGGTCCTTCCCTTCACCGTTTGAGATCGACTGTAGGGACCAGAAGGCAGTGCGCCGACTGCTCAAGAAAATTGCGCTTGCTGCTCTCTACAGTCCATAATCCTTGAGGGTGTTGTCCACCTCCCAAGCAATCTGGCGGACGCTTGCCCAATGTGGATTTGCGGGAGACAGGGCGGTTCCGTTATTCTCTTCGAATGAGACGGCAAATTCCGGCTTAATAGGCAAAGGATCGGTGATCAGTTCAACATATGACTCAGACTTCAAACTCCCATCGACGTGTGCACCGCCGTCCTGCGATCGAACTGTCCAAATCAGCCCCTTTCTTGAAAGCGGCCTCCTGCCTTCACTCGAAACTGCCTCATCCCACCATTTCCCGAATGGCAGCACCCTGGACCAACTCGGCATTGCACCTGATTGGGCGATGCAATGAGGCAAAAACTTTGTGCCGTCGGCACTCATTTGAACGCAAGTTAAGGGTGGAGCAACACCAACCCAAACGCCGTTCATTTCCCCATTAGGAGCAGTTTTCAATGCGGTGCTTACGAAGGACAATGATCCTCTAATCCCCAGCTGTCTCAACAAAGATTTTGTTCTCCCCGATCCATCATGGAGTAGGATATATAAATAAGTAGCCAATCTCTTGGCTTCCCTAATGTTTCCCTCATCAAAAATTCTGGCGGATTCTCTCAGGAAATATATCTGATCTTTTAGCTCTTCTTCCAGATCAGCTTTTGTTTTTTTCAATTCCATCCTCATTTTTCCCGCGCAGAATGGATCGACCCCGAATGAGTCGTTCCATGACGTTATCTGCCTCTGTGGGGTTTAGTTCGCCAGCGGCGATTAGCCTTGCGACCTCGGCCTTGAACCTTGCGCTTTGCTCGGCCTGCGTTTCCGCGTTTTTCTTCTTGGGCATCAGGCCCCCGCACCAGTTGTTTGATAGGTAAGCCGCTTGCCGATCACACCTTTGAGCAGCGCGTCGGCACGGTCTGCATCATTGTAACCGAGGGCCACGCGATTGCTGTAGCGGAAATTGAACTCCGCTACATAGCGGTGAAGATGTTTCTTGGCGCAGTGCTGGTAGATGCCCCGCATCCCGCGCTTGAAGATGCTGAAATAGCCTTCAATGGTGTTGGTGTTCACGTCGCCACGGCTATACTCGCCCGACTTATGGTTCACGGTGTGGTGCTGATAGAAGAAGCGGCCAATCGACTTGTAGTGATGGGCTTCATCGGTGTGCAGCTTCGTAAGGCGCTGGATGTTGTCGAGCAGGATCGGCTGAATTTCGGGAACACCGAGAGTGTCGATCACCATCGCGCGCGAACGACCACCGCGTTCCACCAGCGCGAGAACCTTCATCTTGTGGAAGAAGCTCTTCTTCACTTCCCGCCCCGGTTCGGTGCCGATGAAAGTCTCGTCGGCCTCCACAACGGTGCCAAGGCCACCGAGCGGCCAAGTGTCGGTTTCTTGCATCGCTTCGCGAATACGGTGTGACATAAACCATGCGGTCTTGAGGGTGACACCAAGAATGCGGTGAAGCTGGTTGCTGGAAATGCCCTTCTTGCTGCCCGCGATCAGATACATCGCTTGCAGCCAGAGGCGCATCGGAACCTTGCTGTCCTCGAAGATAGTGCCGATCTTCACGGTGAACGGCTTGCGGCACTGATAGCACTTCCACAGGCCAACGCGGGTGGTCTCACCCTTGAGCTTGCCGACGCGATCCACACCGCCGCAATGCGGGCACACAGCACCATGCGGCCAAAGTCGCGCTTCTACGTAGGCGTAGGCGGCTTCTTCGTCATGGAAGTGAGGGGCGGAAAGGTTGGACATTGTAGGGCTCCGTTTGATGGATTCACCCTACGTTCCATAGGTGGGTACGTCAAGTATAATAACGCCTTGCCTTTCCCTGCCTCCCGCGTTTAACAAGCATCCATGCGGCAAAAGGAACTGCGCATCGCATTGGTCTGCTACGGGGGCGTCAGCCTGGCGGTCTATATGCATGGCGTGACCAAGGAAGTGTGGAAGCTGGCGCGGGCGAGCCGCGCCGCGCACGGGCATGACGACCGCACGGAAGGCAGCGAGCAGGTCTATTTTCGGTTGCTGCGCCATATCGAGCAGGAGCGCGAACTGAAGCTGCGGATGCTGCCCGACATCCTCACCGGGGCGAGCGCAGGGGGAATCAATGCGGTGTTCCTGGCCGAAGCGGTCCATTCCGGCCGTTCGCTCGAACCGCTGACCGAATTGTGGCTTGCCACTGCCGATGTGGACCGGCTGATCGATCCCGACGCCAAGCCTTGGTCGCGCATGGCCAAGCAATGGGCGTGGCCGCTGATCCAGTTCGTGCTCACCCGTCCGGGCAATGCGGTCACGGAAAGCGTGGCCCCCGAAACGCGCGCGGAAGTGCGCACCAAGCTGTCGCGCTTCATGCGCGGCCGGTGGTTCGCGCCGCCCTTCTCCGGGATCGGGTTCTCGCGCCTGCTCTACCAGGCGCTGGACGCGATGCGAAACACGGAAGCGAACGGGCCGTTGCTGCCGGCGAACCACCCCATCGACCTGTTCGTGACGACGACCGATTTCCGGGGCTATCGCCAGCTCCTGCGGCTCAACAGCCCGCCGGTTGTGGAAGAGAGCGAGCATCGCATGCCGATCGGCTTCCATGCGCGCGTGCCGGATGAAGGCGGGCACAGCCTGGCGGATATCCTCGAACTGGTCCTGGCAGCGCGATCCACGGCAAGCTTTCCCGGCGCATTTCCCCCACTCAAGCTCGAAGAGATCGACCGGCTCGGGCGGGAAGTGAAACGCGAATGGGCGGGGCGCACCGCGTTCATCGAACGGATCATGCCCGCCCATGTCCGCCAGGACGATGTGGAACTTGTCTCGCTGATCGATGGGTCGGTGCTGGTGAACGCACCTTTCGCCGAAGCCGCCGCGGCGCTGGAGATCCGCCCTGCCCAGCGCGAGGTGGACCGGCGCTTCGTCTATATCGATCCCCGGCCGGATCGGCAGGGCGGCATCGGCAACGAGCCTGATCGGCCAGTGGGTTTCTTCTCTGCCATTTTCGGATCGCTATCGAGCATTCCGCGCGAACAGCCGATCCGCGACAATCTGGAAGTGCTGGAAGCCCAGTCGCACGAGGCGGAACGGCTGCGCCACATCCTCGCGGCGCTGAGACCCGATGTGGAGGCCGCGGTCGCGAAGCTGTTCGGCCGCACGCCGTTCCTGGGTCGTCCGACCCCGCGCCGGCTGCGCAACTGGCGGGCGAAAGCGCAGCAGGCGGCGGCCGAACAGGCGGGGTTCGCGTTCCACGGCTATGCGCAGGCCAAGTTCAACGGGATCATCGAACATATCGCCCGGACGATCTTCGATGCCGCACCCGGCCTGCTGCTGCCCGATCCCGCGCCGATCGCGGCTGCTGTCCGGCATGAGCTGAACATGCGCGGCCTCGCCCGCCTGTCCGCGCCGAGCGGTGGGGCGAGCGATGACGCGATCGCTTTCTTCCGCCAGCACGACATCGCTTTCCGCATCCGCCGTCTGCGCCTGCTCGCCCGCAGGCTGGCGCGCGAGTGGGAATTCCATCCGGACATTCCCGAGGATGCCCGTCAGCGCGCTCGCCGACTCGTTTTCGACAGCCTCGCGCTCTATTTCGAACGCGAGCCGGCAGAGAAACTGGGAGCGGAATTCGCCACGCTCGCGCAGGATGCGATTCTCCATCCCGGCGCGGCGCTGGACGGCCTGGCGCGCCTGCGCGACTTGCCGAGCATCGACGAGAAGGTGGAAGCGATGTTCGCCGAAGGATTGGCGGAAATGCCTCCGCCGCTGCGCGAACGGGTGCTGCTGGGCTATCTCGGCTTCCCCTATTATGACGTCGTGACGCTGCCTCTGCTGCGCAACGAGGGGCTGACCGAGTTCGATCCGGTCAAGGTCGACCGTATCTCGCCGGAAGACGCGAAATCGATCCGCGAAGGGGGTACCCGCGCCACGCTGCGCGGTGTGGAGTTCTATAATTTCGGCGCCTTCTTCAGCCGCGCCTATCGCGAGAACGACTATCTCTGGGGTCGCCTGCACGGGGCGGAACGGATGATCGACCTGGTCGGCTCGACCTTGGACGAACCCCTGCCCGAAGCCGACATCCGCGGCTTCAAGCGCGACATGTTCTTGGCGATCCTGGATGAGGAGGAGAAGCGGCTGCTTGCCGACCCGTCCCTGATCGGGCGGATCAGGGGGGAAGTGGTGGAGCGGCTGCGATAAGGAACCGTTCGTCCTGAGCTTGTCGAAGGACAGCTTTTTCCTTCAGTCACGGAAGAAGTGAAGGACGGTCCTTCGACAAGCTCAGGACGAACGGATGCCGATCATTCCTTCAGTCCGTCAGATCGTTCCACGCATCCTTGAGCTTGTCGAAGAAGCCGCGCGATTCCGGGCATTCCTCGCCCGTTTCGGTTTCCTTGAACTCGCGCAGCAATTCGCGCTGGCGGGAACTGAGGCGCGTGGGGGTTTCCACCACGATTTCGATCACCATGTCCCCCCGGCCGCGGCCCTGCAGAACGGGCATGCCCGCGCCGCGCTTGCGCAGCTGCTTGCCCGACTGGATGCCCGACGGAATTTCGATCGCGTGCTTTTCGCCGTCCAGGCCGGGAATCTCGACCGTGTCGCCGAGTGCGGCGGTAGTGAAGCTGATGGGCACGCGCGTGAACAGCGCGGTGCCTTCGCGCTGGAAGACGGGGTGCGCGCGCACATGGAGGAAGATGTAGAGATCGCCCGGAGGCGCCCCCATCGGGCCGGCTTCGCCTTTGCCGGACAGCCGGATGCGGGTGCCGTGATCCACGCCCGGCGGAATGGTGACGTCGAGCTTGCTGATCTTGTCGACCCGCCCTTCCCCCCCGCAATGTCGGCAAGGGCTTTCGATGACCTGGCCGCGTCCGTGGCAGGACGGACAAGTCCGTTCCACCATGAACAGGCCCTGCTGCGAACGGACCTTGCCATGGCCGCGGCAAGTGCCGCAGCTGCGCGTGCCGGTGCCCGGTTCGGCGCCCGATCCGGCGCAAGGTTCGCAGGCGACGGAAACCTCGATCTCGATCTGGGTTTCCTTGCCATGAAAGGCTTCTTCCAGGCCGATTTCCAGATCGTAGCGGAGATCCGCGCCGCGCCGCGCCTGCTGGCGGCCACCGCCGCCGAACGCGCTGCCGAAGATCGTTTCGAAAATATCGCCGATATCGCCGAAATCGGCATGGTGCGCGCCACCGCCGCCCATGCCGCCATTCTGGAACGCCGCATGGCCGAAACGGTCATAGGCCGCACGTTTCTGCGGGTCCTTAAGGCAATCATAGGCTTCGCTGATCGCCTTGAACCTGGCTTCGGAAGCCCCGCATCCGGGATTGCGGTCCGGATGATACTTCATGGCGAGCTTGCGGTAAGACGACTTGATCGCCTTGTCGTCCGCCCCGCGCTCGACCTCGAGCAATTCGTAAAAGTCGACCTGGACCGTCATCGCCCCATCCTAAAACCGAGCCGCCACCGGACGGGGCCGGTGGCGGTAACGGTTCGATTCCAGATCAGCCCTTGTTCTCTTCGTCAACTTCCGAGAACTCGGCATCCACGACATCTTCCCCATCCTGCGACGGGGCTTCGGCGCCCGGCGAGGCCGCAGATGCCTGCTCCCGCTCATAGATAGCCTGCCCCATCTTCATGGCAAGCTGGGTGAGCGCCTGCGTCTTGGCGTTGATGTCGTCCGCGTTTCCGCCTTCGATCGCCGTTCTGGTTTCCGTGATCGCGGCTTCGATCTCAGCCTTGAGACCGGGATCGACCTTGTCGCTGTTCTCTTCGAGCTGCTTTTCCGTCGCGTGGACGAGGCTGTCGGCATTGTTGCGGGCCTCGGCCGCTTCGCGCCGCTTTTTGTCCTCTTCGGCGAACTTCTCGGCATCCTGGACCATCTGATCGATGTCGGAATCGGACAAGCCGCCCGATGCCTGGATGCGGATCTGCTGTTCCTTGCCCGTGCCCTTGTCCTTGGCGGAGACGTTCACGATGCCATTGGCGTCGATATCAAACGTGACTTCGATCTGCGGTACGCCGCGCGGGGCCGAAGGAATGCCGACGAGATCGAACTGGCCGAGCATCTTGTTGTCCGCCGCCATTTCACGCTCGCCCTGAAACACGCGGATCGTCACGG
>CAMLQG010000009.1 GCA_946482075.1 uncultured Erythrobacteraceae bacterium
GCCAGAAGCAGCTCGGCGTCTATGTCCAGGACCAGATCCGCTTCTTCGACCGCGTATCGGTCGTCATTGGCGGCCGCCGTGACCATGTGACGGGATCGTCGGGCCAGAAGGACAACGCCACCACCTTCCGCGCCGGCATCATCGGCGAGATCGGCGCAGGCTTCTCGCCCTTCTTCAGCTATACGGAGAGCTTCCTTCCCGTCGCCGGCTCGATCGAAAACGGCGACGGTACTTTCGGCGCTCCGTACAAGCCCCAGCAGGGCACCCAGTACGAACTGGGTTTCAAGTGGCAACCGGTCCCCGAAGCGCTGGTGACGGTCACCGCCTTCAAGATCAAGGAGGTGAACCGCATCCTCTATCTGCCGAACAATGCCACGACCCAGTCCGGCGTGCTGAACACCAAGGGCATCGAGTTCGAGGCGAGCTACCGGCTGCCAGAGAATTTCGACCTGCTGGTGAACTACGGCTACAGCAAGCTGCGTTCGGAAACGAATACCAGCCTCGATTACATGCCGCGCCATACGGCGTCGATCTGGACCACCAAGAGCTTCAATCTCACGGACCAGGCGCGGCTGCGGCTTGGCGCGGGCGTGGTCTACAACAGCAACAGCAAGTCGACCGGTCTTCTCAACCCCTATGGCTTCGATCCGGACATCCCGATCGACGAGCTTTATTCGATCGTCACGCCGTCGCGCACCACGGTCGATGCCCTTGCGGAAATTAACTGGAACCAGTGGCGTTTCGCTCTCAACGCGACCAACCTGTTCAACAAGAAGTCTTTCGCATCCTGCCTGGCGCGCGGCGACTGCTTCATGGCCGCGCCGCGCAACGTGATGGGAACGGTGGGCTTCCGCTTCTGATGCCCGCTCCTGGCATGAGGGGACGGTCCCAAGCCGCCCTTAGCCCTGCCGAGCGCGCTTCTCGTCCGCGGCCTTGTAGAACGCCATCTGATCGGCGTGGGCCTTCTTGAACGCCGGCCGGCCCACGCCGCGCGCGACATAGGCAGCGCAGTTGGGATAGTCCGCCAGCCCGCCGAAACGATCGACCAGGCGCAGCACGTCCACCAGCAGGATGTCCGCGATCGAGAAGCTGTCCGCCAGCCATTCGCGATCCGCCAGCACGGCATCCACATGGCCAAGGCGGCCCTTGACGAAGTTGTCGAGCAGCTGGCCGCCGGGCGACTGGCCATCGTCACCGACAAACCGGAACAGGCCCCAGGGCAGGCTGGCCATCTCGACCGAGTTCAATGCGGCGAAGACCCATTCGACCGCCTGCCTGCGCTGCGCGGGTTCGCTGGGCAAGAGCGTTGCGCTGCGTTCGCCCAGGTAAAGCAGCACCGCGCCGCTTTCGAAGATCGAGATGTCGCCGTCCTCGAGCCAAGGCACCTGGCCGAAGGGCTGATGCGCGAAATGCTCCGCCCCGCGCCCTTCGAAGGGTACCGCCTTGATGCGATAAGGCAACCCCGCCTCTTCCAGCGCCCAGCGGATGCGCAGATCGCGCACGAAGCCGCGGGGCGGTTCGGGAACCCAGTCGAAAGTGACGATCACAAGTTCCGTCATTGCGCGCCCTTCCGAGAAGCCGCAGCAGGCGGGTGAGGCGTGCCCTTATTGGCCACCCACCACGCCGCCGCCCATCTTCTTCTTGCCGGTGCGCAGATTGGCCGCTTCGGTGCGGATATACTGGCGCACGGCCTTCAGCTGCGCATCGGTCAGGTCGTTGTTCTTGGGCATGCCCTGTGCCGACAGCATGCCGTCGCGCACGATGCCCAGGAAGGTGCCTTCATCCAGCACTGCGGGTGAAGTGCGCAGGTCCGGCGCGCCGCCGGCGGCGATCAGGTCGATGCCATGGCAGGCCACGCAATAGCGCCCGGCCACGACCATTCCTTCGAAAGCCAGCTTGTCGTCCGGCTTGAAGTCGGGATCGTCGAACGCCTTGGCGACCCAGGCCGGGCCCTTGGCCGGCAGCGTAGCCTTGCCGCCGATCTTGAAGACCATCAGGCGGCGCTTCTGGGTGCGGTAGTCGAAGGTCAGCCCGCCGAGCGAACCCTGGTGGCTCGCCACGCTGGTGCCCATGCCGACCATGGCGGCGATATATTGCTCGCCCTTGACCATGAAGGAGATCGGGGCGGCGAGCACGGCGTTCTGCGCGTCGAAGCTCCACAGCTCCTGGCCCTTGTCGGCGGAATAAGCGCTCAGGCGGCCGTTGAGCTGGCCCTGGAAGACGAGATTGCCGCCGGTGGACAGCACGCCGCCGTTCCAGCCGCCGATCGTCTTCACTTCCCACACCTTCTTCTGCGTGACCGGGTCCCAGGCCAGCAGCGAGCTCGTATTGTGCAGCGGATCGGGCACGTCGAAACCGAGATTCACGCCGAGATCGGCCGCGCCCACGCCGGTGCGCCTCCAGTTCTTCAGGTCCATGCCCTTGTCGCTGTAGATGCCGGCGACTTCGAGCTTGGGGATGTAGATCAAATTGGTCTTCGGGCTGAACGAGGTCGGCATCCAGCTATGCGCGCCGCGATAGGCCGGCCACACGGTGGCCGGACCGCCATCGGGATAGCGCTGCTCGGGGACTTCGACCGGACGCCCGGTCTTCAGGTCGATATGATCGGCCCAGGTGACCTTGGCGATCTTGTCGGCCGAGATGATCTTCCCGTTGGTCCGGTCGATCACATAGAGGAAGCCGTTCTTCGGCGCCATCATGACGACCTTGCGCGGCTTGCCGTCGATCGTCAGATCCGCCAGCGGCATATCCATGGCGGCGTTGAAGTCCCAGGTCTCGCCCGGATTGAACTGGTAATGCCACTTGTACTTGCCGGTCTTCGCGTCGAGCGCGACCATCGAGCAGAGGAACAGATTGTCGCCGCCGCCGGGGCTGCGGATCTTCTGGTTCCACGGCGCGCCATTGCCGGTGCCGATCAGGATCGTGTCGGTTTCCGGATCATAGGTGAAGGCGTTCCACGCGGCACCGCCGCCGCCCTGCTTCCACCATTCGCCCTTCCAGGTCTTGGCGGCCATTTCCTGCGTCTCGTCCTCGAACCCGTCCTTCGGGTTGCCCGGCACGATGAAGAAACGCCACAGCTTCTCGCCCGTCTCAGCATTGTAGGTCGTCACATAGCCGCGATTGTTGGACGAATCCGCACCGCCATGGCCGATGATCACCTTGCCGTCGAAGATGCGCGGGGCGCCCGTGATATAGCGGCCATCGCCGGGTTCCACCGTCAGCTGGCTCCACAGCTCCTTGCCATTGGCGGCGTCGATCGCGATCAGCCGGCCGTCGACCGTGCCGATATAGATCTTGCCGTTCCAGTAGGAGAGGCCGCGCGTACCCCAGTTGGAGCGCAGCTTGTTGCCGGCCTTCTCGCCCGTATGCGGGTTGTATTCCCATTTGATCTTGCCGGTAGTGGCTTCGATCGCCTTCACCAGGTTCATGCCGGTCGCGACATAGATGATTCCGCCGACCGCGATCGGCTGGCTGGCCGGATTGCCGGCGCTGGTATCGAAATCGAGCGCCCAGGCAAGGCCCAGATCCTTGACGTTCGTGTCGTTGATCTGGGCGAGCGGGCTGAAATGCTGTTCGCCATAGGAGCGGTTATAGCCCGGCCAATCCGCGCCATCGGCGCTATCGAGCAGGATCGTCTGGCTTTCCTTCGACGCAGTGACGGCTTCCGGTTCCGACTTGCCGCAGGCCGCAAGCAGCAGAAGCGCCCCAGCGGCCAATGCACCGCTCCATTTGCTCGACTTCATCATGTCCGGCTATCTCTCCCCATGCGGAGCAACCCTTCCGGGCTGCCTCGCAAACTCCCGATTAGACGATGGCTAGCCTCTCCGGCGAGGCAGTCCAAGAGAATTGTTGACAATCCCCAGCGCTTTTAGGCCTTACGCGTTCTCCAGCGCCCTCGCGGGATCCTTCTGCGCCCCGCGCACCAGGCGGCCGGGCCGGGCCGGGGTCGACTTGCCGTCGCGCAGGATCACTTCCCCGCTGACGATCGTCGCGATATAGCCGTCGGCATCCTGCATCAACCTGCGGCCATTGCCCGGCAGATCGCCGATCATCGACGGCATGTTGAGCTGCAGATTGTCGAAATCGACGACGTTGATGTCCGCCTTGTAGCCTTCCTTGACGAGTCCGCGATCGTTCAGCCCGACCACCTCGGCCGGATCGCGGGTCAGCGCCTTGATCGCCTGCGGCAGCGGGATCTTCTCGCCTTCCCGGTCCCGCGCCCAATGGGTCAGCACGAAGGTGGGATAGCTTGCGTCGCACACCACGCCGTAATGCGCGCCGCCATCGCCCAGCGCCACGATCGTGTCCGGGTCCACGATCATCTCGCGGATCGAATCGAGCGATCCTTCGGCGTAGTTCGCCAGCGCGCAGTAGAACATCTGATAGCCGCCCTTGCGCAGCATCAGATCGTAGAACAGGTCCAGCGGATCGCGACCTTCGCGCTCTGCCTGGGCCGCGATGCTCATCGACTGGTCGGGCTCGTAATCGCCGACATTGTCGAGCAGGAAGACCTTGGGCCAGTCGCGCGCCATGCGGTAGATCGGGGTCTTGGCTTCCTCGATCTCCTCGACCAGCAGCTTCGCACGCATCGCCGGGTCGGCCAGCCGCTTCACCCGCTCCGCCATGGGCAGGTGGACCAGCTCGTTCGCATAGGTCGGGCTGCAGCAGAACGGGTTCACCGTGGCGTCGAGGCTCATCACCATGCCGATCGGACGGGGATAGACTTGGCCCTTGATCTTGCCGCCCTTCTCCTGCGCCTTGCGCATCTTGTCGATGCTGCGCCTCCAGGCTTCCGGATCCTGGTTCATCTGCGCGAGCGTGAAGGTCACCTGCTGACCGGATTCCACCGCGAGATCCGCCAGCGTCTGAATCTCATTATCGTAATTGCTGCCGATGTCGCTGACGATCTGCAGCACGCCTTCGCCACGCTCCTTCATCACTTCGCCCATGGCGAAAAGCTCGCGGTCGCCCACGTCGAAGCTCGGGATCTTGTCGCCCTGGCCGGTTGCATGAGCACTGAGGCGCGAGGTGGCGAAGCCGAGCGCACCGGCATCCATCGCTTCGCGCGCCAGGCGCTTCATTTCCTCGATATCGGCGTCGGTCGGCGCTTCGCGGCGCGCGCCGCGCTCGCCCATCACGTAGACGCGCAAAGGCGAATGCGGGAGATAGGCGGCCACGTCGATGTCGCGCGGGCGACGGTCCACCGCATCGAGATATTCCGGGAAGGTTTCCCAGTCCCAGGGCAGGCCCGCGGTCATCACCACTTCCGGCACGTCTTCCACCCCCTCCATGACGCTGACGAGCAGGTCGTGATCGTCCTTGCGGCAGGGCGCGAAGCCGACGCCACAATTCCCCATCACCACAGTGGTCACGCCGTGGATGGAAGACGGGATCATCCGTTCCGACCACACGGCCTGGCCGTCATAATGGGTGTGCACGTCGATGAAGCCGGGCGTGACGAGCTTGCCCTTGGCGTCAATCTCCTGATCCGCGCTGCCGGTGATCGCGCCGATGCTGGCGATCTTGCTGCCCTTGATGGCGACATCCGCCACATAGGGAGCGGCGCCGCTGCCATCGACGATGGTGCCGCCGCGGATGATCAGATCGAAATCGCTCATGGTAGGTCTCTCTCCAGACTGTCTGCCGCGCGCCGCATGGAGCGCTTTTTGTCGCGATTAAAGGGCGACCCCGTACTGGAACCGGAAATTGTCCCAATCGGGAGTCATGGTCAACTCGCGATAGATCGTCATGTTGAACGGATATTGGGTCACGTTCCGGCCACTCGCCGCATGATAATAATTATCGCGCGATTTCCACGCGCCGACCTGGTCGATCGCCGCCTGCAGTTCCTCGTTGTAGCGCCGCTCGACATCGGACTTTACTTCGATCCAGGAAATGTCGTTCGCATCCATCCACTGCACATGCCGGGCGATATAGGCGGCCTGGCATTCCAGCATGAACAGGATCGAGCCGTTGTTGGTGTTGGGCCCGTAGATCATGAACAGGTTGGGAAAGTTGGCCGTGGTGATGCCGAGATAGGCGGTCGCGCCATCCTTCCACGCGTCGGCGATTTCCTGGCCCCCGCGGCCGGTGATCGAGATGGCGGAGGCATAACGGTCCGTCTTGTAGCCGGTGGCGCAGATGATCACGTCATATTCGCGCTCGATCCCGGTGCCGTCGGCAATGCCGTTCGGCGTGATCCGGGCAATCGGATCGGTGATCAGCGCGACATTGTTGCGGTTGAACGCCGGGTAGAAGTCGTTCGAGAAGAGCGGACGTGTCGCGCCCCATGGCACGTCCGGCGTCATCTTGGCGCGCAATTCCGGATCATGGACATTGGCGAGGTTGGCGAGGCAGGTCTGGCGGAACTCTTCCCGGGTTTCCTCGGAAAGCTCGGTCCAGGTGCAGAAGCTGTCCATCTCGCGATAGAGCCTGAGGCGCATCTCGCGCGTTTCGAGCGGTCGCGTCTCGCGGCCGGACTTCTCCTCCTCGGTGAAGATCGGATCGTCCTTGGGCAGCACCCAGTTGGGCGAGCGCTGGTAGACGTCGAGCCGATCGGCCTCTTTCGCGATCTCGGGCACCATCTGCACCGCGCTCGCAGCACTTCCGATGATCGCCACGCGCTTGCCGTTGAGATCGCAATGGGCCGGCCAGTCGCCCGAATGGAACAGGATGCCGTTGAAGCTCTCCATCCCCTCGATCTTCGGCCAGTTCAGATCGTTGAACATGCCCTGCGCGGCCACCAGCACTTCGAAGTCCAGCACTTCGCCGGTGGCGAGTTCGACATGCCACAGCCCGCATTCATCGTTCCAGCGCGCCGCGGCGACTTTCGAATTGCAGCGGATATGGCGGCGCAGATCATGCCGGTCGGCCACGCCGTCCATATAGGTGAGGATCTCGGGCTGGGGAGAATAGGCACGCGACCAGCGCGGATTGAGATCGAAGGAGAAGGAATAGAGATGCGACGGCACGTCGCAGCACAGGCCGGGATAGCGGTTGTTGTACCAAGTGCCGCCCGGGCCGGCGGATTTCTCCAGCAGCGTGATGTCCTCGTAACCGGCTTCCTTCAGGCGCACGGCCGTGGCCATGCCGCCCGGCCCCGCGCCGATAATGCCCACGCGCCGCGTGCGCGGCGGATTCACGAACTTCGCTTTGTTGGCGGCTACCTGTGCGTGCATTCTGTCATCCTCGATCGTTCTTGCGTAACGGCCGACCGCGCCCTTTCCGGGAATCGTCGTTGATCGGCCGAGTTTGTGGCCCTCTTACGTGCATCTTGCAGAAGAATCCATGCAGGCAAGCATCATGGAACTTGCCCGACAGTGAAGCGCTCGAAAGCGAGATGGCGGCGGAGGGTGATCAACCCCCGCCGCCATCCGTTGTGCCGAAGGCAATCCGTTCAGAAGCGGAAAGTGCCCTGCACCGCAATTTCTCGGCCTCGCGGCGTCGCCCCCTGGAGGTCGCCCGTGATGGTGCTCTTGCCGAACGCCTTGCCGGAGGTCAGTTCGCGATACCATTTGTTGCCGAGATTCCGGCCCAGAAGAGCCAGTTCGTAATGTTCATCCTCGGTGTAGACGCGCACGCCTGCATTGAAGAGCGCGAAACCCTTCTGGACGGCTCTGGGATGATGATCTTCCTGGGTGATGTAGTCGTCACGCCAGGCGACATCGCCGTTGAGGCCCAGCATCAGGTTGCCTCCCACCGGAACATTGAGATCGAAGCCGGCATTCAACGTATATTTCGGCGCCCTTGGCAGGCGAGTGCCGCTGAGATCGTTGAACGTCTCCCCGGTGACCGGATCGGTGAAGCAGTAGCCCGGGGTGGGTGCTGTGACCGGCACGCCGCCCGGTCCCGCCGGCTGGCCGCCCCAACAATTGCCGCTCGGGAAATTCCCGAACTTCGCGTCATTATAAGTGGCGCTGAAGTTCAGGACGAGCTCGGGGATCACCTGCCATTGCGTGTTGAATTCGACACCCTGGATCTTGGCCGAAGCGGCGTTCGACACGAAGAAGGAGAAGGTCGAGGGGTTGAAGGCCGTGACCTGGAGATCGCTGTATTTGTAGTGATATGCGGTCAGGTCGAAGCGCACCTTGTTGTCGAACAGCTTGCCCTTGATGCCGACTTCAAAGCCTTTGGAAGTTTCCGGCCGGAAACCGTAATCGCCATTGTCCGGGATGCGGAAGCCCGGCGGGGTTCCGGCGGGAATGTTCGGGTTCGCATTGGTGCCGATCGGCAGGTACTGGTAGAGCGACGGCGCCGAGAAACCGCCCGACTTGTAGCCCGTCTTGAACGCGCCATAGACCATGACGTCCGGCGTCACCTTGTAGGACAACGTGACTTCCGGCGACCAGTGGCTGTCGCGGAAGCTCAGATGGGACTGGGGGCCTGCCTGGATCAGGCCGAGCAGCGGCCCGGCGACGGGATGGACGAACAGGTTCCCGGTCACCTG
Organism: uncultured Erythrobacteraceae bacterium; assembly: GCA_946482075.1. The sequence goes on from CAMLQG010000009.1 coordinate 8,447, forward strand.
ACGGCGCTTTTCCTTCGTGTAGCGAACGCCGCCGGCCAGTTCGAGCTGGTCGGTGATGTTCCAGCGGATCTGGCCGAAAGCGGATACGGTCTTGCCATCCAGATCGTGCCGGCTTTCAAACGTGTGGAACTTGCCGGTGGCGGCGTCCGGACCGACCGAGAACAGATAGCTGTTCACATAGGAAGTGCGCTTCTGGTCTTCGTAGAAAGCGCCCAGCATGAAATTGATCGGCGCGTCGAAATCGCTGGCCAGGCGCAGTTCCTGGGACCAACTCTTGAAATCTTCCCCGAGAGCCACGGGAATACCGCCATAGCTCGTGAACGAATAATCGTTCGCCTGGCGATACTTCATCCAGAGATAGCCGGTCACCGAAGTCAAGGTGAGGTTGTCGCCCATCTGATAGTTCATGTTGAGCGATGTGGTGATGGCCTTCAGCCTGCCGAAGGGCTCGCCATCGTCGCGCATGATCGGCCAGTCCTTGATCAGCGCCGGGTTGATACCCACGCTGGTGAACTTGTTATCGAACTTGCAGTCGGCGAACGGGTCGACCAGACCGCGCTCCATCGGGCCGATATCATCGTAGCAATAGGCCTGCGTGGTGCTGCCGTGATCCTTGTGGGTGATCCCGGCGACTTTGAGTTCCGCATCGAAATCAGCCGACGGCTCCCATTTCAGAGTCACGCGGCCCAGCAAATCCTTGTTGCCCGGCCCCTCGCGGTGCGCGGCACCGGGGGAGCCGACGCCCAATACGCCATAAAGCGGATTCTGCGCGGCGCTCAGCGGTTCCGCGACATTCTTCAGCCAGCCTTTCATGGTGGAGCCGCGCACCGCGATGCGGCCTTTGAGCGTATCGCCAAGCGGGCCGGAAATCGCCGCTTCGGCATAGGCTTCCTGTGCCTCGAACTCGTAGCCGGCCTTGACGTAGCCTTCCAACGTATCGGTGCCGCCCCGGGTGCGCACCGCGATCACGCCTGCGGGCGAGTTCTTGCCGAAGAACAGGGCCTGCGGCCCTTTCATCACTTCGAGCTGCTCGACGTCGAACAGGCCGAGACCGACGAGGTTGCCGCGCGAGAAGGACACGCCGTCGACATTGACGGTTACGCTCTGCTCTAGGCCCGCATCGGTGTGAGGGCTGCCGAGGCCGCGTATCGAGAAGGATGCGCCGGCCCCTGAATCGCCCTGGGCGATGATCACCTGCGGCGCCACGCGCGACAGGCTGCCGAGATCGTTCACGCCGGCCCGTTCAAGCTGCTGGCTGGTCACGGCAGTAACGGCGACCGGCACGTCCAGCAGGCTTTCCGACTGCTTGCGCGCGGTCACGATAATCTCTTCTAGTCCGGCATTTGCGGCTTTGCCGCGCTCTTGCGCGATCGCCGTATCCGACATTGCCAGCGAACCGATCGAAACCGCAGCCAGCAATCCAAAACGTGCACAGGAATTCATGACGCACCCCCCCAGATCGTGCCATTTAGGCATCAGATCGGGACAGTTTCGACAATTCGAAATGAATGGTCAATCATTCCCGATTTTTGAGACAATAATCAGACTAACTGTGTTGCAAAATTACAGCAGACGATCGCGCCTGCACGGCGCGCAAACGAAAATGGCCGGCGCTCGCGCGCCGGCCACTCCCGCCCCCTGACAGGATGGAATTGCTTAGAAGCGATAGGTGCCCTGCAGACGGATTTCACGCGGACGCGGGGTCGAAGCGTGAAGCTGATCCTGCGTGACGGCGAAGGTCGTCGCCGTGCTGACCTGGACATAATACTTGTTCGCCAGGTTGCGGCCGATCAGCGCCAGTTCGTAATGCTTGTCTTCCGAGTAGAGACGGATGCCCGCATTCCACAGTGCAAATCCCTTCTGATAGGCAAAGGGCGGCTGCGTTTCCTGCGTGGCATAGCCCGAGGTGTAGTTCACGTCGCCCGACAGGCCGATCAGCCAGTTGTCGCTGAGATGGGTGTCGAAGTTGAAGCCCGCCATCAGGTTCCACTTCGGCGCGCGGGCAAGGCGGCGGCCGCTGAGATCCTGGGACTGCGTCGGGATCGCCAGCGGATCGACGACGCAACCTTGCGCCACCGTCTGCCCGGTGTAGCAGCCGGCATTATCGAAGTTGATGTACTTCGCATCATTGTAGGCGGCGCTGCCGGTCAGGCGGAATTCCGGCGTGACCAGCCATTCGCCGCCCAGTTCGACGCCCTTGATCCGCGCCGCGCCGGCGTTGAGGATGATGAAGCTGAAGGACGGCGGATTGAAGATCGACTGCTGGAGATTGGAGTATTTGTAGCTGTAGGCGGTCGCTTCGATCCGGACCGTGTTGTTGGCGAGCTTCGCCTTGAAGCCCACTTCGAAGCCCTTCGCCTTTTCAGGATCGAAGGCGAAGCGCGCGCCCGAAACCTGATCGCGGTTCGGGTTCGAGCCGTCCGGGTTCAGCTTGAAAAGGCTGACCGAGGGATAGCCGCCCGACTTGTAGCCGGTCTTGTAGGCCGCATAGACCATCGTGTCCTCGGTCGGCTTGAAGGTCAGCGTGGCTTCCGGCGACCAGTTGGTGAAGGTCGAGGAATCCTTCAGCACGAAGCCCGGAGGCATCAGCGTATCGAACGGTGGGAATGTCAGATTGCCGTTCTTGAAGAAGTTCTGGACAGACTGCGTGCGCTTTTCCCGCGTATAGCGGACACCGCCCGCCAGTTCGAGGTTCTCCAGGATGTCCCAACGCACCTGACCGAAGGCCGAGATCGTGTTGCCGGTCGCCTTGTTGCCGCCCTGGAAATTGTCGAACCGGCCGGTAACGGGATCCGGCCCGACGAAGACGAGCAACGTATCGGTGTAGGTGGTGCGCTTGAACTTTTCGTAATAGCCGCCCAACGTGAAGTTCACGGGCGCGTCGAAGTCGCTGACGAGGCGAAGTTCCTGCGCGAAGATCTTGCTGCGTTCGCCGATCGCCGAGTTCGCCAGGCCATAGCTGGTCTGGTCGTAATTGTTCATCTGCGCGAACTTCAGGTCGAGATAGCTGGTTACCGAGCTGAACGTCAGATCATCGGTGCTGTAGTTCATGTTGAGGATGCTGAGCAGGGTCTTGACCGACCCGTAAGGGCGGCCGTCCTTACGCGCACCTTTCCAACTGTCCTGGATAAAGGCGGCGGGCACGCCCGCGCTCAGGATCTTGTTGTCGAACTTGCAGCCCGTGAGCGCGTCTTCAATGCCCGGAACAGCTGAAACCGCACCGAGATGGACCGCCGGATCGCAATATTGCTGCGTGGTGGTCGCGTTGTCCTTGTGATCGCCATAAGACACTTTGAGAGTGGCGTCGAAGTCGGAAGAAGGCTCCCAGGTCAGAGTGCCGCGAGCCATCAGATCACGGTTTCCGGGGCCGTATCTATGCCCGGCTCCAGCCGAAACGGGGAAAAAAGTACCGAATTCGGGCGGAAGCGGCGACGGTAGAGCGCGCGCCACGTTCTTCATCCAACCGCGCATGTCCGAACCACGCACCGCGATACGGCCTTTCAGCGTTTCGGAGAGCGGCCCCGAGACCGCGGCCTCGACATATTTTTCGCGCGCTTCGAATTCATAGCCCGCGCGAATATAGCCTTCGAGCGTATCGGTGGCGCCTGCCGACGTCAGAGAAACAACGCCTGCCGGGCTGTTCTTGCCGAAGAAGAGCGCCTGGGGGCCCTTCAGCACTTCGACCTGAGCAAGATCGAACATGCCCATCATGATGACCTGGCCGCGCGAGACAGGCATGCCGTCGAGCACGACGACGACGCTCTGATCGAGGCCGGGATCCAGGAAGGACGTGCCGAGGCCGCGGATGGAGAAGCTGGCGCCCGTACCGGAGTCAGCCTGCGCGAGGATCACCTGCGGGGCCAACTGCGCAATGCGCGTCAGATCGGTAACGCCCTTGCGCTCGATTTCCTCGGCGCTGATCGCAGACACGGCGACCGGCACGTCGATCAGGCTTTCCGCCTGTTTACGGGCGGTCACCACGATTTCGCCCAGCCCCTGGTTCACCGGAGCCGAATCCTGCGCAAATGCTTGTTGAGAAACGACCATTGCCCCGAGCGAAGCCGCTGCGAGAACCCCCACACGTCCAATCGATGCCATATGCACCTCTCCCAATGTTCAACGCGATCGTTGAATTCTTCTATCGTTTGTCAAAGGATGCCGTGCTTGTTCATTTGAAGTCAATGGGGATGACAAGCGATTGTGAACCAAACCAGACCACTGTTGCATTATGGAAGCACTGTAGCTGCAGTGCTGCTAGTGCCTTTCGCGCGACTGCCTGATCGTGGGTAAAGAAAAAGGCGGCGAACCGGATGGTTTCGCCGCCTTTCCTGAGTATTAGGCCAATATTCAGACGAGTTCCCAGCTAGACAGGCAATTGTCCCGCATCGCCGCCCAATCCGTAGCGACTGTGCACGCCCGTGCTCTGCACCACGCAATGCGCCTGTCCCGGCTTGCCGTCGACCACCACCCTGGCGAATTGTTCGCGATGGAGCGGGCGGCTGATGCTGCCATTCGGGAAGACGACGTCTTCGGGATGAGTGATGCCGTAGGAGTCGATCTCCTCCAGATCCTCGCCCCGGAAAAAGCCCAGGCCGCGTTCGTCATTATAGCCATTATTGTAGCCGGAACCCTTGAACACCCAGCCGCGGCCCAGCGGATCGGCTTCGCCTTCCCACTGCTTGCCGTCATCGGTGGTGAAACGGAGCTTCAGCTTGCGATAGACGCGCGTGCCGGGCTCGAACTCGATGTCGTGCTCCACATGGGTGACCTTGCGATCCGGCCCACCATTGCGCGACTGGATGACGCCGTTGAGATAGCGCATCTTTCCTTCGCCGTTTTCCTGCGTCTGGATGAAGCCGCCGAACTCGTCGGTGAGGAACCAGAAATAGATCGCGAGATAGCCGTCATCCGTATCCAATCCGCCGGTGTTCGGCTCGTATCCGCCCACGCCCGGACGGACGCCCCAGGCGTGGTCGCGCCACGAGAACCAGTCCTTCACTTCGTAGCGTTCGCCCGCGATCCTGATCCAGCCGTTGGCGATCGCGAACTGGTCGAAACGCGAATAGTCGCGGATCAGGCGGCCATGATGGCGGACATTGTGATGCGCTTCGAGATGGGCAGGCAGTACTGCATTCCATTCGATGTCGAAGCTCACCGGATGATCGCCTTCGGCCAGCCAGATGCGGTGGCGCTTCATCGGTTCGAGCACATCATATTGCAGCGGGCCGAGGCCCGCGCGATCGTAGTCGAGCGAGAGGCGGCGCGAATAGCGCTGGTTGTACTGCGTCTCGCGATTGACCTGCGCCATCACGAAGCCGTCGAGCACGTCCATGTTCTTGTAGACGCCGATCGAGGTGAGCAGATGCACGCTATGGTCGGGCGCGTTGATCCCGTAAACGCTGCGATCGAAGAAGCGGTGATCCGAGATATGGGTGTAGGCCATCGGATCCGCCGACTGGTGGAACAGCGTATCGTCCAGCCCGGTCAGTTTCATGTCGGTCATCAGCGCCTCGCCAGAGTGAAAGCGCCGTCGATCAGGATCGTTTCGCGATCGAGCGAGCGGTCGAGATAATCGCGCATGGACTGCCGGACCGACTTGTAGTCCGCGCCCGCGCCATGCCGGTCGCGCAAAACCTGCATCCGCGTGATCGCGGCTTCCAGCGCCCCGCGCAATTCGCGCCAGTTGCGGCGCGAGGAATGGGCGGGTTCAACCGGATCGACAGTCAGCGCCAGCGCGGCGGAGACCTTGCCCGCCGCATCGCTTCCGGCATCATTCGCATCGAACCAGGCGCCCGCCTCGCCCAGCGCGGCGCGCAGTTCCACCGTATCTTCGGTGATCGCGCGTTCTTCATGCTGCATCGTGAGCAGGAGGTGGCGCAGCATGTTGCTGACGGTCAGCGAATAGCTGTGCGCCAGCCCGCTGGCCGGATCGGGCCGGATGAGATTGTCGAAAGTATAGCTGATCGATTTCAGCACTTCCTCAGGCGTGGGTCGCAGCAACGGCCTCTCCTTCCTTGGCTTCCTTGGTCCCGAACGCCTCGCCGCCGATATCGCGGCCATAGGTCGCGTCGAGCAGCTTGCGCAGGAAATTATGGCTCAGCTCCGTCGCCAGATAGGCGCGGCGAATATTGGGTTCGCTCTCATCCGCGACGGATTGCAGCGCGGTGTGGAAATAGACCGCCCCTTCGACGCAACCGATCAGGCGGTAATAGTCGACCGCCGACTCCTCGATATGCGTGCCGGTCAGTTCCTCATAGTAGTCGAGCGCGTGGCGCATCGACCAGATCACCTTGCCGTCGCGCTCTATATGCGGGAGCAGGTCCTGCGTGCGGGCGAAGTCCTGCGCCGGATCGCCGACGGAACATTGTTCCCAATCGCTCAGCGCCACGATCTTGCCATCGCGGAAGACTTCCTCGCCCAGGCCATTGGTGCCTTTGAGCAGCACGAGCTTGACCGCCGGCGGCGCGTTGTCGAGCAGCCATTCCCTGACTTCGGCCAGCACGGGCTGCGGTTCGAACTGGATCTCGGCGAGTTCGCGATAGATCTGGCGGATCGCACGAGCGGCGGAATCCTCCGCGCTCACCGGAATCTCGATGATCTCGTCGAACCGCAGCGCATCGTAATCCACGCCATGGACCAAAGCGAGCTTGGAGACCATTTCCTTCGAGGTCGCGATGCGCAGCCGATCCCATTCCGGCGCGGTATCGACCACGTGCTCGACGTTCCAGTGGCCGTCGACCTGCTCGCGGATGAAGAACTCGCGCCCATCGAACGCCCATTGCGGATCGTCCTCGTAGAACAGCGGCGCAGCCACCGGCACATTCGTCCGGGCAAGCTTCTCCGCAATGTCGAATTCCCACTTCAGCGTGCGCGGAATATAGACCGCGCCTTCGATCGGGCGGCGCAGGATCAGCAGGTTGGGCCGGTTGGCGCCATCGAGATTCTCGATCTCGAAGCCCCAGGTCTCGCGCGAGACACCGCGCTGAAAGCGGTTGAGATCCTTGAGGCGGACAGCACCCGCGCCCCATTTGTGATCGAGGTAAGCCTGCAGGCTCACCTCATCGAGTGTCAGTGCCAAGTCGCTCTCCCAAAGATGCGGGCCCCGTCGGCTGCGGGGCCGTTCGGCGGAGGAGCATGTTTGGCGTATGGGTTTTGGCGGCGCAACCCCGCGGCGCAGGCCAGGCTTGCGCGTGACGGTTCCAGCCTTGCCCCGCCTGGCAAAGAAGAGGAGAGACGACCGGAACCCCGAACCCGTTCGAACGGTTTTTTGGGGGTGATCCTCCCCATCACCAATGGCGACAAGGAGGAGCTTTCATCAATCCCGCGTGAAGGTCTTGCCTTCGGCGGCCGTCTTCTCGAGCAAGGCGGAGGGCTTGAAATCCTCGCCATACCTGGCTTCGAATTCCTTGAGCTTGGCGACCACCTTGTCGAGGCCGACCGTATCCCCCCAGAACATCGGGCCGCCGGTATAGACCGGCCAGTTGTAGCCCAGGATGGTGGCCATATCGATGTCGGAAGCGCGCAGCGCGATGCCTTCCTCCAGGCACTTCGCGCCCTCGTTGGTCACGACCAGCAGCACGCGGAACAGAATGTCCTCGTCGCTCACATCGGGGTTCTGCGGCACGCCCTTGAACTCGGCGAACCTGGCGATGATCTCCGCCGCGGCGGGCGAGAAGGTCGCCTTGCGGTTCTCGTCATAGTCGTAGAAGCCGCCGCCGCTCTTCTGGCCGAGGCGGCCGGCTTCCACTAGGTCGCCGCGCAGCGAACGTTCGGTAGCGCCGCGCGTCAGCACGTCGAGGCCGACGAGGTCCATCATCCCGAAGGAACCCATCGCGAAACCGTAATCGGTCAGCACCTTGTCGATCCGTTCGGGCGAGACGCCCTGGATCACCAGCTGTTCGGCCTGCAGCGTGCGCTTGGACATGATGCGGTTGGCGATGAAGCCGAAGCAGACGCCCGACAGCACCGGGACCTTGTTGATCTTCTTGGCCAGATCCATCGAGGTCGCGACCACTTCCTTCGAGGTCTTCTCGCCGCGCACCACTTCGAGCAAGCGCATGACGTTGGCGGGCGAGAAGAAGTGCAGGCCCACCACCCATTCCGGACGCGAGGTGGCCGAAGCGATCTCGTTCAGGTCGAGGAAGGAGGTGTTGGACGCCAGGATCGCGCCCTGCTTGCAGATCGCGTCGAGCTTGCCGAAGATGTCCTTCTTGACGGACATTTCCTCGAACACGGCCTCGATCACGAGGTCCACGTCGGCCAGCGCGTCGAGCGAGAGCGCGGGCTTGATCAGGCCCATATACTTCTCGACCTGCTCGGCCGTCAGCGAGCCCTTGGACGCCGAACGCTCGTAATTCTTGCGGATCACGCCGATGCCCCGATCGAGCGCTTCCTGGCTCATTTCGACCAGCGTCACGGGAACGCCAGCCTGGAGGAAGTTCATCGTGATGCCGCCGCCCATCGTGCCGGCGCCGATCACGCCCACCGTCCTGATCGGCAGGATCGGGACGCTCTTGTCGATGTCGGGCACCTTGGCGGTCGAACGTTCGCCGAAGAAGGCGTAGCGCTGGGCCGCGCTCTCGGTCGAACCGCGCAGTTCGACGAACAGTTCGCGTTCGCGCGCCATGCCTTCATCGAACGGCAGCTCGGCGGCAGCTTCCACCGCCTTCACGATGTTGGCGGACGCCTTGAATCCCTTGAACTGGCGTGCATATTTCTTCTTCATCGCATCGACGGCATCGGCGCCGCCTGCGACCGCGCGATCGCGCACCTTGAGCAGCGGCTTGCCCTCGGCGACGACGGACCTGGCGAAAGCGATCGCGCCTTCTTCCAGCTTGCCTTCTTCCACCACGGCATCGATCATGCCCATCGCCTGCGCCTTGGCGGCGGCCATCGGCTTGCCGCTGAGCATGATGTCGAGCGCGGTTTCGACGCCCACGATGCGCGGCAGGCGCTGCGTGCCGCCGGCGCCCGGCAACAGGCCGAGATTGACTTCGGGCAGGCCGACCTTGGCGGAGGGCACGGCCACGCGGTAGTTGCAGCCGAGCGACAATTCATAGCCGCCGCCGAGCGCGGTGCCGTGGATCGCAGCGACGGTCGGCTTGGGCGAGCTTTCGACGAGATCGATCACCTGGCGCAGATCGGGTTCCTGCACCGGCTTGCCGAATTCGGAAATGTCGGCGCCCGCAAAGAAGGTGCGGCCGCCGCAGATCAGGACGATCGCCTTGACGTTGTCGTCCGCGATATGCGTTTCGAAGCCCTGCCAGAGCCCCTTGCGGACGTTGATCCCCAGCGCATTGACCGGCGGCGAATCGATTTCGACCACACCCACACCGTCAACCACCCGCATCTTCAGCACATCGCTCATGCCACAAACCCTTCTTGCAGTTCTCGAATCTTGGACCAGGCTGCACGCAGACAAGCATGATGCAGCGAATGGGCCGGTCCATACAGTCTGAACCGGATATGGCAATGGCGCGGCAGGGCTTGCAACGCTAGACTGACGGCGTTGGAGGAGCAGGATAGATGGCCAGAGGCAATGCCGGCGCACAGGCGCCCGAAACCCGGGAAGCGGTCTCGTTCTGCCGCATCTGTTCGGGCGGCTGCGGCACGCGGCTGACGATCGGTCCGGATGACCGGATCATCTCCATCAAGGGGGACAAGGACAACCCGCTGACGCAGGGTTACGCCTGCTTCAAGGGACTGCAGGCGGGCGAGGCGCACAACCATCCCAACCGCCTGCTCCACGCGATGAAGAAACAGCCCGACGGCAGCCATGCGCCGATCGCGGCCGAACAGGCACTGGACGAGGTCGCGGCCAAATTCGCCGAGATCATCGCGCGCGACGGGCCGGATGCGGTCGGCGCGTTCTGCGGCAATGGATCGATGCCAAATGCCACCGCCTATCCCATGGTGCGCAGCTTCGTCTATTCGCTGGGATCGAGCCAGTATTACTCCACGCTCACCATCGACCAGTCGGCCAAGATGATCTCCTTCGGCCGGCTGGGCGCGTGGGCCGGCGGCCAGCACGAAGTCGCCGAGATGGACGTGCTGCTGCTGTTCGGCGCGAACCCGCTGGTCAGCCATGCGGCTTCGGGCCTGCTGGCCTTCAATCCGGTGCGCAATCTCAAGGAAGCCAAGGATAACGGCCTCAAGCTGATCGTCATCGATCCGCGCGAGACCGAGACGGGCTATTTCGCGGATCTGATGGTCCGCCCGCTGCCGGGGCAGGATGCGGCGATCTGCGCCGGCCTCATTCGCCTGATCATGGCGGAAGGCTGGGACGACGCAGAGTTCTGCGCCAGGCATGTCGGCGCGGAACGGATGGCCGCGCTGGCCCGTGCGGTGGAGCCTTTCGGCGAGACCGAAGTGGAACGCCGCGCCGGGCTGGAGCCAGGCCAGCTGCGCGCCATCGCGGAAATGTTCGCGCGCGACGGCAAGGTCGGCATCGCCTATGCCGCGACCGGGCCCAACATGACGGCGTACTCCAACCTCGCCCAGCACATGGTGGAACTGCTCAACATCGTCTGCGGCCGCTTCCCCCGCGCGGGCGAGAAAGTGCATCGCTCCAACGTGCAGGCGCCGGCTTTCCCCCGCGTCGAGCAGGTCGTGCCGGCCAGCCGCCCGTGGGAAGCCGAAGGACCGGGCCGTATCCGAGGCGTGAAATCACTGTTCGGCGAGAAGCTGAGCGGCACGCTGGCCGACGAGATTCTGACCCCGGGCGACGGCCAGCTGAAAGCGATGATCGTGGCGGGCGGCAATCCCGCGCTGTCGCTGCCCAACCAGGTGAAAGCGGCCGAGGCGCTGGAAGCGCTCGAACTGCTGGTCACGATCGATCCCTGGATGTCGCCCACCGCACGGCTGGCGGACTACATCTTCGCGCCCGCCATGCAGTATGAGCAGATCGGCTTGTCCTTCGACATTCCGGGCTTCGATTTCTGGCCCGGCAGCTGGGTGCAATACACCCCGCCTGTCGTGCCGCGGCCGGAAGGGTCGGACCTGGTGGATGACTGGTACGTCTTCTGGGCGATCGCCCGGCGGATGGGGATCGCGATCGACTACGCCGGCCAGGGGCCGCTGCCGACCGACCATACGCCCAGCGCGCAGGACGTGCTGGCGCACAAGCTCTCCGGCTCGCAAGTGCCGCTCGAAACCATGCGCGAGCATGCGCATGGCGCCGATTTCGCGGGCGAGCTGGGCACCGTGCTGCCTACACCCGAAGGCGACACGCCGAAATTCGACGTGATGCCGGATGACGTCGCTGCCGAGCTTGCCGAATTCGCCGAGCGGATGTCCGTCAGCGGGCGCAATCGGCGCGACGGGAAGGACTATGATTTCCTGATGGTTACTCGCCGCCTGCGCGACCTGTTCAACAGCACGGGCACCGCGCTGCCTTCCATCCGCAAGCGCACCCCGACCAATCCCGCCTGGTTCAACGGTGCCGACATGGAGGAGCTCGGCATCGTCGAAGGCGATCCGGTGCGGCTGCGCTCATCGCTGGCGGAAGTGACGCTGGTGGCCGCGCGCGACGACAAGCTGCGCCGTGGCTGCGTGCAGACCTCGCATGGCTGGGGCGGCCTGCCCGGCGATCAGCGCGATCCGGCAAGCGGGGTCAACGTCAACCTGCTGATCGACGATGAGGAGAACTGCGAGACGCTGAACGCGATGCCGCATTTCTCCGGCGTGCCCGTGGATGTGATCCCGCTGCCAAATAGCTAGGATACTCGACAAGGCCCGGAACCGTTCGCCCTGAGCTTGTCGAAGGGCAGTTTTTCCTTTTGCAGGTCGCAAAGACAAAGAGCGGTCCTTCGACAAGCTCAGGACGAACGGATCTGGAACAAGTGGCACCCGCACTTGGATAGAGCGAGTGCCCGAGCCAATCAGCTCACCGCCAGCAGGAAATCGCTCCACTGGCCGTCCTGGACGTCGCCCCAGCCCGTGACGCCATCCTCGCGGACCCAGCTGGACCCGCAGATCGGCCAGCGGCAATTGTGCCAGGCATTGAAGCAGAACGCCGCCACCGTCTCGCTCTTCATGCGGAAGACGCGTCCATGCGCGTCGGTCAGTTCGAGCTGGACCGATTTGGGGAAGAAGTGGCTGTCATATTCGGTACGCTTGCGCGCCTTCACCACCGCTGCCTGTTCGCCGTCGACGATCACCCAGCCGAAGCGCAGCGTGTCTTCTTCCTTGACGTCGAAATGACCTTTCCAGACCGGATCGAGATCGGGAGAATCGAAAGCGGTGGCGTGGAAGCAGAAACCGTCGGTGAACACGCCGGTCATCCAGCACACGGGCGGGATGCTGCGCGGCAGTTCGGGACGTTCCTCGCCCCAGGACCGGTCGCGCACATGGGTCCCGTCCACCTTGTAACGCTTGCCGCGGATCACGACTTCGCCGTCGGTCTTGAGCACCTGTTCGAGATGGACGTTGCTCGACCACACGCAGGGCGGGAACATCTCGATGTGCATCACGTCGAAGTGATTGTCGCGTTCCTCGTCGTGATAGGTCGTGCGGAACTTCTTGCCCGGCTCGATCACCTCGACATGGTAGTTACCCGGCGTGGTGTAGTTCATGTAGCTGTTGCCGATCGCCTTCATCGGCACATAGGCGCGGTAATCGTGGATATCGATCGCGGGCGTGATGTGGCGGATGCCCTGCGCGACCATGACGCCGGTGGAGACGAGTTCCAGGTTGGGGTGCGCCCAGGTGTAGAGCACAGAATGGATCTTCGCTTCGGGCACGGAGAAGCCGAAGAACTGCGTCTCGTTCAGATCGATGCTGGGATTCTTCTGGCGGTATTCCGGATGCATCTCCTCATCCTTGGGGTTGTAGGTCCCCATGCCGGATTCGATCTTGCGCGTGATGTAGAATTCACCGCTCGAAGGATCACTTTCAGCCATTCATCGTCTCCATCTTTTCTGCCCGTATCCATGACAGACCGTCCCCGTGGGCGCGACAAAAAAGGGGCCGGGTTTCTAGCCCGGCCCCATCTTGGTTCAGTCTGATCCGATTATCAGAAGCGCAGCGTGCCCTGGACCGCCACTTCGCGAGGACGCGAACCGTAGGCGTAGCCTTCGTTCACACCCGGCGTCACCGCGCCGCTGCGATCCTGATAGAAACCGATCACGCGTTCGTTGGTAAGGTTGCGGCCGATGAGAGCCAGCTCCCAGCTGTCGTCTTCCTTGTAAACCCGGACCGAAGCGTTCAGCAGCACGTAATCGTCCTGCTTGCTGTTCGGGCTGAAGGTCTCCGACGCGAAGTACGAGCTGGTGTAGCGCGCATCGGCGCCGAGCCCGATCATCAGATCGCCGCCCACCGGCGTGTCGTAGGTAAAGCCCAGCGAGCCGCTGAAGCGCGGAGCACGGTGCAGCTGTTCGCCCGACAGATCCTGGACGCCGCCGACGCAACCCTGCGCCGGAAGCTGGTTGCCCCAGCACGGAGCGGTGGTGAACTTCTTGTAGTCCAGATGGTTGTAGGCGCCCGAAGCCCGAATGGTCAGGCCTTCGGAAGCTTCCCAGCTGGCGCTGACTTCAAGACCGTACTGTTCGGCGTCCGCCGCGTTCTGGATCTTGTAAGACGACGTCGCGGGAACGAACGAGGTCAGCTGCAGGCCCTTGAAGATGTAGTAATAGGCCGTCGCTTCGAACGTCACCGCGCGGTTGAACATGCGGGCCTTGTAGCCCACTTCGCCGCCCTTGGCCTTTTCCGGATTGAAGACGACGCTTTGCGCGGTGTCGCCGATCGTCACCAAGCTCGGCAGCGCGATACCGCCGGACTTGTAGCCGGTCTTGAACGCGGCATAGAGCGTCTGGTCCGGAGTCGGATGCCAGGTGAGCGAGACTTCCGGCGACCAGTTGTCTTCCTTCAGGCGGCTTTCGATCGTCTGTCCCTGCGGAAGCAGGAAGCCGGTCGTGTTGCTCGGCGGGGTGTAGGTCGGATCGAAGACCTGGTGGACGTAACGCGGCTGGCCCTGCTCGGCCCACTTCTTCGTCTTGGTGTAGCGCACACCGCCAGCCAGTTCGAGATCAGGCGTGATGTCGAACCGCGCCTGCGCGAAAGCGGACCACACCTTGCTCTTTTCCCAGGCTTCGTTGTAGCCGGCCTGATAGCTGCCCGTTGCCGGATCGGGGCCCTGGTTGAACAGGAAGAGCGCGGAATCGTGATAGTTCTTGGTGTCTTCATAATAGGCGCCAACCGTGAAGTTGAACGGCCCGTCGAAATCACTGATGATGCGCGCTTCCTGCGAGAAGCCCTTGTAGTCTTCATCGACGCCGCCATGGAAATCGACGAATTCCTGGCCGGCATAGTTACCACGCAGGCCGAACTTGTGCTTGGAATAGCCGGTGTTGGCGGTGATCTGGAAATTGCCCAGGTCGAGGCGCTGCTGCCAGGTGAGGAGCATCGCGCTCATGCGCGAATAGGGCACGCCGCTGAACCAGCGGCGGTCGCCCACCGGACCTTCGGCATAGCGGCCGGGAAGCTGCCCCTGCGAAGTGCGGCCGTCGATGCGGCAATCGCTGATGCCGTCCCATACGCCATAGGTGGTGGGGTTGCCTTCACAGACGTCTTCGGCGGTCGAGGTGGCCGACACGTCGTTATAGCCGAGGAAGGTCGCCTTCATGACCGAGCTGTAGACCGAGCTCGGATCCCATTTCACCGTGATGCGGCCACCCTTGCTTTCCGAGCCGGGACCCCATTTCCAGGCAGCACCCGGAAGAGCAACGGTTTCAAACGGGTTGAACGGATCGGCTGCGAGACCCTGCGCGCCATTGCGCACCCAGCCGCGCAGCTTGCTGTAGCGGCCGGCGAAGCGCACGCCGAGAGTTTCGGTGACCGGAATGCTGACCGCCGCTTCGACGTAGCGTTCCCGCGCCTTGAACTCGTAGCCACCGCGGACATAGCCGCTGAGATCGGCGGTCGGGTTGGCGGATTCGATCGAGACCACACCCGCGGTCGCGTTGCGGCCGAAGAACAGGGCTTGCGGGCCCTTCATGACCGCGACCTGCGCCAAGTCGAACATGCCGGCATAGGCGGTACGCGGACGGGCGATCTGGGTGCCGTCGACGGCGAGCGACACGGACATGTCGACACCGGCGGTGTCGGCCGTGGTGCCCACGCCGCGGATCAGGAACGAACCGCCCGAACCGGCGCCGCCGGCATAGATTTCGAGCTGCGGCGCCATCTGCGCGATCTTGGTCAGGTCGCTGGCGGCGGACCGGGCGAGATCTTCGCCACCGAAGGCGGTGACCGCAACCGGCACTTCGAGAAGGGTTTCACCCTTCGAACGCGCGGTGACGACGATCTCGCCGCTATCGGCGGCAGCGGCAGGCTCATCCTGTGCCTGCGCGATGGCGGGCACGAACAGGGCTGCCGAAATCGCCAGCACGCCGGCGCCGATGCGCAGATCGTGGGCGAGTGAATTGATGGCTTTCGGGATCATACAGGGCTCCTCCCCTTGCGACACAATTGGCTGCAGCCGCAAGACTGCAGCCAGCTTGGGGCGGCCTTAGAGGGGAGAAATGCCCTATAACAATGAAGTACTGGAACCCGTCTTGTCTGGGCTTGCAATCCTGGAGCAGCGGGACACGAAAGCCGCGCTCCCGTTGCGAAAAGGCCACAGCGAATATCCTCTCCAGACTAGGCGGAGTGCGCCGAGAATGCATAGGGCGCGATTCCTGCCGGACGAGTTGCCTGTGTCTGCAAGTGCGCAAGACGCCCCTTCCCCCTCTCGAAGCGAAGCCCTAGACCTCGATTCAAGCATCGGGATGGAGAGGATTGCATGATAGACCTGTATGGCGGGGAGACGCCGAACGTCTTCAAGCCCTGGATCGCGCTGGAAGAGCTGGGCGCGGAATACCAGCGCCTGCCGCTCGACATCATGAAGGGCGAACAGTTCACGCCCGAATTTCTGGCGATCAGCCCCAACAACAAGGTGCCTGCGATCGTCGATCACGCGCCGGCCGATGGCGGTGCGCCGATCAGCGTGATGGAATCGGGCGCGATCCTGATCTACCTGGCCGAGAAGCACGGGAAGCTGATCCCCAGCGATGCACGCCGCCGCGTGGCCTGCATCGAATGGGTGATGTGGCAGATGGCGAGCCAGGGGCCGATGGTCGGACAGGCCGGTCATTTCCGGAACTATGCGCCGGAGAAGATCCCCTACGCGATCAAGCGTTATTCGGACGAGGCGCAGCGCATCTACAAGGTGCTCGACGTCCGGTTGGAGGGACGCGAATATATCGCCGATGACTTCTCCATCGCCGATATCGCCTGCTGGCCGTGGATCCTGTTTCGCGCGCATCACGGCGTGGAGCTGGACGCCTATCCGAACGTGACCCGCTGGTTCGAGACCATGCGCGCCCGGCCGGCGATCAACCGCATTCTCGGCGATTTCAAGTTCGAGCCGCCCAAGGGCTTCACCGATGAGGAACGGGCCCTGCTGTTCGGAAACAAGCGATGAATAGGGCTCCCAGCTACGTGCCCGTGGCCGAAGCCCGCGCCATGCCGGGCCTTCGCCTTGTCCTCACCGCCGGCGTGCCCGGCCCGTGGAGCGTCGCCGCCAAGGCGATCATGGACTATAAGGGCGTGCCCTATGTGCCGGTCGCGCAGGTCGCGGCCGACGCCAATATCGACCTGGTCGATTGGACCGGCCACATGAATGCCCCCACGGCGATGTATGAGGACGAACGCGCCCGCACCGTCTGGGCCGAGATCCTGTTCCTGGCCGAGAGGCTGAAGCCCGAACCCTCGCTGATCCCGGCCAGCGCGGAACAGCGCGCGCTGATGCTGGGCCTCGCGCACGAGATCTGCGGCGAACAGGGACTGGGCTGGATCGCGCGGATCATCCTGTTCACCGCGCAGGAAGAAGCCGGCATCACCGCCTATTCCGAACTCAAGAAGCGCTATTCCTCGGGCGAGGATATCACGGCCTGCATCGCGCGGCTGAAAGCGATCATCGGCATGCTCGAACGGCAGATGGAGCGCCAGGCGGACGCCGGCAGCGACTATCTGATCGGCGACAGCCCGACCGCGCTCGACATCTACTGGATGGCCTTCTCCAACCTGCTCGATCCGATGCCGGACGAACTGTGCGAGATGCCGGAATTCTACAAGGGCGTCGGCCCGATGACGATGGCCAGGCTGCAGGAGAGGGTGCCGCCCATTCTGCTGGAACACAGGGATCGCACCGCGCGGAGGCATTTCGCGCTTCCCCTCGCCTGCTAGTCCTACAGACACACACCGGAAGGCTTCCCCATGGCATTCACGCATGTGCACACCCCGTTCAAGATCAAGAATCTCGAACTGAAGAACCGTATCGTCCGCTCTGCCCACGGCACCAATCTGGGTGGCGGGACGATGGGCGACCGCCTGATCGCCTACCACGAAGCCCGCGCGCGTGGCGGCGTGGCGCTGTCGATCCTCGAGATCTTCGGCGTCCATGAGACGAGCGCCGGCCTGCTCAACCGCTGGGACCCGGAACTGCCCGAACGCATGGGCAAGCTGGTGGAAGCCTGCAATCCCTATGGGATGAAGCTGTTCCAGCAGCTCTGGCATGGCGGCATCCAGGGCCACAACATCATCGACGGCATCCCCTGGTCCGCATCCGACATCGCCAGCTTCAAGATGAATCGCGTGCCCCTGCCCATGACCAAGGGCATGATCGACGAGATCGTCGGCGCCTATGCGGATTCGGCCCGCCTGTGCGAGCAGATGGGCCTGCATGGCGCCGAAATCCACGCCGCGCACAGCTATCTGCCGCACCAGTTCCTGTCCGCCGCATGGAACAAGCGCGAGGATGAATATGGCGGCAGCTTCGAGAACCGCGCGCGCTTCCTGGTGGAAGTGATGCGGGCGGTGCGCAATGCCGTCTCGCCCGATTTCGTGGTCGGCGTGCGCGTTTCGCCCGACTACCAGAAGGGCAGCCTGACGCCGGGCGAAGTGCTCCAGGCCACGCAGTTGCTGGAAGAAAAGGGCCTGATCGATTTCGTCGACGTCTCGGCCGGCAATTACACCACCGACTACAAGATGATCGGCGGCATGCACGAGCCCGTCGGCTACGAGATGGAGACGAGCGCGCCCGTCACTACCCACGTCCGCACGCCGACCATCGTCACCGGCCGCTTCCGCACGCTGGACGATGCCGACCTCGTCATCCGCGAAGGCCAGGCCGATATGGTGGTGATCACCCGCGGCACGATCGCCGATCCCGAACTGGTGAAGAAGGAGCTGGAAGGCCGCGGCACGGAGGTGCGCCCCTGCATCGGCTGCAACCAGGGCTGCGTGGGCGGCATCATGGCCGCGATCACCGGGCCGGGCGGCGAGATGGGCTGCACGGTCAATCCGGCGGTCGGGTTCGAACAGGAAATCGGCGATCATCTGATCGAACGCGCGGCCGAGCCCAAGAAGGTGCTGGTGATCGGCGGCGGCCCCGGCGGGCTGGAAGCCGCGCGCGTCGCGGCGCTCCGCGGCCACAAGGTGGTGCTGTGCGAAGCCGGGCCGGATCTCGGCGGCATGGTCAACATCGCGGCCAGGCTGCCCACCCGCCACGGCATCCACGACATCATCGTATGGCAGCAGAACCGCATCTACGAGCTCGGCGTCGAAGTGCGGCTGTCCACCTATATGGACATGGAGGATATCGAGGCCGAGGGCGCGGACGTGGTGATCGTTGCCACCGGATCGATGCCGCGGATGGACGGTATCCAGGTCTCGAATCCCGGCGATCCCGCCACCGGCATGGAACAGCCGCATGTCGTGAGCTCGATCGATCTGCTCACCGGCGGCCGTCCCGATGTCGGCCGGCACGCGCTGGTGGTGGACGATGTCGGCCATTACGAAGCGCTGGGCTGCGCGGAGGAACTGATAAAGCGCGGCTGCGAAGTGACGTTCGTCACGCGCCACAGCGCGGTCGCCTATCAGCTCGACGGCATGTTCATGGGCTCACCCACGCTCGGCCGCCTGCCGCACGACCGCTTCCACATCCATACGCGCTATCGCCTGTCCTCGATCGAGAAGGACACGGCGACGATCGAGCCGGTCTATGAAGCGGTCTACGACAACAGCTCGCGCCGCACGGTGAAGGCGGACACGGTGGTGTTCGTCGGCTTCAACCGCGCCAATCGCGAGCTGTATGACGAACTTGCTGCGCGAGGAGTCAAGACGAGTGTGGTAGGCGATGCTCGCAATCCGCGAACCATGCAGGAAGCCATCGCGGAAGGCTATCGCGCCGGTTTGGCGGCCTAGACAATATAGAGGAGAGGTTATGAGCAGCGATCGCGAGGAACTCACCCATATCATCAACCTGTACGGCTTTGCGGTCGACACGCAGGATTTCGACCTGTTCGACCGGATCTTCACGCCGGATATCGACGCGCTCTATAACAAGGAAGCCCACTGGACGAGCCTCGCCCAGTTCAAGAGCGACTTCGTCTCCTATCACGATCCGTTCGATGGCACGCATCACATCATGTACAGCCATCTGATCGACGTGAAAGGCGACGAGGCCAACTGCGTCACTTACGCCCATTGGCGGCTCTACCGCAAAGGCGTGCCGGGCGGCGATTTCTGGGAAGGCAATGGCTGGTATGACGACCACGCCATCCGCACCGCGGATGGCTGGCGGATCGACAAGCGCCTGTGCAAGATCATCTGGTGGGGCGGCAATCCGCTGGTCAATGCGACCGATCCGAACGTCCAGTTCGACTTGCCCGTCACCTCGCTGCGGGCCGAGCGCGAAAAGGGCGACGTCTGGTTCTACAATTCGATCAAGAAGGGCTGAGCATGAGCCTGCGCAACGGTCCGACCGCATCGCTGCTCGATCTGTCGGGCAAGACCGCCTTCGTCACCGCCGCCGGCCAGGGGCTGGGCCGCGGCGTGGCGCTGCGGCTGGCGGACGCGGGCGCGAATGTCGTCGTCTCGCACAAGCGGCTGGACGATGCGGAAAAGGTCGCGAAGGAGATCACCGATGCCGGCGGCAAGGCGATCGGCGTTCTGAACGATGTGACGCTGACCGAACAGATCGAACCGAGCCTCGACAAGGCGACCGACGCGTTCGGCGGCGTGGATGTCCTCGTCAATGTCGCGGGCGGCATGCATCCCTTCCAGTCCTTCCTGGACGTGGACCTGCCGACGTTCCAGGCTACGATCGACCGCAACCTCAAGGGCACCTATTTCCTTTGCCAGGCGGTCGCCAAGCGGCTGGTGGCGGCGGAAAAGCCCGGGCGGCTGGTCAATATCGCCTCCACGGCGGCGTTCCGCCCGGACTTCCAGCTCGCCGCCTACAACGCCGCCAAGGCATCCGTAGTGCAGTTCACCCGTTCGATCGCGATCGAACTCGCACCGCACGGGATCATGGCCAATGCGGTGATCCCCGGCCCCGTGCGCACCACCAACACCGAATGGATCTATGACGATCCGGTGTGGCAGGAAGCGATCAAGCAGCGCGTGCCGCTGGGCCATCCGGCCGATCCGGACGACGTGGCGGGTGCGGTGCTGTTCTTCTCGGGCAAGGCGGCGGCGCACGTCACCGGCGCGATGATCGTGGTGGATGGCGGCTTCATGTATAATTGAGGTCGGTTTTGCCGTCATTGCGAGTGTAGCGAAGCAATCCAGCGCGCAACGCGAAACATTCTGGATTGGTTGGCCGTCGGCCAGCTTCGCTTCCGTCGCTTCGCCTCTCGCAATGACGGAGAACGCCTTGCCTATCGCACCACGCCCCGCTCCCTCAATGCGGCCACATCTTCGCCCGACAGCGAAAGCTCCGCCAGGATCTCGTCCGTATGCTCGCCCAGGTCGGGCGCATGAGCGAAGCGCGGCTCCGCATCGTTGAACCGCGCCGCACCCTGGCAGGCATGGTAGCGGCCCGCGCGCGGATGGTCCTGCTCGTGCAGCGTCCGGTTCGCTGCCAGTTGCTCATGCGCCACGATCTGCTCGGGCGAGAGCACCGGCATGCAGCCGATATTCTCCGCCCGCATCTTCTCGATCCAATATGCCGTGGGATGATCGACGAAGGCGTGTTTCAGCATGCGGCAATAGTCCCGCATGTTCTTGGTCCGCGTGCCCATCGAATTGAAGCGCTCGTCATCGATCCAGTGATCGTTCCCGGTCAGCCGAGCGACCTTGCGGAACTCCTCGTCGCTCACCGTCTGGCAAACGATCATCCCGTCCGCGGTGGGCTGGATCCAGTCGCCCCGGTCGGTCGTCTCCGTCTGCGGGCGGTCCTCGCCCAGGAAGGCGTCGCGCCCGAAGATGTCGGTCCAGCCGAACTCCACCGCGATGTCGAACATCGACAAGCGCACGAGCTGCCCTTCCCCCGTTCGCTCCCGCGCGGCGAGCGCGGCGCTGGCCGCCTGCGCCGTGGTCATGCCGGTCAGCTTGTCGATCATCGGCGTGCGGATCAGATAAGGCGTGATCGCGCCGCCTTCCGATTGCGACCAGCCCTGGCCCGACATCGCCTGCACCAGCCCGTCATAAGCGGTCTCGCGCGATAGCGGGCCTTCATGCCCCCAGCCCGAGATCGCCACATAGACGATGCGCGGATTGATCGCGCGTACCTGCTCCTCGCCCAGCCCAAGCCGTTCGGGCACGCCCGGACGATAATTGTGGATCAGCACATCCGCCGTCGCGATCATCCGCTCGATGAGGTCGCGCGCTTCCCCGTGACGCAGATCGATCGAGATCGAGCGCTTGTTGCGATTCCAGTGGAGATAGGGGATGCCGAGCCCGCCGCGTGCCGGCCCGGCCCCGCGCATGACATCGCCGGTCGGCGTTTCGATCTTGATCACATCCGCGCCCTGATCGCCCAGGATCACCGCCGCCACCGGGCCGGCGATATATTGTCCGAAATCGAGCACGCGGTATCCAGCGAGCGGCAAACCCATCGCGCAAAGCCTCCATCCTCTCCAGCGCTCTGCGGCGCCCGACGGAACGATCATCCGTCACCCTGAAGGCGCGCGCAAGAGCACAGTCTGCGGGCCGCCGAAGAAAAGTCCGATTCCGCTATTGCAAGTGATTTGCAATACGCGTTATCTCCTTGGGGTGATTGAATTGGGAGATTCGGCCTGATGTACGCGTATCTCGACCGCCCGGTATCCGCACTCGACGAAGGAGGCCGCGTTCTGACCTGGGGCATGCGGCGCTGGGTGCGTGCGCTGGAAGACCGGCAATGCCCGGTCGCTGCTCTCGGAGCCGCCTTTTCCCGGCGCGAGTTGATGCCCGCGCTCGCGCCTTTCCACCGCGTGATGAGCGTACTGAGCTATCATGCGCGCCAGCCGCTGAGCTTCGCACCGCTCTGCTGCCCCAACGTGGCCGAAGGCGAAGCGCTGCTGCTCGCCGTGATCGCCAGCGCTCGCACGCATCCGCCGCGCGTGCTGGACGACACGCTCAACCTGCTGGTCGATGAGGAAAGCCATGCCTGCCTGCACGAAGCGATGCAGCAGCTGGCGGAAGCGCTCGCGATAAAAGCGATGATACCCGCCCAGCCCGCAAGGCCACCGAGACTGCCCGACCCGCGTTGAGCTACTTGTCAGTCCGGTTCGGCCAATGCTCCGGGCTGGGCCAAGAAAAGCCGGTTCCCGCTGGGGTCATGCACGACCGCGATCGAGTCCCCCACCATTCTTCACTGATGATGGCCTCACGCGCCTTCCGCTCTTCCAGAAGCTATGAGTTTATTTACGGGAAGCGCCAGATACAGGACGTCACAGCCCACCTTGCATCTACTACGAAGAACAATGTGCTTGAGACCCACGAAGATATGACCGGATGATTCCAGGATATAGGTGACCTGTTCCACCCTCGCCTTTGCTTCAGGTTTTAACCGGACGCAAAACCATACGCACGTGCCGCGCGAAATGCTGACGATTTCTTGAAAAAACTGGAGCGGGCGAAGGGATTCGAACCCTCGACCCCAACCTTGGCAAGGTTGTGCTCTACCCCTGAGCTACGCCCGCTCTGGCGCTTCGGAACATGGAATGTCCCGGTGGGAGGCGCGCGGTTAGCATCGGGTTTCGAACCCCGCAAGGGGAAATTCGCAAAGCCACTCTTGCCCTTCACAAACGCCCCCGAAGGCCCACATAATGGCGCAAGCAAAAGACACGAAACGGAGTATCCTCCTTTGGCGAGCATGGGCCTGAATCTCGACGAACAGAAAGCCGTCGACCGCTTCCGCAAGGACGTCGTCGAACCGTCGATGACCAATCTCGTGATTCTCGACTTCTGGGCCGAATGGTGCGGGCCGTGCAAGGCGCTCACCCCGGTGCTGGAGAAAGTGTCGGCCGAATATGCCGACAAGGGCGTCGTCCTCGCCAAGATCAATGTGGATGAGGAACAGTTCATCGCCGCCCAGTTCCAGGTGCGCTCGATTCCCACCGTCTATGCCATGTTCCAGGGCCAGCCGGTGGCCGACCTCACCAATGCGCGCAGCGAAAGCCAGCTCAAGCAGATGTTGGACCAGCTGCTCGCCCAACTGCCGGTGCAGGCGGGTGCGGGCGATCCCGCGCAGGACATCGCCCCGCTGATCGCGATGGGCGAAGAAGTGCTGGCGGCCGGCGACAGCGAACGCGCGATCGGCATTTTCGGCCAGATCGTTGACATGGCCCCGGAAAGCGCAGCCGCGCAGGCGGGCCTTGTCCGCGCGCTCGTCGCTACGGGCCGCGCGGACGATGCCAAGGCCGCACTCGCCCTGCTTCCGTCCGAACTCGCGACCGATCCGCTGATCGCGCAGGCCGAAGCAGCTCTCGCCCTGATGGAAGACGCGCCGGACCAGGGCGAGCTCGCCGCCCTGAGGCAAGCTGCGGCCGACAGCCCCGAGAATGCGGAAGCGCAATTCGCTTTCGCCAATGCAGCCTTCGCCGCCGGGGAACGCGATTCGGCGGCCGGCACATTGCTGAAGATCGTGGCCGAACAGCCCGAATGGAACGAAGGCGCCGCCAAGGCCAAGCTCCTGCAGATCTTCGAGGCGGTCGGCCTGGAAGATCCCTGGGTCGCCGCCACGCGGCGGCGCCTCTCGCTGATCCTGTTCGGATGAGCGGCACCCGTCTCTCGATCTTTCCGCTGACCGGGGCAATCCTGTACCCCGGCCTGCAATTGCCGCTTCACATCTTCGAACCGCGCTATCGCGCGATGGTCAGCGATGCGCTGGCGCGCGACCGGCGCATCGCGATGATCCAGCCCCAGGCGCCCGGCGAAGGCGCGCCTTTGTTCCATATCGGCTGCGTCGGCCGGATCGGCGAAGTCGAAGCGCTGGAGGATGGGCGCTTCAACATCGTGCTCGAAGGCGAGAGCCGTTTCCGCCTAGTGCGCGAGCTGGACGTCACCACGCCCTTCCGCCAGATCGAGGCGGAGCTCATTCCCGAACCGGAGGATGAAAGCCTGAGCGCGATCGAACGGGCGGGCTTCGAACAGGAAGCGCGACGTTTTGCCGATGCGCAGGGCTACAGCGTGGACTGGGCTTCGGTCGAACGGCTGGACGATGTTTCGCTGATCAACGGCGTGTCGCAGATCGCGCCGTTCGATGCGGCGGCGAAGCAGGCTCTGCTCGAAGCGCCCTGCCTGACCGCGCGGTGCGAGCTGCTGGTCCAGTTGCTGCAATTCTTCGGCCGCCGCGACGGCGAGGATAGCGGGCGGGTTACGTTGCAATAATCTTCATCGTCACCCCAGCGCAGGCTGGGGTCTCTATCGGCGTAGCGCTATTCGGCCTGGGACCCCAGCTTTCGCTGGGGTGACGAAAGAAAAGGCGATTCGATCAAAACGGAACAACCGTCAGCGCGCCTTCGCACCCTCCACCGGAAAAGCCTGCCGCAGCACCTCCTCATATCCTGTGCCGGTCCACATCTCGGCCACGAAAACCTCGCCTTCCCAGCGCCAGCGCAGCGTTTCGTCGCGCGCGATGCCGGGCTTCCTCGGTTCGGGCGGCGGGCGCTTGCCATCTGCCTGGCCGCCCGTCCCGCCGGATTTGCGCGGGCGGCATCTGGCGATGCGGGCGGTGAGCATCTCGGGCGCTTCGGCGGCTGGCGTGGCCGCTTCCTCGCGCGTCATCGCCCATTTGTAGCTGCCGTCCTTGTCCTGCCGCTCCCACACGCTGACGAAATAGCCCGTGGCGCCGTCCCCCTGCCAGGCGCCCTGGACGATCGCCTGCGATCCGTCGCAGCTCATCCAGACGCCATAGGGGGAACGCTGCGGCATGATCGGCAGCACCCCGGCTTTCTTCCAATGCGCGCGCGCATTGACCGGGCCGGGCACGAAGACCACGGCATCATCCGCGACGTAGTATTTGAACGCTTCCTTCACGCCCTTTGCGCCCTTTTCGCGAATGATCCGGGCCTGGCCGAGTTCGGCGGCGATGATGCCGCTGGGATTGGCGAAGGAGAAGCGCGCGCGGCCCGCCGACGCGTCGGGCGGGCTTTCACCGCCGGGCGGAGGACCGTCGGGCTGGGCAGGCGCAGCCGAAGCGCAGAGACCGAAGGCGAGTGCCGCCGCCAGGCTCGCCCGCCGGATCACAGGGCGCCGGGCTCCAGCTTCTGCCCCGCATTGCGATAGGCCGCGACAAGCGTATTGCGGAGCAGGACGGCGATGGTCATCGGTCCTACCCCGCCCGGCACCGGCGTGATCGCGGCAGCGTGGGCGCTGGCGCCGGCGAAGTCGACGTCGCCCACCAAGCGCGTCTTGCCCTCTTCCGCGCCCGGTACGCGATTGATGCCCACGTCGATCACCACGGCGCCCGGTTTGATCCAGTCTCCCCGAACCATTTCTGGACGGCCCACTGCGGCGACGACGATATCGGCGCGGCGCACCACATCGGGCAGGTCCTTCGTGCGGCTATGCGCGACGGTGACAGTGCAGCTTTCCTTGATGAGGAGCTGCGCCATCGGCTTGCCGACGATGTTGGACCGGCCGATCACCACCGCGTCGAGGCCGGAAAGGTCGCCCAGCCGGTCCTTCAGCAGCATCAGGCAGCCGAGCGGCGTGCAGGGCACGAAGCCGTCCTGGCCCACAGCCAGGCGACCCGCATTGATCACATGGAAGCCATCCACATCCTTGTCGGGCGCGATAGTCGCGATGATCTTCTGCTCGTCCATGTGGCCGGGCAGAGGCAGCTGGACGAGGATACCGTCCACTGCCGGATCGGCATTGAGCCGTTCCACCACGGCCAGCAGATCGGCTTCCGCCGCGTCGGCCGGCAGCTTGTATTCGAAGCTTTCCATCCCGCTGGCGATCGTCTGCTTGCCCTTGGAACGGACATAGACCTGACTTGCCGGGTCCTCGCCCACCAGCACCACCGCGAGGCCGGCCTTGCGGCCCGCCTTCTGTTCGAACGCGGCGGCGAATGTGGCGACCTTTTCGCGCAGCCCTTCGGCGAAGGCCTTACCGTCGATGATCTCGGCGCTCATACGGCGGACGCCACGGCCAGGTTGCGCACGATGATCAGCAGGATCTGCAGCACGACGATGAGGACCAGCGGAGAGAAATCGATCGATCCGGTGGCCGGCATGATCCGCCGGATGGGCCCGAGGATCGGTTCGAGCAGCGCGTTGATCGCCCGCCAGATCGCGGCGACGAAATCATTGTGCATGTTCACGACGTTGAAGGCGATCAGCAGGCTCAGCACGAATTGCACGATGACGAGGGTGATGATCACCGAAATCAACAGATCGAGGATTTCGGCAAGGGTGAACCAGATCAAGGGAGGAAGCCTTTCGCTTGAAGCCGGGAAACCGGCGCCGCCCTATTAGCCGAGAGAAAACCGCTCGTCACCCCAGCGCAGGCTGGGGTCTCTAACCGGCCCGCGCTTTATCGAGAGCGATCCCAGCCTTCGCTGGGATGACGGTTACTCTCCGATCCCCTCGATCTCGCTCTTCTCGATATGCCAGCGCAATTGTTCGGGCGTGGCGCCGTCCACATCGTTGACGCGGCGGAACGTTATCATGCCTTTAGCCGGCTTCTTGCTCGCATCAGCGGCATCGCGGAGCGTCACCGCCACTTCGCAATAGAGCGATCCGGCAGCGCCTTCCTCCGTCCGTTCGCCCATGGCGAGTTGCGGTTTGCCATAGGATGCGAACTGCTTCGCCAATCCGCCCGCGGGCAGGAGATCCTTCTTCCAGACCTTCTCGGCAGACGCGTAGTCGCCGCCTCCGATCGCCTGGGCGTAGAAATTCGCGACATCCGCGCAGTTGCGGCTTTCCAGCGCGGCGGGATCGAGCGCCGGGCCGGCAGAAGGCATTGCGTCGGTCGCAGGCGCAGGAACCTTCCCCTGTTCGGCAGGCTGGCTGTTGCAAGCCCACAAAGCGGCGAGCGAGGCGAGGAGGAGGATCTTGCGCATCATCCCCCTACAAGCCTCACGCCCGGATAAGCGTTCCCGCGCCGCGCGAAGTGAAGATTTCGAGCAGCATCGCATGCGGCACTCGTCCGTCGAGCACGACGGCCGCTTCGCAACCCGCTTCGACCGCCAGCACGCAGGTCTCAAGCTTGGGGATCATCCCGCCGCTGATCGTGCCGTCCTGCTGCAGCCGCTGGATATCGGCCGGTGTGAGATCGGTGAGGAGGTTCTTCTCCATGTCGAGCACGCCTGGCACGTCGGTCAGCAGGAACAGGCGCGCTGCGCCTAATGCGGCCGCCAGCGCACCCGCCATCGTATCGGCGTTGATATTGTAGGTATGCCCGTCCGCGCCCGCGCCGATCGGAGCGACCACCGGAATCATGCCGGCGGCACTGGCGGTTTCCAGGATCGTGGTATCGACCCTGGACGGTTCGCCGACGAAGCCGAGATCGACCGCCTGTTCGATATTGCTGTCCGGGTCCTTCGCGGTACGCGTCACCTTGGTGACCGTCACCAGCCCGCCATCCTTGCCCGAAATGCCCAGCGCCTTGCCCCCGGCATTGGCGATCCAGGTGACGAGTTCCTTGTTGATCGCGCCCGACAGGACCATCTCGGCGACCTGCGCGGTTTCCTTGTCGGTCACGCGCAGTCCGTCCACGAAACGGGATTCGACGCCCAGCTTCTTCAGCATCGCGCCGATCTGCGGCCCGCCGCCATGGACGACCACCGGGTTGATGCCCACCGCCTTCAACAGCACGATGTCTTCCGCGAAATCCTGCGCCGCCGCCGGATCGCCCATCGCATGGCCGCCATATTTGACGACGAAGGTGGAGCCCGCATAGCGGCGCATATAGGGCAGCGCATCGATCAGCACTTCGGCCTTGGCCAGCATCGCAGTGGTATCGAAATCCGCGCTCATGCGCCTCACTCCTCGGCAGGGTGGCTCCCCTTTGCGCGCCTCCGTTACAATCAGCGCGCAGGAAACGGAATAGAGAACCCGCCTGCGGATGCTGGACAGCTTGGGGCACGCGACCTAGGGCAGCGCGCATGGACGCAGCCCACCTCCCCGATTCCATCCTCATTGTCGATTTCGGCAGCCAAGTGACCCAGCTCATCGCGCGGCGCGTGCGCGAGGCGGGCGTCTATTCCGAGATCGCCCCTTTCAGCCAAGCTGAAGCGGTCTTCGAACGGATGAAGCCCAAGGGCATCATCCTGTCGGGCGGCCCGGCTTCGGTCTGCGACGATGACAGTCCGCGCGCGCCGCAGGTGCTGTTCGATAGCGGCCTGCCGATCCTCGGCATCTGCTACGGCCAGCAGGTGATGACGCACCAGCTCGGTGGCGAAGTGCGCCCCGGCCACGAGACGGGAGAAGGCGGCGAATTCGGACGCGCCTATCTCACCGTCAGCGAGCCCTGCGTGCTGTTCGACGGGTTGTGGCAAGTGGACGAACGCCACCAGGTGTGGATGAGCCATGGCGACAAGGTCACCCGGTTCGCACCGGGCTTCCGCATCGTCGCCACCAGCGAAGGCGCGCCTTTCGCGCTGATCGCGGACGACGAACGCCGCTATTACGGCACGCAGTTCCATCCCGAAGTGGTCCACACCCCCGATGGCGCCAGGCTGATCGCCAATTTCGTGCGTCATGTCTGCGGCCTGGCCGGCGACTGGACGATGGCCGAATTCCGCAAGACCAAGATCGAGGAGATCCGCGCCCAGGTCGGTATCGGCCCGAATGGGGGCAAAGTCATCTGCGGTCTTTCGGGCGGCGTCGATTCCGCCGTGGCCGCCGTGCTGATCCACGAGGCGATCGGCGATCAGCTCACCTGCGTCTTCGTCGATCACGGCCTGATGCGGATGAACGAGGCGGAGCAGGTCGTGACCCTCTTCCGCGATCACTACAACATTCCGCTGGTCCATGTGGACGCGGAAGCCATGTTCCTCGGCGGGCTGGCCGGCGTCACCGATCCGGAAGCCAAGCGCAAGTTCATCGGCAAGGCCTTCATCGACCTGTTCGAGGAAGAGGCGAAGAAGATCGGCGGCGCGGATTTCCTGGCCCAGGGCACGCTCTACCCGGATGTGATCGAAAGCGTGAGCTTCACCGGCGGGCCTTCGGTAACCATCAAGAGCCACCACAATGTCGGCGGTCTGCCCGAACGCATGAACATGAAGCTGGTGGAACCGCTACGCGAATTGTTCAAGGACGAAGTCCGCGTGCTCGGCCGCGAGCTCGGCTTGCCGGAGATTTTCGTCGGCCGCCATCCCTTCCCCGGCCCCGGCCTCGCGATCCGCATTCCGGGCGAAGTGACCAAGGAACGCGCCGACATCCTGCGCAAGGCGGACCTGATCTATCTCGAGGAGATCCGCAATGCCGGCCTCTACGACGCGATCTGGCAGGCCTTCGCCGTGCTGCTCCCGGTCAAGACCGTGGGTGTCATGGGTGATGGCCGCACTTACGACAGCGTCTGCGCGCTACGCGCCGTGACCTCGACCGACGGCATGACGGCCGACATCTATCCCTTCGACGCCGCCTTCCTCTCCCGCGTCGCGACGCGGATCATCAACGAGGTGAAAGGCATCAACCGCGTGGTCTACGACTACACGTCGAAGCCGCCCGGCACGATCGAGTGGGAATAGAGGCAACTTGACTGCGCTCGCCAAATGCGTCCGCGAGGGGCTGAGCGCCATTGCCGAACCTGCCCGCGCACGCGCGATGCAGACTTACATGAAATCCGCCATGCCCTATCTCGGCGTGCCGACGCCCGCACGCCGCGCGCTGTGCAAGGAGCTGTTCGCGGGGCTGGATTTTGCCGCAAGCGCGGATTGGCAGGCGGAAGTCCTGGCGATCTGGCGTGGGGCCGAGTTCCGCGAGGAACGATATTGCGCGCTCACCCTCTGCGACATCCGTGCGGCGCGACCCTTCCAGCGGGTCGATGCGCTGCCGATGTATGAGGAGATGATCGTCTCCGGCGCATGGTGGGACTATATCGACAGCATCGCCCCGCAAGCCTTCCTCGCCATCCTGCGCGCGCAGCCCGAAGCGATGAAGGCAGCTATGCTCGAATGGGCAGTGTGCGACGACATCTGGAAGCGGCGCAGCGCGATCCTGTGCCAGCTCAACGCCAAGGGCGAAACCGACCTGCCCTTCCTCTACGCCTGCATCGCGCCGTCGCTGGGTTCGAAGGAGTTCTTCCTGCGCAAGGCCATCGGCTGGGCACTGCGCCAATACGCGCGGACCGATCCGCTGGAAGTTGGGCGTTATGTCACGAAACATGGAAACGAGCTGAGCCCGCTCAGCAAGCGGGAAGCGCTCAAACACATCGCCTGAGGCTCAGCACACCTGGGTCGTGCCCTTGTCCGTGATCAGCCGGATATTCGCGATCTCCGCCTGCCCTTCGCCATGGCGGAACGCGCTCAGCGCGATGATCCACACGCCGGTGATCCTGGCGGGCGGATCGCCGATCCAGCGGAGATAGTCGGCATAGACATCGCGCTCCTCCTCGAACCACTTGCCCAGCCCTTCGGCGCCCGACCGGATCGCGACATGGGTTTCGAAATCGGTCCATTTGGGGATCGGGCATTGATAGGCCGTCTCGGGCGGCAATTCCGCGCTCCAGTAATAAGCGAGATCCCTGCCGTTCTCGAAATAGACAGCGACCGCGATGTAATCATGCGTATGGAGGAAATCCTCCCGTTCCTTCGCGGGCAGCCTATCCATCTTCCACGACCAGGCGATGCGCGTGCCCGGCTCGAACGGCAGTTCGACGGCCGCGTTGTAGGAGATCACCTCGTCCTTGGTATAGCAGCCGATCGGCGTACCCGCCGGGAAGCCTTCCTGCACGGCGAACGCTTCGGCCGTGCCGACATTCCACGGATAGGACCATCCTTCCGGCGGCAACACGATGGCGGTCTGTGATCGGTCGAGCTCGCAGGCGACGAAGCCGCCGATGTCACCCTGCGCGGCAAGCGCCTTCAGCCCGTCCAGCGTATCGGCATTCCAGCGGATCACCAATGCGGAAACCCCGCCTTCGGTCACCGCGTAGACGTCGTGGGAAGCGAGATCGCCCGCCGGGCTGATCCATTCTCCAGGAAAGGAGCCGCCGAGGAAAAGCGGCCCGGTGCGGTCGGCCGTGAAGCTGTGGGAACAGCGCGTGCCGCGGAACACGTCGCCATCCGGGCCGAGCCGGTACCATAGCCAGAGATGCGGGTGGAGCCAGATATCGGCCTCGCGCGACATCCAGATGCACCCGGTGACGAAGATCGTGAAACGATCGCCGGGCGCGCAGGCCATGCCGGTGTCGAGCCAGGGCGGCTGCGTGCCTTCGAGATCGAAGAAGCGATGCTCCGAGATCAGAGCGGGATCGATCTTGCCCAGAAGATCCGTGAAGCCCGCGCGGAACTCCTCGCGCGGCACATCGCCGGCTGCACGGCTCAGCGCATAGAGGCGCAGACCTTCCGCGCTGGTGACCTTGTGCATGCTTGCCTCTCCCTTTGCTCTGCGGGAGGGATAACGCGGGCGGTGCGTCGCTACCAATGGTTTCCGGCAGCGACGGCCTCGATTTCGGCACTGGTGCTGTTGCGGCCCAGCACGGCGTTGCGATGGGGGAAGCGGCCGAAGCGCGCAATCATGCGATGATGCGCGACCGCGAAGGGATAGCCGCCCCGCTTGCCCAGCGCCGCGAAATAATGGAGCGAACGGATCTGGTCCGCGATCGCCTCACTATGCATCAGCGGCATGGCTAAGAACTGGCGACCGGCGACGGGCAGATGCCGGTCCCAGCCCCTGCGCATCGCGCCCTTGGCGATGGCGCGAGCAAGCCGGTCATAGCGGAAAGCGCGCGGATCGCTGCGGAAGATGTTGCGCGGCACCTGGTCGAACAGGAGGATCGCCGCCTGCGCGGTCTTCACATCGCCCAGGAAGCTGCCCGCCGGGCGATTGCCCAGCATCCGCAGGACGCGGGCGAAACGACGGCGCAGCAGATCGTCAACCGCGTCGATCCTTGCGAAGCGCTGCTGCGGCTTCAGCCGTGTGAACCAGATATGCAGGATGTCCGCCGCCCAGGCGCGCTGAGCGGCGGGCACCGATACTTAGCCTTCGGCCTTCCTGTACGGCACGAAGTCACCCAGGAACACCGCTCCGGTGAAGAAGCTGTTGGGCCCCTGCGAGCGGGTCTGGACCATATCGGTCTTGCAGAGCTGGTGCGACAGGCGGTCGATCACGAGAATGTCGTTCCGGTCGAGCCGCTTGGGATCGGCCGGGCGGTTCACATAGATCGTGCCGCCCTGCTTGTAGACGATCGCGGTCTTGTCGATCACCTGCAGATTGCCCGAATTGGGCAGGCTGATGCAGGATGTCGGCTTGCCGGCCACGCGGCCATCAAGCATCTTGGCGAGTTGTGCTTCACCCTTCGCTTGGCTGGAAGCGGCCATAGCCGGAGCAGCCAGAACGGCAATCGTCGCAGCCAGAGCAGTCAATGTCTTACGCATGATGCACTCCTACTTTTATGTCGCCTAGACTACGCAGACACGCCTGAACCGTAACTGACCGACGAAAATACACGGATCAGGCCGTTCCCCCCACCGTAAGTCCTTCAATCAGAAGGGTCGGCTGGCCGACGCCGGCGGGCACGCTCTGCCCGCCCTTGCCGCACACGCCCACGCCTTCGTCCAAGGCCATGTCGTTGCCGATGCCGGTGACGCGAGTCAGCACGCTCGGCCCGTCGCCGATCAGCGTCGCCCCCTTGATCGGTGCGCCGATCCTGCCGTTCTCGACCTTGTAGGCCTCGGTACAGGAAAAGACGAACTTGCCCGACACGATGTCCACCTGGCCGCCGCCGAAGCTCTTGGCGAAAATGCCGTTCTTCACCCGGGACAACAGCTCGGCCGGATCGTCATTCCCGCCTTTCATGAAGGTGTTGGTCATGCGCGGCATCGGCGCATGAGCATAGCTTTCGCGCCGGCCATTGCCGGTGGCCTCCACGCCCATCAGCCGCGCATTCAGCCGATCCTGCATATAACCCTTGAGGATGCCGTCCTCGATCAGAACCGTTTCGCGCGTCGGCGTGCCTTCATCGTCGATCGACAGCGATCCGCGCCGATTGGCGATGGAACCGTCATCCACGACCGTCACGCCCGGCGCGCCCACGCGTTCGCCGATGCGGCCGGAGAAGGCGCTGGTGCCCTTGCGGTTGAAATCGCCTTCCAGCCCGTGGCCGACCGCTTCGTGCAGCAGCACGCCGGGCCAGCCGGAGCCGAGCAGAACGGTCATCTCGCCCGCCGGTGCGGCCACGCTTTCGAGATTGATCAGCGCCTGGCCCAGCGCGGTGTCGATCGCGCGGTTCCAGGTATCGGGTTTGAACAGGTCGTCATAGAGATAGCGCCCGCCGATGCCGAAGCTGCCGGTCTCCCGCCGCCCGTTGCTTTCCGCCACGATGCCGACATTCAACCGCACCAGCGGGCGGATGTCGCGCGCGACGAAGCCGTCCGCCCGCACGATCTCGACCACGCCCCAGCTGCCCGAAAGCGAGGCGCTGACCTGCGAGACGCGGGGATCGCGGGCGCGGGCAGCAGCATCGATCTTTTCGAGCAGCGCGACCTTGTCGGCGAACGGCACCAGATCGAGCGGGCTCGCATCGGTGTAGAGATGACGGTTGTTCTGTCGCGGCGGCGGTGCCGGCGCGTCCTTGGCGGGATCGAGCAGCTTCAGCGTCTCGCCCGCGCGGCGTATGGCGGCGGCGCTGATATCGTTGGCATGGGCAAAGCCGGTCATCTCGCCCGAAACGCCGCGCAGGCCAAAGCCCGCATCGCGCGAATAGTCGCAGGTCTTGAGCCGTCCATCGTCGAAGCCGAAGGCCTCGCTTGTCACGAACTGGAGATAGAGTTCGCCATCGTCGCACTGGCCGAGCGTCTCGGCAGCGATCGCCCGGGCTTCATCGGGGGAAAGCTTGCCGTCGGCATAGAGGAGCGAGCGAGGATCGGGAGTCTGGGTCATGCGCCCGATATAGGGGCAACTTGACCCAACTCAAACAACCTCGTCATCCCAGCGCAGGCTGGGATCTCGGCTAAGGACCCTGACGATAGAGACCCCAGCCTGCGCTGGGGTGACGAGTTCAGGCCGGCGAAGCACCCGAGGCGATGTCGGGGCCGCCCGCCTGGCCCGCGCCATCGGCCGGGCCGCCTTTCAGCACGAAGCGCCGGTCGCAATAGCCGCAATCGACATAGCCATGCTCGTCGATCTCCAGCCAGACGCGCGGATGGCCCAGCGCCGCGGCGGCGAAGCGGTCACCGCCGCGAATATGGCCGGAACCGTCGCAGCTCACACGGTGGTGATCGACGAAAGTGGTTTCTGGTGGCGGAATCGACATGTACGGGCCGTTACCATCGGGCAGGCGCATAATCCAGCCGGACTTCATCGTGACACAAGCTCTTTACGCAGGCTGCGCCGTGGCCCAAGGAACCTCCATGACCGAGCTCCCCGCCGCCATTTCCATCCGCGATCTCGTGAAGCGCTACGCGCCGGCCGGCGAAAGCGCAGGCAAGCTCGCGCTCGGCGGGGTCAGCTTCGACGTGCCGCAAGGGCAGATCTTCGGCCTGCTGGGCCCCAATGGCGCGGGCAAGTCCACGCTGATCAACATCATGGCGGGCCTGGTCAACAAGACATCCGGCAAGATCGCCATCTGGGGCCACGACATCGATGTCGATCCGCGCAATGCCAAGGCCAGCATCGGGATCGTACCGCAGGAAATCGTCTTCGATCCCTTCTTCACGCCCTATGAAGTGCTCGACATCCAGAGCGGGCTCTATGGCGTGCCGAAGCATCTGCGCCGCGCAGAGGAGCTGCTGCGCGCGGTCCATCTGGCGGACAAGCGCGACGCCTATGCCCGCACTCTGTCAGGAGGGATGAAGCGGCGCCTGTTGGTAGCCAAGGCGATGGTCCATTCACCGCCGGTGCTGGTGCTGGACGAGCCCACCGCCGGCGTGGACGTGGAGCTGCGTCGCCAGCTCTGGGATCTGGTGAGCGATCTCAACGCCGATGGGGTGACGGTAGTGCTGACCACTCACTATCTCGAAGAGGCGGAACAGCTGTGCGACCGGATCGCGATCATCAATCACGGCACGCTGATCGCCAACAAACCCACCCGCGAACTGGTCGGCATGATGACGGAGAAGATCGTGGTCCTCACGCTCGACCGCGCGATCGATCAGCTGCCCCATCACCCCGCTTTCGTGAAATCGGTGAAGCAGGACGATCGCACGATCGAGATCACCTATGATCGCGACAAGGTGACGGCGGGCGAAGTGCTGGCGCTGGTGCAGGACCAGGGCTTCGTGATCCGCGACGTCAGCACGCGCGAAGCCGATCTGGAAGACGTGTTCATGAGCCTGACCAGTCCCGTCAGGGAGCCTGCCTGACGCGATGGCGACTAAGCAGCAAGAACATGATGTCATCGTCATCGGCTCGGGCGCTGCCGGGCTGACGGCCGCGCTCGCGCTGGGCGAGAAGCTGCGGGTATTGGTGATCGCGAAGGGTGGGCTGACCGAAGGTTCCACCGCCCATGCG
Source organism: uncultured Erythrobacteraceae bacterium (assembly GCA_946482075.1). The sequence continues at coordinate 44,314 of CAMLQG010000009.1, forward strand.
CAGGGCGGGATCGCCGCAGTGCTCGACGCGGGCGACACTTTCGCCGATCACATCCGCGACACGATGATCGCGGGCGCCGGGCTCAACCGGCAGGAAACCGTCGAATATGTGATCGAACGCGCGCCCCATACAATCGACCGGCTGATGCATCTGGGGGTTCCGTTCAACACCGAAGGCAAGAACCTCCATCTCACGCGCGAAGGCGGCCATTCGCACCGCCGGATCGTGCATGTCGACGATGCGACCGGCTGGGCAGTGCAATCCGCCCTCCTCAAGGCCGCGCAGGACAATCCGAACATCACCCTGCTGCCGGGCCGCGCCTGCATCGACCTCATCACCGGGCGGCACGAGGCGCGCTATTCGGGCTCGGGCCGCATCTGGGGTGTCTATGCGCTGGACGAGACGACCGGCCATGTGGAAGCCCATGTCGCGCGCGCCACGGTGCTGGCGACCGGCGGCGCGGGACGCTGCTACCTCTTCTCCACCGCGCCGCGCGGGGCCACGGGCGACGGGATCGCGATGGCTTGGCGCGCCGGCGCGCGCGTCTCCAACATGGAGATGATGCAGTTCCACCCGACCTGCCTCTACAATCTCGACGTCAAGAACTTCCTTATCACCGAGGCGGTGCGCGGCGAAGGCGGCCACCTGAAGATCCCGCCCGGCTACCCCGGCGCGGGCCGCCGCTTCATGACGCGGTTCGACGCGCGGGCCGAACTGGCCCCGCGCGACATCGTGGCGCGCGCGATCGACCATGAGATCAAACGGCTGGGCCTCGACTACGTTCATCTCGACATCAGCCACAAGCCGCCCGAATTCGTGCGCGAACATTTCCCGACGATCTACGAGAAGCTGCTGACTCTCGGCATCGACATGACCAAGGAGCCGATCCCGGTCGTGCCCGCGCAGCATTACACGTGCGGCGGCGTGCTGATCGACCTCCAGGGCCGCACCGACCTGCCCGGCCTCTATGCCGCGGGCGAATGCACCGAAAGCGGGTTGCACGGCGCGAACCGCCTGGCGTCCAATTCTCTGCTCGAATGCTTCGTCTTCGGCGAGGCGGCGGCAGCCGACATCCTTACACGCTGGGACGAATTCGACGCCCCGCCCGATATCCGCATGTGGGATGAAAGCCGCGTGACCGATTCCGACGAGGAAGTGGTCATCAAGCAGAACTGGACCGAAATCCGTCGCTTCATGTGGAACTATGTCGGCATCGTGCGCACCACCAAGCGTCTGGAACGCGCACAGCACCGCATCAAGCTGCTGACCGAGGAAGTGGGCGATTATTATGGCCATTTCCGCGTGTCGACAGACCTGATCGAGCTGCGCAACCTGTTGCAATGCGCCGAGCTGATCGTGCGGAGCGCCTTGAAACGGCACGAGAGCAGGGGCCTGCACTATACGCTGGACTACAAGGAAACTCTGCCGCAGGCGCGTGACACGGTGCTGGTGCCCTAGCCCGTCAGTTCGGACCGAATCCATTCCCGCAGCGCGTTGACGACCGGCCGAGACGCGGACTCGTTCGATGAGATGAACGCCGTTCCGATATAGATCGACAGTTCGGGGAATAGCGCGCGGATATCGGCCCGGTCTTCCTCCGACGCATAGATCACCGGCAACAGGCCCGCGCCCGCACCGCTCAGCACCGATTCCGACACCATGAACGACGTGTCGACCGTGATCCGCCGGGCCGCCTGGGAACCGCCCACGCCGGCGCGTTCGAACCAGCGTTCCCAGGCGTGGTTGGACCGGACATGTTCGATCAGGGGTACGTTCAGCAAATCCGCCGGAGTGCGGACACCGGCACGTTCGATCAGCCGGCGATGCAGGAACGGCGTGATCTGGAAATCAACCAACGCCATTTCGGCGGCGCGCGGCTCGCGCGTCAGGCCGGAACGGATAACGATATCCGGTGGCGCTGCATGGCGCGCAGTCTCGTCGGTGATCATTTCCACGCTCACTTCCGGACGGCCCTCCAGGAAGCGCGGCAGGCGCGGCGCGATCCAGTTGGCGAAGAACCAGGGACTGGCGAGAATGCTGATCCGGGACTTGCCGTCACCGGGCAGTACGGCTTGTCCGGCGGCGCGCAATGCCGCCAGCACCGGGCGTACATGGTCGAGATATTCGCGGCCCACGGGGGTCAGGCTGCGCCGGTTGCTGCGCCTGTCGATCAGCGAAACGCCAACCGAAGCCTCCAGGCTCTGCAAGCGCCTGCTGACCGCGGAAGGGGTCAGGTTCATTGTCGCGGCGATATCGACCACGGTCGCGCCGTCGGCCAGGCGGACGAAAGCCTCGATGCTGCGGATGGATGGCAGGCGCTGCTTCATCATGACCTCGCTGGGCTTGCCATAGGCCAGTTTGCGTTTTTCGCAAACTGATGTGCTTGCAAGTCGTTCGGTTTCATCGCCCCACAGCGCTAAGGACGGCACCATCGCCGCCCGCCGGTGACTTGATCAGCGAGAGGATTGCCATGACCGAAGTGTCCAATGCGCCCAAAGCGGCCGAATTCTACATCACCCGCAAGCTCGAGAAGCGCATGGGTATCTGGGAAGCCAGGAACGAGGAGATGCATCCCGAATATAAGGAGCGCAATCCGTCACCCGACCTCAACGAGACGCAGTATTTCGGCTTCTCGGTCCCCGAAGCCAAGATCCACGCCCTGATGTACACCTGGGCCCACCCGAACCTCGACCTCGTTTCCACCGGGGTGATGGTGGCGCAGGGCTATCGCCCGATCCCGCCGCAGATCGATATCATGGACTACCGCGCCTATACGCCCATGGAGGCGATCGGGCGCAGCTACATGAAGTACACGACGCCGGGCAATTACTCGGTCGAAGTGCTCGAACCCGGCGTGAAGTTCCGCACGACCTATCTCGACAAGGAACGCAACAACAGCTTCGACGTGATCCACACCGCGATCCACGAACCGCAGGTCTGGTCGAGCAACGTCCATCTGGAACAGCCGCTCCGCACGGTCGGCGAAGTCACCATCCGCGGCAAGCGCTATGACGTGGACGGCACGCATGTGCGCGACCGGTCATGGGGCGAAGAACGCACAGAGATGCCGCGCAACATCCCGCCGATCACCTGGATGACCGGCGTGTTCGACAATGGCTTCTGCTTCCACGCCACCGCGCATGACTCGCCGTCGCTCGACCCGATCTGGAAGAACAACTTCCAGCTGGCCGAGGAAGACGCGCTGCGGTTCGGCTGGGTGATCGTGGACGGGAAGCAGGCAGCGGTCGTCAATGTCCGCAAGCTGACGAGCTATGACGCGCACATCATCCCCACCGCCGTCGAACTGGAACTGACCGACGAACACGGCCGCACGTTCCGCATGCGCGGCGAGACCCAGGTCGCGTTCGTGTTCAACGCCTGGCACAATTGCCGCTGGCCGATCTGCGGCACGAGCTGGACGCTGGAAGACGGCACCAAGGGTTGGGGCGACGTGCAGGACGGCCAGTGGACCGACTTCCTGCTGACGGTGAGCTGACTACTTGATTGATCCTCCCTGTCGCGCAGCGATGGGGAGGATCAAACACTCACTCAAGCCAGCTGATAGAGCTCTTCCACATTGCCGCGCAGGATCAGCTTCTTTTCATCGTCGCTGAGATGCGCGGTGTGCTTGGCGAGCAGCGGCTGGCTGTTGGGCCAGGTGGAATCGCCATGTGGATAATCGTTGGCCCACATCATCCGCTTGGGGTTCATCAGGTGGGTCATCTTGAACGCCGACCAGTCGTCCTGGAACGTCACATAGATGTTCTCTGCGAAGAACTCGCTCGGCAGCTTGGATAGCTCGACGCCCTTCAGCGTACCGAAGAACCGCTCATAGGCGTGGTCCATGCGGTGCATGAAGTGCGGCACCCAGCCGGCGTCGGCTTCGGTGCAGACCACCTTCAGTTCCGGATAGCGGTCGAAGATGCCGTCGAAGATGAACATGCCCATGATGTCCTGCACGCCGCGGATGATGCCATGGAAGCCGTTCATCCGGCAATTGCCGCGATAGTCGGGCTTGGTCCAGTCCTTGCCCGAACGCGGGTGGTTGGTGGTCAGGATGTGGAAGGTGACCGGCATTTCGAGATCGATCGACGCTTCCCACAGCGCGTCGAACTGCGGATCGCAATAGTCGAATTCGGTGTCCGGGAAGCCCGGCAGCATGATGCCCTTGAAGCCCATCGTCTTGAACTGGCGCAGATCGTCCACCGCTTCCTTGACGCTGCGCACCGTCGTCTGGCCCAGGCCATAGAGGCGATCGGGATAGGGTTCGCAATATTGCTGCAGCCAGCGGTTGTACGCCCACATATTAGCCTGCTTGTAATCCGGATCGGGATGCGAGCAGAGCACCATGCCGACGCTGGGATAGAGGATTTCGGCCGCGATGCCGTCGCGTTCCTGGTCGGCGATGCGGGCGTCCGGATCCCAGCCGCCCTGCAGCGCGTCGTCCACCGTACCCGACAGGAAGCTCTCGCGCGGGTCGCGCCCTGCCGACGAAACCGACATCACCGGGACCGGAGCGGTCATGCCGTCAATGATGAAAGCGTCCATCGGGCGACCGTCTTCGGTCTGCCCGCGCCGCACGAAGGGAGCGGTCTCGGCATATTTCTTCTCGATATTGGCCGTGTAGCAATCCGGCGCTTCCACGATGTGGGAATCCGCCGAAATCGGGCTGATATATTCGCCATTGCTCAAAACCGCGCCCAGCTGGGTCATGTCCGCATCCTCTCTCCAAAGATCCCGATGGCCCGCGCCCTGAAGGGGGTTGCGCGAGTCCTTGAGGAGCGAATTCTTGACCCAAGCGGCCGCACCGGCAAGCGATATAAAATCCTTGCCGATTCCAAAAAATTCGAACACAAAAAATCGAACAGTGATGAAAAGGCGCCCGCGCGATGCGGCTCAACATACCATCTTTTCGCGGGATCGAAGCGTTCCTGGCGGCCGCCAACGCGGGCAGCATGCGCGCGGCCGCCCATGCGATGCACCTGACGGTCTCCGCCGTCAGCCACCGCATCCAGGTGCTGGAAAGCGAACTGGGCGTCAAACTGTTCGACCGCGCCGGACAATCGCTGCGCCTGACCGAGATCGGCCAGCGCTACCGCCAGGACCTGCTCCCATCCCTCGCGCAGATGGAACAGGCGACCTCGCGCGTGCAATCGGCGCTGGTGGAACGGCGCATCCGCGTGGCCACGGTGCCGCTGCTCTATTCGAACTGGGTGATCCCCCGGCTCAACGGTTTCCTCGACCGGTTCCCCCATGCACAGGTGGAGCTGCTCTCGCTCGAGGCCAAGGCGGCGGAAGAAGCGGACATCATCATCCGCCCGGTCTATTCGCGCCATGCGCGCGCAGGCGAGATCAAGCTGTTCGGCTGGGCCGCCACCCCGATCTGCCACCCCGACGTGATCGAGCGCTACGACCTGCGCGAACCGCGCGACCTTGCCCGCACGTTGCTGATAGAGATCAAGACGCCGATGGACCTGTGGGAGAACTGGTTCGCCGCCGCGGGCCTGTCCTATGCCGACCACCAGAACCGGCTGCTCGTCGATTCCCAGGCGCTGATGTATGACGTGGTGATGCAGAAGCTGGGAGTGAGCATCGCCACCACCTTCTTCGGCTACAACTATCTGCGCCAAGGGCTGGTCTGGCCGTTCGACCTCGTCTGCGAGTTTCCCGGCGGCATGTATCTCAACACCGCCCGTGACGGCGAGGCGCCGATCGTGCGGGAATTCCGCGAATGGCTGATCGCGGAAGTGGAACTGGCAACCGCGCAGCTGGCGGGGTGAGAGAGTGAACTTGGAAATCCGTTCATCCTGAGCTTGTCGAAGGACCGCTCTTCACTTCTTCCGCTGCTGAAGGAGAAGAGCGGTCCTTCGACAAGCTCAGGACGAACGGAGGAGAAGACGCGCGCTCACTCCAGCGGAAACCGCTCTCCCACCATCTCCTCGCTCAGCGCCCACAGCGCCTTGGCGCGTTCGGGATCGAGCGCATAGGGCCGCACGCCGCGGCGGTGTGTCAGGTCGACCTCGGCCAGCTCACCCACATGGCAGTCTTCGCAATAGCGCCCGCCGACTTCCTCCGCCGGCGCAGCGAAGCCCGCCCAGAGGCTGGTCGCCGCACCCTGCTCCGGCGTCTTCATCTGGATCGGCGCCAAGCCCTTGTTCGTTCGCGCCGCATAGGCGCCGAGCACTTCGGGCGTGAGGTGGCGCATCAGTTCGGTACGGATACCGCCGGGGTGGACCGCGCTGACACGGATGCCCCGATCCCTGATCCGCCGGTCCAGCTCCACCGCATAGAGCACGTTCGCCGTCTTCGACCGGCCATAGGCAGCGAAGGGTTCATATTCGGTCCGCTCGAAATTGGGGTCTTCCAGGTCGACATCGGAATTGCGATGGCCAGCCGATGCCAGGATCACCACGCGCCCGCCGTCGCGGATCAACGGGACGATGCGGTTGACCAGCACGAAATGGCCGAGATGGTTGGTGCCGAACTGGGTCTCGAACCCGTCCGCCGTCTGCCCCTGCGGGCAGGCCATGACGCCGGCATTGGCGATCACCACATCGAATTTCCGACCATCCGCCGCCAGCCGGTCCGCGCAGGCGCGCACGCTGGCGAGCGAGGCGAGATCGCATTCCTCCAGCGAAAGGCTGCCCGGCCCTTCGATCCCCGCGGTGGCGCCCCGCGCCTTGGCGAGATCGCGCGCCGTGCCGACCACTTCGGCCCCGCGCCCGACCAGCGCACGCGCCGTTTCCACGCCAAGACCCGCCGATACGCCAGTGACCAGCACGCGCTTGCCCGAAAGATCGAGCCTCGCGACGACTTCAGCCGCCGTGCTTTCCTCACCGAACTGGGCCATCGCCATGCTCTCCTGCCGTACCTTTCCTGCAACCATACACAAGCCCGCCTTCGTTGCCAGCCGCTCGGCGAGCGATAGGATGCTTTCGTCAAACAAAACCGATGGGAGACGAAGCATGATGGAACCGAGCCTGGAGACGCTGCTGGCCGAGAACGAGATTCGCAAGCTGGCGCTGCGCTACGCCTATGCTGTGGACAGCCGCGACTGGGACCTGATGAACTCGCTGTGGGTCGAACGCACCGATCCGCTGCCGGAAGCCACCATGCTCGACGGCGGCTTCATGAGCACCATGCCGGAAGTCTTCGCCAATTGCGGCACGTCCACCATGCTGGTCGCCAATCACCTGATCGACGTGGAAAGCCCCACGCGTGCCACCGGCAAGGTCTATTGCCATTGCTGGGTTGAATGGGACCAGTTCTTCGAACAGACGCTGATCTATCACGACATCTATGAGAAGCATGACGGGAAGTGGCTGTTCCTCACCCGCAACCACCTGCTGTGGTGGGGGCACGAATGGAAGGACAACCCGATGCGCCAGGCCCCTGCCAACTGGCCGGACTCGCAGATTGGCGCGGGGGTGGCGTCGGAACGGATACGGGTTACGCGCTGAACGCACCTGCCTTTTCGTCATTCCCGCTTTCGCGGGAATGACGAAGTTGGAGGCAAGGCACGGCTACGCCCCGGCTTCTTCCACCGCCAGCGGATTGCGCACCGGCTCGCCCACGCGCGTCAGACTATTGCGGTCGCGGTGGAGGAATGGCTCATCCCTCCCCTTCACGACCAGCGTGGTGTCGGAGACATAGCTCCACGATCCGTCCTCATGGAATTCCACTTCGAGGCGGTAAGCGTCGGTGCGGAAAGCGAGTTCGAGGAAGGTGGTCGAGCAGATGCCGTATTCGGTCTGCCCGCGCGTCGCTTCCACCACCAGCTTCGTCGCGTCGGGCGCGGCATGGCCCGCAGCGATCGCCACCTGCCCCCGCGGGATCGACACTGTCTGCAGGATCAGGCCCGTTGCTGGCTCGTACAGCCAGTACCCCACCTGGTCATGGAACGTGATCGCCTCTTCCCGCGTGTTGACGTGCTGGTGATAGCGCAGCCCGTAGAACAGCTGAGGCCCGTTGAACTGCGGATCGATCGGCTGCATCTCGATCCGTTCGTAATATTTGCGCGTTTCCGGCCCATCGGCCTTGGGATTGATATCCACCCCGCGCTGGCCTTCCCAGATGCCCGCCAGCCGGCGCAGCGGGCCGAGATTGGCCAGCGTCTCGGGATCGGCGTCTTCCGGTTCGGTGAAGATGTCGTCCGGAATGTCCATTCGATTCCCCTTACAGTACCCAGCGCCCGATCAGGATCAGCACCATCGCCCCGATGATCGAGGCGAGGCAGCCGGCCCGGTTGAACCCGCCGCCGGGATGCCCACGCATGGTGACAAGGCCGGCCAGCAGCGAGCCGGCGATACCCAGAAGGATCGTCGTGATCCAGTCCAGCGGAACCTCGCCCGGATAGAACCAGCGCGCCAGCACGCCGATGATGAAGCCCGACAGGATCGCGCCGATGATGTTGAACATGGAAATCCCTTATCTTGTGTCGCGGCCAATGTCGCTGATTGTCACGACAGAGTCTTTTTCCCCAGCCGGCGCCTGCAATGCAAAAAAATTATTTCGACTCTTGCGCGTCCCGCGAGTGGAGCTTTGACCACGCGTCGCGGACTCGCCCCAGCCCTCCCGGACTTGTGGATCACAGTTTTGTGACCATTTAAGTCTTGCGCGCGATTCAGCTTCGGGCACTATGGATAGTGGTTCGTTACCGAGGGGGGACCACTAGACCTAGTTTCCGTTTGCCGCTCATCAGAGTGGGAGCAAAGCGCGGATTCGGCCTTCCTGACTCCTTCGCGCAAGCCAAGCTTGGGGACATTCCGGGGATAAGTTTTTCCCTTTGTTCCCCTCCGAATTGATAGGCTTGGGGAAGCCTGCCGATTCGAACGTAACCGGAATGACGGGAAGAGGACGCCGTTGTTCCATACCGGATCTGGAGTTGGGGGTAAGTGATGGATTTCAGGACTGGGAATGGTGAGGATTTGAGCCTCGATCTGCCGCTGGGCGGCCCCGTCGAACAGGATGGCGGCACGAGCGGAGAGGCCGGAACCACCAAAGGAGGCCCGGCTGTGGCAATGTCTGACAAGGATCAGGGCAGCGACGGACTGGTGGCCGAGAAGGCCGCCGAAGCGCTTGCCAATGCGGCGCAGGCGATGGCGGTTCAGGCCGCGACGCCGGTCGATTCCAAGACGGTGCAGGCGCGCCGCTTCGCCGTGCAGACCGATCCGTCGCGCGATGCGCTGCTGACGGAATTCGGCAAGGAAACGCTGACCGACCGTTACCTGCTGCCGAACGAAAGCTTCCAGGACCTCTTCGCCCGCGTGGCCGACGCCTATGCGGACGACCGGGACCATGCCCAGCGGCTGTACGATTACATCTCCAAGCTGTGGTTCATGCCCGCCACGCCCGTTCTCTCGAACGGGGGCACCGGGCGGGGCCTGCCGATCTCCTGCTATCTCAACTCGGTCGACGACAGTCTCGAAGGCATCGTCGGCACATGGAACGAGAATGTCTGGCTCGCCTCGCGCGGCGGCGGCATCGGCACCTATTGGGGCCAGGTGCGCGGCATCGGCGAGCCCGTCGGCCTCAACGGCAAGACCAGCGGGATCATCCCCTTCGTCCGCGTGATGGACAGCCTGACGCTGGCGATCAGCCAGGGTTCGCTGCGCCGTGGCTCGGCCGCCTGCTATCTCGACGTCTCCCACCCGGAGATCGAGGAGTTCCTCGAGATCCGCAAACCTTCGGGCGACTTCAACCGCAAGGCGCTGAACCTGCACCACGGCGTGCTCTTGACCGACGAGTTCATGGAAGCGGTGCGCGACGGCGCCGAATTCGCGCTCAAGAGCCCGCGCGACGGCTCGGTACGCTCCAAGGTCGATGCGCGTTCACTGTTCCAGAAGCTGGTGGAAACCCGCCTCGCCACGGGCGAACCCTATATCGTGTTCTCCGACACGGTGAACCGCATGATGCCCAAGCATCACCGTGATCTGGGCCTCAAGGTCTCCACGTCCAATCTCTGCTCGGAAATCACGCTGCCCACTGGCCGCGACCATCTGGGCAACGACCGCACCGCCGTGTGCTGCCTCTCCTCACTGAACCTGGAGAACTGGGACCAGTGGCAGGGCGACAAGCGCTTCATCGAAGACGTGATGCGCTTCCTCGACAACGTGCTGCAGGATTATATCGACCGCGCACCGGACGAGATGGCGCGCGCGCGCTATTCCGCCAGCCGCGAACGCTCGGTCGGCCTCGGCGTCATGGGTCTCCACTCCTTCCTCCAGATGAAGGGCATCGCGCTCGAAAGCGCGATGGCGAAGGCGTGGAACCTCAAGATGTTCAAGCATATCCACGCCAAGGTGGACGAAGCCTCGATGCTGCTAGCGCAGGAACGCGGCCCCTGCCCCGACGCGGCGGACCAGGGTGTGATGGAGCGCTTCAGCTGCAAGATGGCGATCGCGCCCACCGCGTCGATCAGCATCATCTGTGGCGGCACCAGCGCCTGCATCGAACCGATCCCGGCGAACATCTACACCCACAAGACGCTGTCCGGCAGCTTCGTGGTGAAAAACCCCTATCTGGAAAAGCTCCTGGCATCGAAGAGCAAGGACTCGACCAATGTCTGGAACTCGATCCTGGAGAAGGGTGGCTCGGTCCAGCATCTCGACTTCCTCTCGCCGGAGGAGAAGGCCGTCTACAAGACGAGCTTCGAGATCGACCAGCGCTGGCTGCTCGAATTCGCGGCCGATCGCACGCCGTTCATCGACCAGGCGCAGAGCCTGAACCTGTTCATCCCGGCCGATGTCGACAAGTGGGACCTGATGATGCTCCACTTCCAGGCATGGGAAAAGGGCGTGAAGTCGCTTTACTACCTCCGCTCGAAAAGCGTGCAGCGCGCGGGCTTCGCGGGCGGCGTGGAAGCGGACAACACGCCCGAAGCCGCGAAATTCGAGCTTGGCGGCGAGCCGACCGATTACGAAGAATGCCTGGCCTGCCAGTAACTGCATGAAAGATGGGGCCGACAACCCCGCCGCCTTCGACAAGGCCGCAGCGCCGGCTCGTTCCGGCTTGCCCCGGCGCCGATTCCTTGCCCTTGGTGCAGCCGCCGCGCTCACCCCCGGCCCCGTCTTCGCAAAAGCCGGAGCCCGGCCCGCGATCCTGGCGCTGGGCGACAGCCTGACTCAGCTCGGCTATCCGGAGGAGGTGGCGCGCCATTTCGGCGTTCCCGTCGTGAATGCGGGGATCGGCGGACAGGCTTCGGATGCTATCGCGGCACGCTATGGCGCAGTCCCGATCCACGTGATCGCGGCTGCGAAGCGCCTGGTGACCGGTGCCAACACGCTCACAGTCGTGGCGCCGGAGATCGGCAGATCGACGGACCGCGTCACACGCCGCTTCGACGCGACGATCGCAGGGGTGCGGGGGGTCTATACGCGCTCGGTCGATCCCGTGACGGGTCACGAACGCCATGTCTTCGCCGTCCGCAAGCCCTTGAGGCGCGCGATCCCGGTGCCGGACGGAACCCACATGATTCTGCACCCGGATTTTCCGCCAAAGGCGCTGCTGGTCGTCTGCGCGGGGCGCAACGACGTTGACAACGGCCTGGCCGGAACACGCCGAAATATCGCGGCGATCATGGACAAGGCCCGTGACGAAGGCCGGCACGTGGTGCTGCTCGGCGTGATCAACTCCGCACGTCCCGAGGAGGTGCGCGGCACGCCGCGATATGACCGGATCGTCGCGCTGAATGCCGATCTGGCGCGATCCTATCCGGATAATTTCCTGGACATAAGAAAAGCCTATAATGGAGGAGGGAAGCCCGCATCCGAGCAAGACCGGCAGAATCGCGACATGGATGTGCCGCCCGGCTCGCTGAGAGTCGATCGGCTGCACTACAATGCCGCGGGACGGTCTGTCTGGGCGCTCGCCGTCATCGATTTCATCAAGGGGAAACAATGGCTTTAGTGCAAGGGTCGGACGCGGCGTCTCCCGGACCGGCGGCAGGCGGCTTTCGCGGCGACATCAACGGCCTGCGCACAGTCGCGGTCATGTCCGTGCTGGCCTTCCACTTCGCACCCGGGTTCGCGCCTGGCGGGTTTGTCGGCGTGGACGTATTCTTCGTGATCTCGGGCTATCTGATGACCGGGATCATCGTGGGGCGGCTGACCAGGGGCACCTTCTCCCTCTGGGACTTCTACCTCGCGCGGGCGCAGCGCATCATCCCGGCGCTGGCCGCGGTGGTCGCCGCAGTGCTGATCGGCGGTGCGATCTTCCTCCTGCCATCCGAATTCCTGGTGGTCGGCAAGCATGCGGCAGGCAGCGTCACTTTCGCGTCCAACATCCTCTACTGGATGGAATCCGGTTATTTCGATGCCGGCGCGGAAAACAAATGGCTGCTCCACACCTGGTCGCTGTCGGTCGAATGGCAGTTTTACCTGATCTACCCACTGGTGATGATGGCCGTGGCGAAAGTGGTGCCACACCGCTGGTTCCCGCCGCTGGTCGCTCTCGCGGCACTCGCCTCCTTCGCGCTCATGCTCCATCTCAGCGTCACTTCGCCGCGCAGCGGCTTCTTTCTGCTGCCCCCGCGGATCTGGGAAATGCTGGCGGGCGGGCTGATCTATCTCCTGCCGCCGCTCGCCGGGATTCGCGCACGCATGGCGCAGATAGCGGGCCTGGCCCTCGTGTTCCTCTCGGTCGCGACCGCCCAGGCCCAGGCCTGGCCCGATGCGACGACGCTGCTCCCGGTGATCGGCACGGCGCTGGTCATCCTGGCAAGCCTGCGCCATTCCCGGATCACCGGCAATGCGGTGGTGAGCTGGATCGGCCTGCGCTCCTATTCGATCTATCTGTGGCACTGGCCCCTGGCGGTTATGCTGGCGCGTTCGGACCATGTCGGCGATCCGGCCTATATCCTCGCGGGCATCGCCGCCTCGCTGGTGCTGGGGCATTTTTCGTGGCGCTTCCTCGAACGCGTGCTGCAGGCGGACAAGGGCAAACCCCATATCCATCTCTCGCCGCACGTGGTGAAACTCAAGGCGCATGCGATTCCGGCGGTCCTGGTGGGTGTGGCCGCGGTAGCCGGCGCCGCGGTGTGGGCGCTGCGCGGCCTGCCGCAACGCTTCCCGGCCGAAATCGCCCGGATCGCCCAGGATGCGGCGCCCAACCCCTATGGTCCGGGATGCTTCTCAGTCGTGAAGGGCGTGCCCGAACCCTGCATCGTCGGACCCCACAAGGACCGCGCGCTGGTGACGCTGCTGGGCGACAGCCATGCCGATGCCGAAGTCAGCGCGCTCGTCGCCGTTCTGCCAAGCGATGCGCGGGGCGGCGTGGCATTCAACGCCTATGCCTCCTGCGCGCCGCTGCTGGGCGCGCGCTCGAGCGATCCGGAAAACAAATGCGAGGCGTTCAACGCGCGCTTCCTGGCAGCGCAGACCAGGTCGCGCACCACGCCGCTGATCCTCGTCGCCTATTGGAACGGCTATTTCGAAAGACCCAGCATCCTGTTCCCCGGCGATACGAAGCCCAGCGCCGATGCTTTCGCCGCCCAGTTCGTCGCCACAGCCTGCGCGCTTACCAAGGCGGGGCCAACCTATGCGGTGATGCCGACGCCGCAATTCCCGGTGCGGGTGGCGGAGGATCTGCAGCAGCGCGTGATCCGCGGCGGCAAGGTCGAGGACCGGTCAGTCCCGCTGGCCGGGCATCTGCGCCGCAGCGCCCGCGCCATCGCGATGCTCAAGACGGCGGAACGGAAATGCAGCCTAAGACTGCTCGATCCGCTTCCCTATCTTTGCGAAGGAGGCAAGTGCCCGGCATCGATCGACCGGCGCCCGCTCTATTACGACAAGCACCATCTGTCGGAATACGGCAACAAGCGACTGGCGCCCCTGTTCCGCCCGGTCATCGAACAGGCGATCGGCGCGGCGAAACCCTAGGGCGGAAAGATCAGTTGCGTGCCACAGCCTGGCTGCGCCGGTCATGCGGCTGGTTCAGGCGATACTGGTTGTAGTTCAGCCACGCACTACCGGGCGCAAGTTCGTCCTCCCTGTCGGAGCGGGCCTTGCCGGGCTGGGCGATGGGCTCTGGCTGGCCCATGGGTAATCCTTTCCTGTTCCCGTGTTCCACCAAGCGGAATCACCGGGGAACCCTAAGCTCGCAGTGGTTTGCCTCCGATGAACGCGATTGTTGTGCGAGGTTCAGGAAAGCCGGCCTCAGGCAAGCGACAGCAGCGCTTCAGCGCATTCGCGCGGAGCGGAGTAGAAGGGGGAGTGATCGGTCCGCAAGGTGATCACCGGATCACAGGGCAGGTCCTCCTGCAAGGCCCGCTGCAACGAGAGCGGCATCGCATTGTCGAATTCCGTCTCGATGAAAGCGCGCGGAACGCGGCCGAACCGCTCCGCCGTGATGTGGACCGGCGCGGCCATGATCGCGAGCGGTTCGGGGCAGAGCCGGCGCGCGCCCGCTTCCGCATCGGCCGGGGTGCACAGATTGTAGAAGCCATCCTTCGCGGCGACGAGATCGGTCATGACAAGCACGCCGCGCGCTTCGTCCACCTGCACGCCCGCCGCCAGCCTCGCCGCGCCGCTATCGGGGAAATCGGTCACCATGTCGCCCATGCCCTTGCCGTCGGGCTGGAGCACAGCGGCGAGATAGACCAGCCGCGCGATGCGGCCCGGCAGCCGCTCTCCCAGTTCCGAGAGCGTGACCCCGGCCCGGCTGTGGCCCACCACGATCGGCGGTTCCGGCGCGGCGAGCACCAGTTCGGCCATCGCATCGGTCCATTGGCGCATGATATCGACAGCGAAAGGCGTGGCGTCCGCACCCATGCCGGGCAGGTCCGGCGCGTCAACCGTGTGGCCTTCCGCTTCCAGCAGGGGCACGATGCGTTCCCAGCACCAGCCGCCATGCATGCCGCCATGAATCAGGATGAAATGCGCCATTCGAACTCTCCCTGCGGCCCACGCCGGACCGAAGGGAGATGCCCCGTTCGTCCTGAGCCTGTCGCAGGACCGTCCTCCTCTTTGGCGGCAGAAGAAAGGAAAAACTGTTCCCTTCGGCCGGCTGGCAAGCCAGCCGCTCAGGACAGGCTTTCGACAAGCTCAGACAAAACGGTCGGAAGTTACTTCTTCGCGCCCTTCTTCTTGGCCGCCAGATCCTCGTCGGTCGGCAGAGTGGTGCCGAGATCGCCCTCGCCGCCAGCGGGCGAATTCGCGCTGCCCAGTGCGTGATAGTGTTCGCCTTCGCCGTGGCGGAACCCGTCCTTCTTTTTCCTGTCGGTCATCGCACTCTCCATCGAGGGCGGCGCAGGGTGGAAAATCGCGCCCCTCCTGCCCATATCAACGCATGAAATGGCGCCGGGGTCCGACGCGCGCGCAGACGGCGGAAGGCGATGTTTTCCGCATGGTTTTCCAGCGCGTTTTTTCATGCGGCGGATTCCAAACGGGCGATTTTCGGATATAGTCGCCCGCTGAATTTCCATTCCGGAGACACAAGATGTCGTTGCTCGAAGCCCGCAAGACCTACAAGCCCTTCGAATACCCCTGGGCTTACGAGTTCTGGAAGCGGCAGCAGCAGGTTCACTGGATGCCGGAGGAAGTGCCGCTGGGCGAGGATTGCCGCGACTGGGCGCAGAAGCTTTCCGATCACGAGCGCAACCTGCTGACGCAGATCTTCCGCTTCTTCACCCAGGCGGACGTCGAAGTGCAGGATTGCTACCACGACAAATATGGCCGCGTGTTCAAGCCCACCGAAGTGAAAATGATGCTGGCCGCCTTCTCCAACATGGAGACGATCCACATCGCCGCCTATTCGCACCTGCTCGACACGATCGGCATGCCCGAAAGCGAGTACGGCATGTTCCT